>JALEVZ010000121.1 GCA_022788105.1 Prevotella sp. | reverse complement strand
AAAAAGGATGCAACCTATCGGCTACATCCTTTTATGTGGGCGTTGACGGATTCGAACCGCCGACCCTCTGCTTGTAAGGCAGATGCTCTAAACCAGCTGAGCTAAACGCCCTTGCTTTCAGTAAGCGGTTGCAAAGGTAAGCAAAATATTTCACCCTCACAAATATGTCGTTAAATATTTATCTTTTTTAACAAATTATAGATTCAAGAGAACTCGATGCTTTTTCAAAAGTCACACGTCCATTTCACAAAAGCCGTGCATCCATTTCACGAAAGCCACGCGCCCGTTTCACGAAAGTCACACGTCCGTTTTTCAAAATATGCACGCGCGCTTTTTCAAAAGTCGCGCACCCGCCCCACGTCACGCAAACGTGCATAAACAAAAAAATCCCCGCAGCCTCTCCGAAGAGAATGCTACGAGGAAACACCCCAGTGGGCGTTGACGGATTCGAACCGCCGACCCTCTGCTTGTAAGGCAGATGCTCTAAACCAGCTGAGCTAAACGCCCTTGCTTTTTCTAAGCGGTTGCAAAGGTAGATATATTTCTCCATTCCGCCAAACGTTTTGCTAATTATTTTCAAAAAAAGTAGATATTTTCCTTTATTTTTGCCACATTTAGCCTTTCTCGCATGACATTAAGGAGCACAAACCACAATTTTTACGAGCAAAAGCGAGGTTCGCCAGACAAACAAAGAGCCACAGCAAAACCATTACCCAATAGCGGCAAACGCCCCTTCACCACCTCTTCATAAATAGATTTACGTCTCCCCGTTTTCCCATCAGGCCAAGTTGACAAAACGATAGTGCCTTATTGAGCTTGTCAAAGGGGCCTAATGAGCTTGTCAAAGGGCCGTAGTGACACCGCCAAAGGGCCGTAGTGGGAACACTACGAGACCTTTAACACATGTTAAGAATTAGCGTCAGTTTTTGCCGCGAAATCATAGCAAAGTGTCATCTGAACCACGAAAAGAGTGTCATGGAGACAAAGGCGTCGCATCGAGGCACCGCCACAAACGAAAAAAGGGATGCCCCGAAGAGCATCCCTTGTATTTTCACGCCGCAACAATGTCACGGCAAAATGTTGCTATTAGTCCTTAACCTGAACAGTAGCACGACGGTTGAACGAAATCGGAGAGAGATCGTTTACACCACCCTTAGCCTCTGTAGTGATCTTGTCGCGGCTTACACCCATCTTAACGAGCTCGTCAGCAACAGCGTTGGCACGCTTCTCAGAGAGCTTCTGGTTGTAAGCGGGCTTACCAGTAGCGCTGTCAGCATAACCAGTAACGAGCAGGTTAGCGTCGTTCTCCTTAGCGTAGTCGGCGATACCCTTAACATTTACGAGATCCTTCTTAGAAGCGATTTTGTAACGGTTGATATTGAAGAATACAGAAGCAGGTGTACCTACGAACTCCTTAACAGCCTTGGGAGCCTCGTCCTTCTTCTCTGCGAGCAACTTCTTCAGGCGAGCGTTCTCAGCGTTAGCGTCGTTGAGCTGTGCGTTGAGGGCGTCGATCTGAGCCTGTGACAGAGCCTTGATAGCGTCAACATCGGGAGTCTTGTCCCAAGAAGCCTTGCCAAGGTTGAATGTAAGACCAACCTCTGCGTAGAGCTTGTTGTCGTGACTATCCCAGCCGCGATCGCCATTGGCAACAGCTATGCCGTCGCCATCATCCTCCATACGATCCCAGCCAAGCTCGAGGTTAATACCTACGTGCTTGCTTACGCGGAATGTGTTGAGGATACCGATGCTATAGTTCATAGCATAAGTATTGTAGCTCATTGAACGTGTCAGACCTGCACCTGCGAAGGGAATGAAGTTCCAAACGCGGTTGGGGTTGTAACCACACAGCATGTTGCTCAGGTTGAAGAGAACGTGCTCGTTCAGAGTCCAGTACTTGTTGCAGTTACCGTCGTTATTGTCGTCGGTTACAGCCTTGCCCCAGATACCAGAGAGTTTGGTACGGAGACCGATGCCGGGAGTAAACCACTTACCGATAGCGATAGAAGCGCCGGGATTTGAGCGGAAATCCTTGAACGGGCTTCTTGCGAGGCCGAGTCCGTGCTCCTCGTTAGAATACCAAGCATTCCAGTCCACACCTACCTGGATGAACCAGTTGCTCCAGAATGAATTAGTAGCTACACTGTACTTCAGTGTAGGATCTGCCTCCTGTGCCATAGATGACATAGAGAAGCCGGCAAAAGCCAAAGCAATCAATAATTTTTTCATAACCTTTTTATTATTAATTTTAAAATCAAAATACCATTTAAACAATTCTTCTTCATTTTTCACGCAAGCCGCAACCTGCTACTTCGGTACAAAGTTAGCAATAAAAATCAATTCCGCACACTTTTTGATAAAAAAACTACATAAGACAATAAAAAAAGTATAAAAAACATCAAGAAATAATGATTTAAAGCAATTATCCCCTTTGAATTGCTTTCTTTTTGTCTTCACAAAATTGGCATTAAACGCTACAATACAAGAAATTACGACCTGTCGAAAGAGACAGCACACCTCATCGAGAGAGGCGACGCAACCCATCGAAAGAGACAGCACACCTCATCGAGAGAGGCGACGCAATGCGCCGCTTATCCCAACAGAAACTCTATCTCCGACTGTTTGAGTATGCTGAAAATGCTCTTGCCGTCGGGTGTATAGTTGAAGTTGGAACAGGCAAACAGGCTGTTGACCATATTCTCCATTTCTGCGTTATCGAGCACGCAGCCGTAACCTATGGCAGCATGGCGCGCCATAGCAAGAGCCATCGCGCGATCAATCTCTTCGACCACACTGGACACATTCTCCCCCGCCGACCCTATCATGTCGTGGAGCAGCGACTGCACATCCACGCCGTCGAGTCCAGCCGGCACAGCATTGACGGCATAGCTGCCGCCGCCGAGCGAAGTCAACTCGAAGCCTATCGCCTCAAGCTCTGGCATGATTTTCTGTACCACCACATCGTCGCCAGGAGTGAGGTGCAATGCCTCTGGGAACAGCACCTTCTGCGAGTCGCCATGACGACTTGCCATGCGCTCGAGGTACTGTTCGTAAAGTATGCGCACATGGGCGCGGTGCTGGTCCACTATCATCAGTCCCGCCTTTACGGCCGTCATGATGTAGCGTCCCTTGTACTGGTAATGAACAGGCGACATCTCTGCGACTACGCTGTCGGCACCTTTGGCAGTAGGGAACAGTGTGTCGGCAGACGCTGCGGAGGTCAATGTCGACGAGTCGGTAAGAACATCGACAAAACCTTGCACACCATTATCAAGACCATTAGGGACATTATCAAAGCCCTGCGACTTACCATCCCCAAGACCTTTTGATGATTCTTCTCCAAAACCTTGCACTGCATCGCTGTCAAGAAGTTGTCCGAAGCCACTGCCACCAGACGTCATACGGCTGTCAAGCAGTTGTCCGTCGTCAGGCGAGACTGCCGACTGGCTGTCTTCAGACGGCGTCACCGACGAGGTATGTAGCATGCCACCGGTAAAATTAGAAGCGCCAAGCGAAGAGCCAATCATGCCATCTGAAGAGCCAATCATGCCATCTGAAGAACCTAAGGTAGCCGGGGCGAAGCCTGAAACGCCTGCTGGCTGCATGGCAGAACTCGTCAACAGCCCGTCGTCACTACCCGCTCCTGCTGCGCCATCGAGCAACGAATCGTCTGCACCTCCCTGCGAAGGCGGCGTCACATTACGCCGCTCATTGAACGGGTTGTAATTTGGATTGTACTGCACCTTCGGCGCACTTATAGTGTCGTCAGGGCTAAACACAGGTATGTCGGGGCGCCCCAGCGTGTCAAAATCGATTGTCGCCACCTCGCCAAACATGCCCACCGACTCTCTGACCGCCGCCACGAGGATGGACCAAATCTCCTGTTCGTTCTCAAATTTTATCTCCGTCTTTGTGGGATGGATATTCACATCAATCGTGTCGGCAGGCACATCAAAATAGATGAAGTACGGCACCTGCTCGCCATCAGGCACGAGGCGGTCATACGCCGATGCCACCGCCTTGTTAAAGTAAGGGTGCTTCATGTAACGTCCGTTCACGAAAAAGTACTGCGCCACGTTCTTCTTACGCGCCGCCTCAGGCTTTCCCACAAATCCGCTCACCGTGCAGAAACTCGTCTTCACGTCTACCGGCAGCAGAAACTGGTTTATTCGTTTGCCCGCAACGTCCACAATGCGCTGACGCAGAGCGCCCGCTTTCAGGCACAACACCTCCGTGCCATTGCTAAACAGCGTAAACGACACGTTAGGATAGACCAGTGCAATGCGTTCAAAAGCAGTGATTATGTTCTTCAGTTCGGTGTTGTTACCCTTGAGAAACTTACGTCGTGCTGGCACATTGAAGAACAGATTCTCCACAACAAAGTTGCTGCCGACAGCACATGAGCACGGTTCTTGCGACGTAACCTTCGACGCCGCGATGCACAGATTAGTGCCAAGCTCGTCGTTAGCCTGTCGTGTCTTCAGCTCCACCTGCGCCACAGCAGCCACAGAGGCAAGCGCCTCGCCGCGAAATCCCATAGTAGAGAGTGCGAAAAGGTCCTTTGCTTTGGTTATCTTCGACGTGGCATGACGCTCAAAAGCGAGACGCGCGTCGGTCTCGGACATGCCTTTACCGTTGTCTATAACCTGTATG
This sequence comes from Prevotella sp., assembly GCA_022788105.1. Lineage (GTDB taxonomy): Bacteria > Bacteroidota > Bacteroidia > Bacteroidales > Bacteroidaceae > Prevotella. The sequence goes on along the minus strand of JALEVZ010000121.1, from coordinate 11,931 downwards.
GAAGTGCGGCCAGCATCGACCACCAGCACCTTAATGTCCGTGGCGCCAGCGTCGACAGCGTTCTCCACAAGCTCCTTTATCACGCTTGCCGGACGCTGAATCACCTCCCCTGCAGCAATCTGGTTTGCCACCGAGTCGGGTAAAAGCTGAATAATGTCACTCATAACTTCAATTCATTATTTAAGTTTCGCATGCCGAAGACATGCTGACAACCAACGAGTTAACAAGTCAACAAGTTGTTTGCCATATAGCTCAAATCATTAAAACAACTAATAAACAGACCACAAGAAGCGCAGCCAACAGCAGCAGAGGCACAATCAAGCCCATCATCGTGCCGCCAGTGCCACGACGCGCGCGACCCATGCCGCCCTCGCCGTCACACTCCGACATGCCGCCCTTGCCGTCACACTCCGACATGCCGCCCTCGCTGTCACGCCACGCCACGCCAGCTGCCGTCTCAAGGCTCTCGTCTCCGCCAGCCTTATGTCTGTCGGCAAGACGCCGCAACAGCTCCTTACGCTCGTCTATATATATAAAGGTGTGGTGAAAGCCACGCGGACGACGGTTGCCGAAATATCTCACGGTCGGTCCTCCCCTGCTCCGCCGCTGCCTATATGCTGTAGCGGAGCCTCCTGACGGCGCACCGCCTTCAGCTTGTTGTCGCCACCTTTGCCGCGCCACAAGAACACATCGTCGGGACCTGTGGGCCTCAGCTCCTCAAACCACGCAAACTCCTCAAGTCGGTACTTCTGCGGTGGAATCTGCGTAATGGGGTACATCGTGCCCGACGCACGCGACGTCCAGATGCGTTCGAGTTGTCGCTGCGGCGTCATAAACATGCGCAGCGTGTCCGTCTCGAGGTAGTTGAGACCTGTCAACGAACTGTCTTTGCTGTCCTGCGGATAGAATATTGTCTTCACATTGCCTGTCGCCACGACCCGTCGCACCGCGCCATCGACAAAGAAAGCGTCCATCAGTCGCGACGACACCTGGTTGTAGTGGTTGTCGTCATCGACCTTCTCCACCGACAACGCCTGTTCTATGACCTGCGCCTGGCGCACGGTGCTGTCGTTCATGTATATCTTCATCTGCTCGCCGAGAATCTGGCGCTCCCCACTCCACGCCACAGGGTCGCGGTAGAGCGTAAGACAAGAGTCGAGGCTACAGAATACCATAGAGTCGCAAACCGCCTGCACGTCGGGGCGATAAGCCTTGACATGTGGGTAGCCGTGTACCACACGGTAGACCGAGTCGGTGTCGATGTTGTATGTAAACAGCTTCAACGTGTCGGCATGCACATACAACGTGTCCTGCTGCGAATAGTCTTTGAGCAGCGCACGCTGCGTGGCGAAGCCGTAACCCGTCTGTTCGTTGTAAGACACGCGGTCGCCATAGAGCGCATTTTTGTTCAGAGTGTCGGTATAAATCACGTTGCCGTAGCCGTCGTTCTGTCCCGTCTTGCTGTCGTGGTACAGGCTGTCGCCCGTTATCGACTTCTCCTTATTGACGATGGTAGAACGTCCGAACAGCTGCGAGCGGTCCGTCTTTGAGTTGAGCCACGCGTCGGAGGTGTTTATCACGTTGTCGCCCGACGTTATCTTCGACGGTCCTGTCACGTGAGCCACCGACTCGCGCGTGTCGTAAAACAGCGTGTCGGTGTCTACCACATCGTTCTTGCTGCGCATGCGCACATTGTAGAAGAACGCCGCCTCGCGTGTCTGCGTGTTGTATTCGCCCCAGTCGCTGACGAGCACATCGTCGCCATCGACCAGCTTGCCGCCCTCAAAGAAATAGGCGTTCTCGTAGATGCGGTCGTAGTCGAGGCTGTCGGTGTAGAGCGTCTGCTGCCGATGTTTGAGCACCACGTTATGGCGCGCCCTCATCATCTGTGCCTGTCCGTCGTACTGTCCGTAGTCGCAGGTCAGCGACAAAGTGTCGCCCTGCTTGAAACGCACATGTCCAAACGCCTCCACCGAGTTCTGCTCTTGGAAGAAATAGGCACTGTCGCACCATAGGTGCGCCCCGTCGTTGGAGAAATGCACGCTGCCCTTCACGATTTGCGCCCCCCGCACCTGACCCCACTGGTCATATTTCAGCTCGTCGGAGTGAATCAGATAGACACGACTGTCCTTCTTTCCCTTCTTCGCCGTGCGCCCACGTGGCGCCCCCATCGCGAAGACAAGGCAAAGCCCAAAAAGGCATAGAACCAAAGAAACTATGATTCTATGCCCATTCAAATATCTTTTCTGAGAATTATCTTTATCAGATTTCATCACAAACAATAAATATCTTCACACATCACATCTGCTTCGTTGTAAGCCGTTTTGCGGTTTTACTTTATCCACCCCTGGTACTCGAAGTCGCAGTCGCGGTAGCGGTCTTTCATGCGCACATACGTCTGCTTAATCTTGTTCACCACCCATTTGTGAATCAAGTCGGCACGCTCCTTCTGCAACACCACGTTCTTCATCACCTGATAGTCTTCGGTGATAGTGGCGCGGTGGCCCTCGATGCGGTTCTTCAGTTTGATGACAGCCACAACGGTCTTGTTGTTCTTACGGCTTATCATGCGGAACGCATTAGAGATGTCACCCACCTTCATGTTCTCCACCTCACGTGCTATCTCCGTAGGCAGGTCTTTCATCTGGAAGCGCGACGTGATGCCGTCTTCGCCGTAGGTAGACATCAGACCATGGTTGTTGCGGGTGTCTTTGTCGTCGGACACATACATCGCTATATCCTCGAAGTTCACCTTTCCGGCACGCAGGTCGGTGGCAAGCGAGTCGAGACGCACGCGGGCAGCCTCCACCTCCTCGTCAGAGACGCGCGGTTTGAGCAGGATGTGGCGCACGTTGATTTTGTCGCCACGCTTGTCTATGAGCTGTATGATGTGGAAACCATACTCCGACTCCACAATCTTGGAAATCTTCTTCGGGTCGGTGAGGTTGAACGCCACGTTGGCAAAAGCAGGGTCGAGCATACCACGGCCCATGTATCCCAGTTCGCCACCCTGACGTGCAGAGCCATCCTCAGAGTAGAGACGCGCCAGTGTCGAGAACGAGGTCTGCCCCTTGTTTACACGCTCGGTGTAGTCGCGCAACTCGTCTTTCACACGGTTTATCTCCTCCTGCGAAATCTTAGGCTGGTGGGTTATGATTTCCACCTCCACCTCTGTCGGCACGAACGGCACGCTGTCGGCAGGCAGCTTGCTGAAATAGCGGCGCACATCGGCAGGTGTAACCTTCACGTCTTCAACCAGTTTCTCCTTCATGCGCTGCACGAGGAACTGGTTACGGGCGTCGTCGCGCAGCTGCTGACGCATCTGCGACACCGACATCTTACGATACTCCTCCAACTTCTCCTTTGAGCCAGCATACTGAATCCATGCCTCTATCTGGCGGTCGATGTTTGAAGAAACCTCGCTCTCGCTCACCTCGATAGAGTCGATGGCAGCCTGGTGCAGGAACAGTTTCTGCACTGCTATCTGCTCAGGGATGGAGCAGTCGGGGTTTCCCTTCCATGTCACACCATCGGCTTCGCCCTGCAGACGCATCATCTCCACGTCTGACTTGAGTATAGGCTCGTCACCAACCACCCATATCACCTCGTCAACAATACTTGTTTCTGGCAACTCATGCTCTGCGGCTGCCGTGTCTGCGGCAACGGTGTCGTTGTCGGCGCTTACGGGCGCCAAGCTATTGCTGCCTGCGCGGCTACCGTTTCTGCCTGCGTTGGCTGTCATGCCGACGAGCAGAAGTGCTGCCAAGAAGCAGAAGAATATCTTAAAACTCTTGTTCATGTTCTGTTGTTTATATTATAGTGTGCGCCCTGCCAGCAAGCGCTGGCAAGCGCAATGTTACTTTCGCTGTAAAGAAGACAGACCAGTTGTCAGCCCGCCCTATGCTTTTTCAAAACTTGGTTAAGGCTTGTTCAAGACCTGTTTTAAGGCTTGTTCAAGACGTGTTTTAAAGCTTGTTCAAGACCTGTTTTTGCCTTGTTCAAGACCTGTTTTAGTGCTTGTTCACTGTGGCAAGCACTTTCTTGTCGACCTTCACCTTATATCTCTTGCGCAGTTCAGCCACCCACTTCTTCTCCAGCAGGTCCTGATAGTCTGCCACCACCTGCTCGCGCACGTCGCGCCAGTTCTCAGGTGCCTTCAGCGTCTTGCCGTATGTCGCACTGTAAGGATAGCCCTTCGGGGCATTTACCACGGTGTCGACAGCAAACACATCCTTGTCTACGAGTGCGTTGTCGCCACGTTTGAAGATGCCCTTCACGACCTGTATGCGTCTTATGCTGTCGTTGAAGGTCTTGCGCAGCGTCTCTGCCCACTCTTCGAAAGGCAGGTCTTTGACGGTAGCCTTGACAGCTTCTATGTCGGCAGCGTCTTTGGTGTTGTACGCCATACCTTTATATCGCGGTGCGTCCCACGCATATTTCTTCTTGTTCTTCTTAAAGAATGCTTCCTGTCCTGCCTCGTCTTTGGCGGCCTTTTCCCACACCGTGCGGTTGCTTATCTCGTAGAGCAGCAGGCCGTCGTGGTATTCGCGCACCAGATTTTTGAGGTCAGAGTCGGCAGCTTCCATCTCTGCCGCCTTGCGGTCTACGACCTGTTCTGCCGTGATGGCTGGCACCGACGACTTGGCGATGGAGTCTATGTTCTGAGAGATGATGCGCTCGCGCACTCTGTCCTGCGACACGAAACGCTCGATGTCTGCCTTCAGCGAGTCATAGGGGAAGAACGACTGGCGTCCGAGCAGCTTCACGATGTGGTAGCCTACGGGCGAGAGGAACGGCTTGCTCACCTCACCCTCTTTCATGCCATACACCACATCTTCAAACTCTTTCAGCGTCTGTCCCTTGCATATCCAAGAGATGTCGCCGCCACGTTTTGCCGAACCCTTGTCGTCGGAGCATTTCGCTGCCAGCGCCGCGAAGTCGGCACCGCCAGCAAGAGCCTTAGCGATGGAGTCGATACGCTGCTTTGCTGCCGCCTCCTGTGCCTTCGTGGCTTTCTGTTGCAACATGACCAGGATGTGAGCAGGGCGCACCATGCCACCCGTGGAGTCGATGCGGTCGCGTGTCTCGACGTACACCTTCCACGCCTCACGCTTCAGGTCGTCGGGGGCGATGAACGCTGGACGAATCTGCTGGTCGCGGTATGTCAGAAACTCTTTACGAAAGCTCTCCGTCGTGTCAATGCCTGCTGCCTCTGCCGCCAGCACCTTCAGCTTGTAGTTTATGAAGAGGTCGACATAGTCTGCCACGCTCTTCTTGTCTACCACTGTCTCGGAGTTGTTCTTGTTGTAGGAGTATTCAAATTCTGAACGCGACACGGGTTTGCCGTCGATAGTCATTATCGTCGGGTCGGTCTGTGCCGTTGCCGCCAGTCCTGAAAGGAGCATCATGGCAGTAAGTAATATAGACTTCATATTTGCTGTGTTCTTTTTCCGATAGGGTTGGTTTTCCTTTTTATATAAAAGCATGCATCCCCGCACCCACACACCATATACATTGCTGTCGCGTCCGGACAGTTGCATATATATGTATGCATACGGAGCAGGGATGCAGCCCTTAGTATCTGTTCATTGCGCGCGGCAGCTGGCCCTTGCGCCAGACCGCCATCTGCCTATCAGGCAGACGCGCGCCATGTCACCTTACTGCGGACGCGAGTAGTTAGGAGCCTCGCTGGTGATGGTGATGTCGTGGGGATGGCTCTCCATCACACCGGCGTTGGTGATGCGTGTAAACTTGGCATTGTGCATAGCCTCGATGGTGCCAGCACCGCAGTAGCCCATGCCTGAGCGCAGACCGCCCACGAGCTGGTATATGACTTCCTGCACTGTGCCCTTGTAAGGCACGCGGCCAGCGATGCCTTCCGGCACGAGCTTCTTCACGTCCTTTGTGCCTGCCTGGAAGTAGCGGTCCTTAGAACCGTTCTCCATAGCTTCGAGCGAACCCATGCCGCGATAGCTCTTGAATTTACGGCCATTGAAGATGATGGTGTCGCCGGGGCTTTCCTCGGTGCCAGCCACCAGTGAACCAATCATCACGCAGCTGCCACCGGCGGCGATAGCCTTCACGATGTCGCCGGAGTAGCGCAGTCCGCCGTCGGCGATGAGAGGCACTCCTGTACCCTGCAGAGCAGAGTAGACGTCATAAACGGCGCTGAGCTGCGGCACGCCAACACCTGCCACCACACGTGTGGTGCAGATAGAGCCGGGGCCGATGCCCACCTTCACTGCGTCGGCACCATTGTCGACGAGCATCTTGGCGGCAGCACCTGTTGCCACATTGCCCACCACGATGTCTACACTGGGGAACGCAGCCTTTGCAGCGCGTAGCTTCTCGATTACATATTTAGAATGCCCGTGTGCTGTGTCAATCACGATGGCGTCGGCGCCTGCCTCAACGAGCGCCTGCATGCGGTCGAGAGTGTCGGCTGTCACGCCCACACCAGCAGCGACGCGCAGGCGTCCCTTTTCGTCCTTGCAAGCCATAGGCTTGTCCTTTGCCTTTGTGATGTCCTTGTAGGTGATGAGACCCACGAGGCGGTTTTCGTTGTCTACAACGGGCAACTTCTCAATCTTGTTGCTCTGCAGTATGTCGGCAGCGGCAGCAAGGTCGGTCTGTATGTGTGTTATGACGAGATTTTCCTTTGTCATCACGTCGTCGATAAGCTTGTCGAGGTGGCGCTCGAAACGCAGGTCGCGGTTTGTGACGATGCCCACGAGGTGGTTGCTATCGTCTACCACGGGTATGCCGCCAATATGGTATTCGGCCATCATGTCAAGCGCATCCTTCACGGTCTTGCCGCGACGGATGGTCACAGGGTCGTAGATCATGCCGTTTTCAGCACGCTTCACGATGGCGACCTGACGGGCCTGGTCCTCGATGGACATGTTCTTGTGTATAACGCCAATACCACCTTCACGCGCGATGGCTATTGCCATTGCCGATTCTGTCACGGTGTCCATGGCGGCTGTCACGAACGGCACATTCAGGCTGATGTTCCGAGAGAACTTGGTTTTCAACTCTACCGTTTTCGGCAGTACCTCTGAATAAGCAGGGATAAGAAGGACGTCGTCGAACGTAAGACCGTCCATTACAATTTTATCTGCAACAAATGATGACATAAGTACTTTTGAAATTTATTGCGTGCAAATTTAGCAATAAAAATCCACAAATCGGCAACTTGCCTTTTTTTTGTGGTCTTATTAATTCTATTTAACGCGCTAAGATTTACAATTTAATACGTGACGAATTACGAAAAGGGAGGTGACGGGAGATAAAGAGCTGCGCTGCGGATGATTACACAGAGCGCTAAGATTTACGAAGCAGAGCGCTCCACGCCCCTATTCTACTTCATGAGCCACAGCCCGTCAGCGTAGACCATTGGTACCACTATCTCCTCCTTTGTGCTGTCGCGGAAGCAAAGCAGCAGGAAAGCGTTGCCCTCACGCCGCGCGGTGTCGGCGGTGGCACGCAGCAGGCGCACCTCATGCAGCCCGTGGTGGTCGTCGTTCAGCTGGGCTACATACATGCGCATGTTGTCGATGAGCTGACTGCGGTAGCTATCTGGTATGGAGTCGGGACGATAATGTCCGTCCACGAACTCGGCATAATGGCCGTGCAGCAGATTTTCGTAGTAGAGTCGGGCGGTGCGTCCTGCCACCTCCGACGGGTCGTTGCCCTTCTTGCCGCCACAGGCAAAGAGCAGCAGGGCAGCGAAGGCATATAAAAGAATAAAACGTGTGTGTCGCATATATCTTTAAACAAAAGCCCTCCCCACCCGACCGTGGACCATTGCCAAAGCCGTAGCGAGAGAGGGATAGAGTTGTGGCGTATTTACTTCTGACGTATGAACACGTTGATGGGACAACCGTGCATAGGCCAGTTTTCGCGTATCTTGTTTTCGAGGAAGCGGCGGTACGGCTCCTTAACATACTGCGGCAGGTTGGCATAGAACACAAACGACGGAATCTGTGTGTTCGGCACCTGTGTGCAATACTTTATCTTGATGTACTTGCCCTTTATTGATGGTGGCGGATAAGCCTCGATGAGAGGCAACATCACCTCATTGAGTTTGGCGGTGCCGACCTTCGATGTGCGGTTCTGGTACACCTGCTTGGCAAGCTCCAGCACCTTGAAGATGCGCTGCTTGGTGAGGGCAGAGGCAAAGACTATGGGGAAATCGACGAACGGTGCCATGCGCTGACGTATGGCGTTCTCGAAGGTTTTGATGACCGCCTGGTCCTTGTTCTCTACAAGGTCCCATTTGTTTACAACCACCACCAGCGACTTGTTGTTGCGCTGTATGAGCTGGAAGATGTTCATGTCCTGTGCCTCGATGCCGCGTGTAGCATCGATCATCAGTATGCACACGTCTGAGTTTTCGATGGCACGGATAGAACGCATCACCGAGTAGAACTCGAGGTCTTCCGACACCTTGTTCTTACGGCGTATGCCGGCGGTGTCGACGAGGTAGAAGTCGAAGCCGAACTTGTCGAAACGGGTGTAGATGGAGTCGCGTGTGGTGCCCGCAATCTCGGTCACGATGTTGCGGTCTTCGCCAATAAAGGCGTTGATGATGCTGCTCTTGCCAGCGTTAGGACGTCCCACCACAGCGAAACGGGGTATGCCGTCTTCTGTCTCGTCGATGGCGACAGCCGGCAGTTTGTCGAGCACGAGGTCGAGCAGGTCGCCAGTGCCGCTGCCCGTTGCCGAGCTTATGCACTGCGGGTCGCCCAGTCCGAGAGCGTAGAACTCTGCCGCGTCATATATCTGGTCGTTGTTGTCGGTCTTGTTTGCCACGAGTATGACGGGCAGCTTAGAGCGGCGCAGGATGGTTGCCACGTCCTGGTCCCAGTCGGTGAGACCTGTCTGCACGTCGACGAGAAAGAGCACGAGGTCTGCCTCTTCCGTTGCCACAAGCACCTGACGGCGTATGGCGTCTTCGAAGATGTCGTCAGAGTTGACGACCCATCCGCCGGTGTCTACCACCGAAAATTCGCGTCCGTTCCATTCGCACTTGCCGTACTGGCGGTCGCGTGTGGTGCCAGCGGTGTCGCTCACGATGGCGCGGCGCGACTTGGTGAGTCGATTAAAGAGTGTTGACTTGCCCACGTTAGGACGGCCAACGATAGCTACTAAATTTGCCATTTCTGTTTTTCAGTCTGTTGTTTCCCCTCCACACCCTATATTATATATAAATGAGAGGGCCGGATGTGGTCTCTGCATCCTTGTTAGTATTTTGCCGGAGCCGACCGTGCTCTGGCCCTCGCCGTCCGGCGAGAGTGTGCCCTCTTTTCCATTCAGGGCAGTAATTCTATTCCGGATTGTAGCCGAAGCTGTCGAGCTCACGCTTAGAGCTGCGCCAGTCTTTGTCCACCTTCACGTATGTCTCGAGGTAGATGTGCTTGCCGAAGAACTTCTCCAGCGTCTTGCGTGCCTCGGTAGACATCTTCTTCAGCGCCACGCCACGGTGCCCGATAATGATGCCCTTCTGCGAGTCGCGCTCCACGTATATCACGGCGTGGATGTTTATCTTGTCCTGCTCCTCCTTGAACATGTCTACGCGCACCTCTACAGAGTAAGGAATCTCCTTGTCGTAGTAGAGCAAAATCTTCTCGCGTATAATCTCTGACACAAAGAAGCGGGCAGGCTTGTCAGTGAGCTGGTCTTTGTCGAAGTATGGCGGCGACGGCGGCAGCAGCTCTTGAATGCGCTTCATCAGCATGTCGGTGCCGAACTTGTTTTGTGCCGATATGGGCAGAATCTCGGCGTTGGGCAGCAGCGTGTGCCACTTCTCCACGATGTCGCCAAGCTGCTTCTGGTCGCTCATGTCTATCTTGTTGATAAGCAGCAGCACAGGGATGGTCATCTTCTTCACCTTGTCGAGGAAGTCCATGTTCTTCTCGGGGTTCTCCACCACATCGGTGACGTAGAGCAACACGTCAGCGTCTTGCAGCGCCGACTCAGAGAAGGCGAGCATAGACTCCTGAAGCTTGTAGTTGGGCTTGAGCACACCCGGTGTGTCGGAGAACACAATCTGCGCATCGTCGGTGTTGACGATGCCCATGATGCGGTGGCGCGTGGTCTGCGCCTTAAAGGTGGCGATGCTTATGCGCTCGCCTATTAGTTGGTTCATCAGCGTAGACTTTCCCACGTTGGGGTTGCCCACAATGTTTACAAATCCTGCCTTATGCATTTAAAGAATTTTGATGATATTTCGCGATTAAACATACGCCAATTTCCTTTACTCTGCAACCGAAAGCTTTGGCGCACTATGATAATACGATGCAAAGTTACTCAAAAATCCGCAATTATCAGCGGTTTACGACAAAAATGCAGCCCTGCGGCCGCCACTTTCGGTTTTTCTCATTACCTTTGCCAAGCCGTTGTGCGCCAACGCGTAACGACGAAGAACAAAAAAACGTCAAACATTATGGATGAATTAAAGGCTGGACACACCCTACAGAATGGGAAATACACCATCGTCACGACACTCGGCTCGGGCACGTTCGGCATAACGTATCTGGCCACGGTAAGGACGGCCGTGAACGGACAGCTGGGGCAGATGAACGTAACGGTGGACGTAGCGATAAAGGAGTTTTACATGCACAACGTCAACAGCCGCTGCGCAGACGGCTCTGGCGTGGAAGGCACGCAGAACACGATGGTACAGAACTACCGCCACAAGTTCCGCAAGGAGGCTGAAAACCTCTCGAAGCTGCATCACCCGAACATCGTGAAGGTGGTCGATGTGTTCGACGAGAACAACACGACCTACTATGTGATGGAGCACATCGCTGGCGGCACGCTCGACAGCTACATACTCTCAAAGGGACAGCTCGCCGAGGGCGAGGCAGCAGCCTGCACTATGGCCATCGGCGCAGCCCTCTCCTATATGCATGCCCACTGTATGGTGCATCTCGACCTTAAGCCAGGCAATGTGATGCGCGCCACCAACGGCCACATTTACCTTATCGACTTCGGACTGTCGAAGCAGTACGACACTCACGGCAAACCAGAGTCGAGCACATCGATAGGACTCGGCACGCCAGGCTACGCGCCCATAGAGCAGGCAAGCTACAAGCAGGACGGCACGGTGCCAGTGACACTCGACATCTATGCTCTCGGCGCAACGCTCTTCAAGATGCTCACGGGACAGACTCCGCCAGAAGCATCGGCCATCCTTAACAATGGTTTCCCACAGGCCGCACTTCAGCGCGCTGGGGTGAGCCAGCCAATGGCCGACATCGTGGTGAAAGCCATGTCGCCGATGCGCAAAGCGCGCTACCAGAGCGTGGACGATATGCTTGCCGCCGTCGCACCGTTCGCAAAGAACGCCAGCCACTGCTACAACGCTGGTGAAGCGACGAGCTACGACGAGCCGATACCTGCTACCGTCGACGAGGACGACAATCCGCAGGACAGCAGCGGCATATTAGACTGGCTAAAGCAGCACCTGATGGCAAAAGTTGCGCTTTTCATCGTTGCGGCAAGCTTGCTTTTCTTCATTGTCGTCACCACCCAACATCTCTACGATGACACGCCGACAGAACAGGCGCAGGAGACATCGCAGATTGCACCGAATCAGGAAGTCATCAACTTGTCAAGCAAAGAGGTCAACCTCGGCCTGCCCAGCGGAACGGTATGGGCTGGATGGAACATCGGTGCCATCTGTGCCTACCAAAGCGGCGACCTGTTTGCGTGGGGCGAAAGCAGTGGCAAAAGCATCGCAAACCTTAAGGAAACTGGCAAAAGCCACTATTTCGACGACACCTTTACAAATTTAGATAAAATTTCCGAATTATAAGCCAGTTGGGATAAAAAACAGAAATTAATATCTCCGAGTGCCCGCTGCTCGTGTTAAAATGTCAAGACCGACATACCTAAAATCTTGCATCAACGTGCTCTAAGTCACAA
>JALEVZ010000120.1 GCA_022788105.1 Prevotella sp. | reverse complement strand
AATCACACCCATAGTGTGCTTTGTGATGGTGGCAGCGGTAAAGCCGCACTTCAAATACGACGACGCTCTCGACGCCTTTGGCGTGCATGGCGTGGGCGGAATCATAGGGTCGGTGCTTACAGGCGTGTTTGCCACGCGCTACATCACTGGCGCCAGTGGAGTGGAAGGTGCCCTTTACGGCGACTGGCACCAGCTGTGGGTACAGCTCATCGCTACTGGCGTGAGCATAGTGTTTGCCCTTGTGGTCACGACGGTGCTGTTCATCGTTGTTGACAAGACCATCGGCATACGCGTCGACCGTCGTGTAGAGGAAGAGGGTCTCGACATCTACGAACACGGCGAGAGCGCCTATAACTAAGCAGCAACTGCTGCACTAACGATAAAACAACCATAAAACGAAAGAGATATGTGTGGAATAGTAGCAATCTTTGACATACAGGAGCAGACTCCTGCGTTGCGACAAAAGGCTCTGTGTATGAGCCAAAAAATACGTCATCGCGGCCCCGATTGGAGCGGAATATACACTGGCGGCACAGCCATACTGTGTCATGAGCGACTGTCGATAGTCGACCCCGAGTCGGGACGACAGCCGTTGTTTTCGCCAGACAAGAAACAAGTGCTCGCCGTCAATGGCGAGATATACAACCATCAGGACCTGCGGCGTCGCTATGCCGGTCGTTACCAGTTTCAGACAGGCAGCGACTGTGAGGTCATACTGGCGCTATATCGCGACAAGGGCATCGACTTTCTCGAAGACCTCAACGGCATATTCGCTTTCGCACTCTACGATGCCGAGCGCGATGAGTACCTCATCGCTCGCGACCCCATAGGTGTGATTCCACTTTACATAGGCTACGACGCCGACGGCAAGGTGTATGTCGCCAGCGAACTGAAGGCACTTGAGGGACAGTGCGACCGCTACGAGCCGTTCCTTCCAGGCCATTACTACTGGAGTCGTGAGCCGGGCATGAAGCGCTACTACCGCCGCGACTGGTTCTCTTACGACGCAGTGAAAGACAACGAGGCGAGTGTCGCTGCGGTACACGACGCGCTTGAGGCTGCCGTCAAACGTCAGCTCATGAGTGATGTGCCCTATGGCGTGCTGCTCTCGGGCGGTCTCGACTCGTCGGTGATAAGTGCCATAGCAGAGAAATATTCAGAGCGCCGCATCGAAGACGACGGCAAGGAGCGCGCCTGGTGGCCCCGTCTGCACTCGTTTGCAGTGGGACTGAAGGGTGCCCCCGACCTCGCGAAGGCGCGATTGGTGGCCGACCACATCGGCACCGTACACCACGAGATAAACTACACCATACAGGAGGGCCTCGACGCCATACGCGACGTGATATATTTCATCGAGACCTACGATGTGACCACGGTGCGCGCCTCTACGCCAATGTATCTGTTGGCGCGTGTCATAAAGTCGATGGGCATAAAGATGGTGCTGTCGGGCGAAGGTGCCGACGAGATATTTGGCGGATACCTCTACTTCCACAAGGCGCCCACACCACGCGCCTTTCACGAAGAGACCGTGCGCAAGCTCTCCAAACTATATATGTACGACTGCCTGCGTGCCAACAAAAGTCTGGCAGCATGGGGCGTAGAGGGCCGTGTGCCGTTCCTCGACAAGGAGTTCCTCGACGTGGCGATGCGCACCAATCCTGCCGCCAAGATGTGTCCTGGCAAGACTGTGGAGAAGCGCATCGTGCGCGAAGCCTTTGCCGACATGTTGCCTGAGGAGGTGGCATGGCGACAGAAAGAGCAGTTCAGCGACGGCGTGGGCTACTCGTGGATAGACACGCTGAAGCGCATAACAGCCGACCAAGTGAGCGACGAACAGATGGCGCATGCCGCCGAGCGCTTCCCCATCAACCCGCCGCGCAACAAAGAAGAATACTACTACCGTTCCATCTTCGCCGAACATTTCCCCAGCGACTCGGCGGCACTGTCGGTGCCCAGTGTGCCCAGCGTGGCGTGTAGCACCGCCGAGGCACTGGCGTGGGACGAGGCGTTCAAGAACATGAACGATCCCAGTGGACGCGCCGTGGCTGGCGTGCATGAAGATGCGTATAACAAATGACCCGTGTGTCATATGACAAAAACGCCGTTACAGCAAAGTGAAAACGCTGTGACGGCAAAGAGTAAAAGCTGTTAAGGCAAAGAGAAGAAACAATCCTTTTGACAACCGTAGGGGCGGGAGCGCACGCGAAAGTAGTGGCGTGTTCCGCCCCTTTTTTGTGTTTGTCCCCGCCCATAGTCACAGTTAGAAGCGTGTCATAAACTCCACTACAATTTTGTCGCGCTCCGACGGTTTAGCCACGGCGCCGTCGCGGTAGAAATATTTCTCGTAGTTGAGGCGTATGTCGCTGATAAACGGCTTGGCGAAACTAAACGTCACACCACCCGTCAGACGCGAGCGCTTGTAGTCGTTGACGGTCAGTGTGCCCTCTGTCGACTTCTTGCCGTCGAGATAGCGCATGCCGTCGCTGTGGTCGCTCATGTAGTCGTAGCGCAGCAGTGGGGTGATGTATTTCAGTGCGCCACGCCCCATGCGGAAGTCATGTGCCACGAATGCGTCGAAGGCATGCACGTCGTGGAACGCCTCTTGGGAGTAGTGCTTGTAGAGATATTCGCCCTCTATGTGCCACCCACGGGCGTGCCAGTAGGCTCCCGCGTCATACATCATCACCCCTACGTGGTCGGGACGAATCTTCTGCATGCTCAGTGTGAGGTTGAAACCCTGCGGAAAGAACATCTGAGCCTTTGCCGAGAAGTTCACCGACTTGGTCCAGTAGTCTTTCTGTCCAGTCAGACCGCTGCCGTTGAACAGTCCCGCCTCTAACGTCACGGGTATGCCTGCCTTCAGGTTATAAGCCACGGCGGCACCCACGTCGCGCACGTTGCCCACCTGCTTGGCTATGAACGAGCGGTTGGCGAAATACTGTTGGTGGGGCGAACGGTGGGCGTCGATGGTGAACGGCACACGCATCTGGCCGATGGTGAGCGCCAGAGGGGCGACAGGGCGCAGACGTGTGTAGGCGTCGAGCATCTTTATGCTGCCCTCGTCGCAGAGGTCTATCTCTGCCTTGTAGCTCACCATGTCGCTCAGCTTGCCGTCTACGCTCACACGCGCGTTTCTCACTTCAAAGCGGCCTTCGCCCTCGGAGGTCTGATATTCGTACTTGCTGCGCAGGGTGCCGTGTATGTGCATGGTGCGGTTTGTGCCCTCTTTGTTGTCCTGCCCTTTGACGTCGTAAGGCAGCATAGCGCCTGTGGCGGCGGTCAGTGCTGCAATGATGGCAGTTGCTGTTGTTTTCATAATGACGTTGTGAAAGTGTTGTTTTCTTCTTCGTTTCGGCGGCAAAGTTCGTCATTTGGTTTTTAGATTGTGTGTCACAGATGTTAAGAAAGTGTTACAAGACAGACGTTTCGTGTGACGCACACAGGCTGTCGGTTTTGCCACTACGCCCAAGTGACAAAATGATAGCTGCCTTTTGGCGATGTCAAAGGGCCGTAGTGGCGACCTCACTACGGCCCTTTGGGCTTGTCACTACGGCCCTTTGGCAAAGTCGCAGGGCTTTTAACAGACGTTAAGAATTGGCGTAAGCAAAAGTGGCTAAATAGTAGCAAAGTGTCAGCTATTTAGCCCTTTGTCATAAATTTGTGATTTTGAGAGGCCCCGATGGGGCAACCATAAAAAACAGGGAGCTACGGTTCATAACCGCAACTCCCTGTTGGCTTTTTATAAAGGGCGTTTTGTCTCGCGACGAAACGCTATTTGTCTTGTGGCTGACGGGTCGCCGTCTCGCGACGAAACGTCAGTCGCCGCCCCAGTTGTTGACATCGTCCATCCAGTTGCTGTCGTATTCTTTCACGTCGAAGCTGTCGACAGGGCTGTCAGAAGGGTCGCTTACCACGCTGCCGTTAGCAAACGCTCTGCACATGTCTTCGGTCTTGACTACGACGATGGAGGGTGCTATATATTCTTTTCTAATCATTGTGTTCTTTTGCTTTATACTGTTGTGTCATTAAGGACCATGCCTTATTACTTCTTCACCTTTTTGCCGTTGACGATATATATGCCCTTAGGCAGACCGTCGAGCGATGTGCCGGGGCGCACGAGCTGGCCGTTGAGGTTGTAGACTCCAGCGCCAGTGTGGGCTTTGGCAGATGCTGATGACGGGTCGCTGACCACGGTGTCGATGCCCGTAGTGTTGTCTTCTATGTCGTCGATGACAAGGCTTACCTCTTTGGCGGGGGCTGTGGCGGTGGAGCCGTTGTCGGTGTTGCCTGTCAGCTCAAACCAGCAACGGAACGCCTTGAGACCGTACTGCTTTGTAGAGTGCACCTTATACATCGTGCCTTTGTTCATGAAGTAGTCGCCGGAGAGGTCGTCGCGCTGCTTGTCATTGTCGGTGTAGAACATGCCTTTGCCGTCTTTCACGTAGTAGGTCTTTGCCATTGTGCCCTTGCACACCATGTCGTTGGTGCTGGCAGAAGTCGTCGTCGTAGACACCCAGTGGTCGTCGAGATTCGTGGTGAGCAGCTTGCGGTTGAGTGTAACGTTCGGTATGTCGTAGTGGCCGGCCTTTATTGAGACCTGTCCCGCGGTGTAGCGTGTCACGCCTTCTTTATCATAGGTCTTGCCTTCGTTCTCCCCAAGCCAGTACTGGTTGGCAGCCTTCTTCAGGCGAGGAGTGGTGTATGCCACGTTGTCGTCAGCCTCTTTGGTGGGCTTTATGATGTATGGGGTGTAGGCGGTGAGCATCACCTTATCGTCGTTGGTGCGGTTCACGGTCTTGAAACGCACGCTGTTGGCGTTGAGCTGGTACAGCTCTGCCAGCATCATCTCGTCGCCGAAGGCACGCTTCATCTGTCCGTAGGTCAGGTCGACGGGCAGGGTGAGGGTGTTCCACTTGTTGAGTGTGAACGTGCGGTTGAGGTGCAGCACCACGTTTTTGTATTCATCCGATGTCTCGGTGAGGTAACTCAGGTCGGGATTGTCTTCGTCGAGCACAAGGCTGGGACCCTCATATTCGCCAGCATAGAGCATGCGGAAGTTGTCGAAGGCGGTCCATGCGTTGGTGAAAGTGGTATTGTTGTCTCCAACAACGATGCCGAAGACCAGTGTCACTGTTCCTTCATTGCTCTTTAATTCGGCTTCGGAGACATGTATCATCACCTCATTTTCGTATTTGCCTGCGTAGAAAGCTTTGCCTGCCTCCAATAGATTGGTAATACCGTTGGCGTCAAGCTGATTGAGAGCCACTTTGGAGGTATGCTCTCCCGTTATTTGGTATTTAATTGCCTCCGATACGAAGAGCTTTGCCTGTCCGTTCGTGTTGCTGAATCCGTTGCACCTGATGATGTACCAGCCGGGCTTGTGTACGTTGACCATTTGGTCCAAGCCTGTTTTATTGCTGTTCTTTATGTCTGCGGCGAAGTACTTACCGTTCTCGCAAATATAGCTTTTGTCGTTCTCTTTGCCTCCTTTATAGTAAGCTTCGGTCGGTTTTTTGTAGCACTCGTCCACTCCGAAGCGAATGTTTTCGGGATCTCCCGTGGGTATCCAATATGCCATGTTTGATAAGTTGTAACTGAAGCCAGGGCTTTGCAGCATGAACGTAGCGTCGATGGGAGCCGACAGGTTTGACGGCGAAGTATTGAACAGTCGGTAATACTCCTCCAGCGTTATGAGCTTCCAAACGCAGTAGTTAGGGTTGTCAGGCGTTGCGTTGGCGACAGCCTCGCAGAAGTTGTCGTTGGCGTCGTTGGGCGTTGCTGTGAGGTAATGGTTGCCGTATGTCCTTATCTTGTACACCTTGTTTTCTTTAGAGTAGCCGTCAGCCTGCTCAAAGAACCAACCAAACTCGCGTGTGGCGTCGGCAGAGTTGGCTTCGAGATAGACACCGGGCTTCAGCTTGTCGTTGTCGATATACTGCACGTAGCTGTTTTCGTTGTTCAGATTTTCGGTGGTGGTGGTGGTCCCTGCCACCATGTTTAGGCGTGTACGTATGTTGTATGTGCCATCTGTTTTGGAGTTTTTGTATATCCACAGCAGCATGCCGTAGTCTCTGAGACTGGCGTGTCTGCCGTACGAACCGCCGATGTTGAAAAACTGCTGCGTGCCAACGTTCATGAGCAGGAACGTGTGTTTACGTCCCTCGTCGCTGTACGGATACACGCGATGGGTGTTGTCGGTGTTTACTATGTCTGCCGGATCGACGCCCGCCAGACGTGTCACGTCGAGTTGCGCCTTATTCTCTTCTGCCGTAGCGGTGGCTATGGCGAGAGCAAAGAGGGCAACAAGTGTTATGAGGCGAAGGCACTGTGCTCCGCCAACATGTGCTTTTTTAATTAAATGGATCATGTTAGTGCTTTTACTGTTCTCTCGAACTGATTTTTATATTTCTCCTAAATTAATTTTATATTTCTCCTAAATTGATGTTGTATCTCTCTCGAATTGAGGGCGGTTTCGCATGCAATCGGCTGTAGCTTATGTGTTATCCTTCTTGTCTTCAAGCCTTTTGCACTGCGTGTGTATTATTGTTTTTTATGCTTGTGTTTGCTGCTTTTCTATATATGTATTGCTGCTTCTTATTTTAAAGCGTGCGAATTCAAGGCGCAAATATATGAAAAAAGCACCTTAAAGGTTGTAAAATGTACAAATCTTTAAAATGCTTTAATTTTTATTTTCGCTCTATAAGAGCTTTTAGTGAGGTGCGTTGACTTCTGTCAATCAGTCGTTTGCGTCTACTGTCTGAGGTCCGCGCACATGCTCGCCAGCGCGCAGTCCGCTTTTTATCTCTATGTTCACGCCATCGCTGAGGCCCGTCTTCACGGCGCGACGCTCATAGGTTTGGTCCTTGCCGCTGCCTTTCACCACGTAGACGAACGTGTCTTTGCCACTAAACTCGATGGTGCTCTCGGGCACGGTGAGCACATGTTGCGCTTCGGCGAGCACTATCTCGGCGTTGGCACTGTAGCCACTGCGCATGCGGTTCTGCCCTGCTATGGTCACCGCTGCCTTTATCTCAAACTGGTTGGCGCCGTTGTTGTCGACGGCTTTAGGCGCTATGTATTCGAGGTGCGCGTCGAAGTGGAGGTTTTGCAGCGCTCCCACGGTTATCTTCATGGGCATGCCTGTGGTCACCTGTCCTACCTCCGTCTCGTCAATGTTGCCTCGGAAGATGAGGTCGCCCATGTTTGCAACGGTGGCGATGGTGGTGCCGTCGTTGAACGTGTTGGACAGTATGACGGAGTTGCCGACCTTCACTGGTATGTCGAGTATGACGCCTGTGATGGTGCTACGGATAAGTGTGGAGCTGGCGTTGGCATTGCTTCGCGACACGCCGTCGCGCACTACTTCGAGATTGTCTTCTGCCGCGGCGCGCTCTTCACGTGCCTGTTGGTATGTCTGGTTTATCTTGTCATACTCGTCAGCGGACACGAGGCCCTTGTCATAGAGCACCCGTTCGCGCTCGTAGTCGGTCTTTGCCTGTTTCAGGTTGATGTCGGCAAGACGCAGACGCGACTGTGCGGAGCTGAGTTGCGACATGTCTGGTATGACCTTTACCTTCGCAATGACTTCTCCTGCCTGCACCGTCTGGCCCGCTTCCTTCACTATTTCGGATATGATGCCGCTGATTTGGGGCTTCACGTTCACCTCGTTGCGCGGCTCTATCTTGCCAGTCAGCACCGTGGTCTTGCGCAGATCGCCATACGACGCCTCAAACTCGCTATAGACAACGGGTTGCGGTCGCGACTTAATCCATAGGAAAACAAACGTGCCGATAAATATAAGCGCCACGACACTGGCGGCAATTATCTTTTTCATATCTTCCTTTTTTACTTTTTACTTAATATCTAATCAGTCATAACTGTATGTTTTTATTGCTTTCGTGTCAGCTCCGTCATGTCTTTGCTGTGTGTTAGTTTGCATCTTGTGTCAGCTCCGTCATGTCTTTGCTGTGTGTTGGTTTGCATCTTGTGTCAGCTCCGTCATGTCTTTGCTGTGTGTTAGTTTGCCTTTCGTGTCAGCTCCAGGCAGTTATGACTATATGATTTTTCACTTTTCGTTTTTCACTTTTCCCTTCCTTATCACTCGTCTCTCATCGCGTCGACGGGCTTTACAGACATGGCGCGTAGGGCGGGGGCGAGTCCTGCAACCACACCGAGCAGGCTGATAAACGCCACTGCTGCCACGGCGGTCCAGAACCCAATCTGGTAGTGGGCGGTAGTCACGCCGTCGGTGGTGGTGCCTATCTCCAGCATCTGTAGGGTGGCGACGGCAAACAACAGACCGCTCATGCCTGCTACCATCGTGAGCACCAGACTCTCCGCCACTATCTGTGAGAGTATGGTGCGCGGCGTGGCGCCGATGGCACGGCGTATGCCTATCTCCGTGGTTCGTTCGCGCACGGTCACCATCATGATGTTAGACACGCCGATAGCGCCTGCCAACAGTGTGCCGATGCCTACGAGCCAGATGAGGAAATTGACGCCGGAGAAGAGGTTGTCGAGCATGCCGAACAGCTCCTCCGTGTTGAAAATCATGATGCCTTTGTCGTCGGTGGGGTCGAGACTGTGGTTGCGTGCCACCACCTCACGAATGTGGGGCGTCACGCGACTCATCACCACGCCGGGCTTACCGGTAAGACATAGCATGTCGACGGCGGTGCCGACGTTGTAGACTTGCTGCATGAATGTCAGCGGCACCACGATGCTCTCTTGTGCCGACCCGTTCACGCTCATGTTGCCGGTGCTGTAGTCTACGCCCACCACGTTGTAGTAGATGGAGTCTATTCTGACAAACTTGCCACAGGGATTGCCGCCACCTGGGAACAGCTCGCTATAGACACGCTTGCCCAAGACGCACACCTTGCGGTTGAGGTTGATGTCCATCTGGTTGATGTAGCGGCCGTAGCGCAACTCTGGCGGCTGCATTTCGGTGAAGTCGGGGCGCACGCCTTTCATCGCCACGCTGTATTTGCGGTCAGCGTAGACGGCGTTGCGCCCCCACCGTGTTACCATCGGCGAGATGACGTCAAGCTCTGGCACGAGGTTGCGTAGGCTCGTCACGTCGCGCGTGTCGAGTGTCCAGGTGCGTCCTTTACGGAATCCGTGGCTCGCCTTGGTGGTGGCTCGCGGGTAGACGAGGGCAGAGTTTGTGGCAAATCCGTCAAACGTATTGCCGAGCAACTGCTTCAGTCCGTCGCCGCCACCGATAAGCGCCACGAGCATGAACACGCCCCAGAACACTCCGAAGCCTGTGAGTAGCGAACGGCTCTTGTTGCGCGACAGCGTGTCGAGTATCTCGCGGAAGCGGTCTATGTCAAACCAATTGTTCACTTAAACAGTTTTTGTGCAAACATGTCGAGGTAGATGCGCCAGTTGCGCCAGATGTGTCCGCCCTCGTTTTCGTAGTACTCATAAGGCATGCCTACGCTGTCGAAGTAGCTGCGCAGCGTGTTGTTTGACTCCAAGAGGAAGTCGGTCTTGCCTATGCCTATCCAGTAGAGCTGCGGCTTACTGTCGCGCAAGGCGGCAATGCGCTGCTGTATCTGTGTGTCGGTCTTTAGCACATCGTCGAGCTTCTTGCCATGCATGGCGTTGCGGAAAGAGGGTGCTGCCGAGAACAGACCGTAGTAGTTGAATGTGCGCGGCATGAGCAACGATATGCCAAACGTGTGTCCGCCGCCCATCGACAGTCCACACACGGCGCGTCCCTCGCGCTTGGCGATGGTGCGGTAGTGGGTGTCAACATACTTCACTATGTCGTCGAAGCTGTCTTCCATCGTTGCTGCTGCTTTCTGCTTGATGGTCCAGTGGCCCGGTGTGTAGAGTCCGGGTGTCCACTCGCCAGGTGCTGCCTCACAGTTGGGGTTGCCGTTGGGCATGACCACAATCATAGGTTTCGCCTTGCCTTGAGCTATGAGGTTGTCCATAATCTGTGCGGCGCGCCCCAGCTCTGCCCATGCGTTCTCGTCGCCACCCATGCCGTGCAGCAGGTAGAGCACGGGGTAGCGCTTCTTGCCGTCGTAGCCAGCGGGTGTGTAGACGGTCATGCGTCGTGTCATCTTCAGTGTCGGACTGTCGTACCACACCTTTGCCACGTTGCCGTGGGGAGTGGCGTTTGACTTGTAGTTGTAGCCCTTATCGCCCTGCTCATGGCTCACTACGAATATGTTTGAGAGTGTGGTGACGTCGCGATTGACGTATGTATTGCCGGGGTCTATGGTGCGCACGCCGTCAACATTGAACGCATACATGTACATCTCGGCAGGCAAGGCGGGCACGGTGACGCTCCACAGTCCCTGCTCGTTGCGTGTCATGGGCAGCGTCTGCCAGTCTACGGGTTTAAAATCGCCGGTCACTGTCACCGTGTCGGCTTTGGGTGCGAGCAGTCGTAGAGTCACGCTGCCGTCGGCATGTACCTCTGGCGACGTGGTGTTGAGCTTGTCAAATATGGCCTGCTGTGCCGACGTTGTAAGACTCGCCATTGTCATGGCAGATAAGAAAATGGCTTTTGTCATGGTGCAAAGAGCCGATTGTTTGATTGTTGTTTTGTTCATGCTGTGTTTCCTCCTTGTTTATTAGAGTGGTTAAAATAAATCATTATGGTGCTTTTCCTGATGTCTTGAAAACCCTCTGTTCCGCCCTTCCCGTAGCTTGATTGCTACTCCGCGCGCAGGGCTTCGATGGGTCTTATGCGTGCCGCGCGCCATGCTGGCATGAGTCCTGCGAGGGTGCCGGCGACCACCATGACGGCAGTAGCGCCGAAGCAGACGTCGAGTCCGACGGTGGGGTTGACAAACATGGTGGCTTTAAACAGACCAGAGTCTACCACCGTGTGGCCTATCGTGGCGTTCATATATTCGTTGGCGGCGATGCCACAGAGCATGCCTATGTAGCCGAAGAAGAGCGTTATGACGACGCTCTCGGCAATGATGAGCCGCAGGAGCGACGCTGGTGTGGCGCCGATGGCTTTGCGTATGCCGAACTCGCGGGTCCGTTCCTTTACGGTGATGAGCATGATGTTGCTCACGCCCACTACGCCAGAGAGCAGCGTGAACAGTCCTATCACCCACAGCGCGAGGCGTATAAGCGTCATGCCTTTGTTCATCTGCATGTTCTGTGTGAACCGATTCCATATCCACACGCTGCTCCGGTCGGTGGGGTCGGCTTGGTGGTTGCGGTTGATGTGCGCCGTGTATTGCTTCTCAAAGTTGTCGTTCTGCTGCTCGGTGTTAAGCCCGTGGAACGAGAACACTATGTTGCCGGCTTTGTCGCCCATACCGTACATCTTTCTAAGTGTGGTGAACGCGGTGTAGGCGTTGTTGTCGGAGGAGTTCTCCTCGGTCTTGTAGATGCCCACCACGCGAAAGGCGAAGTCGCCAACGTTGATGTATCTGCCGACAAGCTGTGCCACGTCGTGGCTCACGAGCTGCTCCGCCAGGCTGCGACTTATCACCACCACCTTGCGGTCTTGGCTTATATCTATGTCGTTGATGAACCGTCCGAAGAGCATCTCTTTCTTGTTTATAGTCGCCTCGTTGGGGTAGACGCCGCTCAGCGTGGTGTTGTAGTAGTTGTCGCCCAGGCTGAAGGTGAGGTTGTCGCGGTTGACGGTGGCGCCCACCTCGTCGATGTTGGCAGCGAACTCGTGGCGTGTAGCGTCGAGGTCGCGGTCGTCGAGTTGTACCCAGCGGCCCTCTTTCAAGCCGTTGTAGGGCTTTGATGTCAGTCCTCCCCACACCATCATGGAGTTGTCGAGCATCTTTGCCGAGTTTTGTGTCACGGCGTTGATGAGTCCGTTTCCGGCTCCGAGCAGGAATATAATCATAAATATTCCCCACGCCACGGCAAAGCCTGTGAGTGCTGTGCGCAGCTTGTTGCGGCGCGCTGTGGCCCATAGTTCGGTGAGTAACTCTGTGTTCATAACGTTTGTTTGTATGTCGTGTGGTCGCGCCTTACGGTGACAGCGTAGAGTGACTTTTGCGCGGTGTCAGCCATTTCGTGGTTTTGGTGACATTTTGTAAAGTTTTTGTGGCAAATTGTGACGCCAATTCTTAACGCATGTTAAAAGCCCCGTGCCGTTCCCACTACGGCCCTTTCACGTCGTCACTACGGCCCTTTGACAAGCCCATTAGGCCGTAGTGGCAAGCCCGTTTGGGCACTATCATTTTGTCAACTCTGCCTGTTGGCAAAACAGTGGGGCAGAGGTGGCGTGGGCGGTGCGCCCGATTCTATTTCATAAGACCGCCCGACCCGAATGGCGAGGCGTTGTGGTCGAGGTTCATCTCGATGCGCTCGATTAGTCCGTCTTTGATGTGTACTATCTTGTTTGTCTCGTTGGCGACGCCGCTTTCGTGGGTCACGACCACTATGGTGATGCCCTCATCGGCGTTGAGGCGTTTGAGTAGCGTCATCACCTCCACGCTGGTCTTGGAGTCGAGGGCGCCTGTCGGCTCGTCGGCCAACACTATCTTGGGCTTTGTGATGAGTGCCCGCGCGATGGCGACGCGCTGCTTCTGTCCGCCCGACATCTCGTTGGGGTAGTGCTCTGCCCAGTCGGCGAGGCCGAGACGGTCGAGATATTCCATTGCCATGCGGCGGCGCTGCTTGCGTCCCACGCCCTGATAGAAGAGCGGAAGTTCCACGTTTTCGACTGCCGTCTTGAAGGATATGAGGTTGAACGACTGGAAGATGAAGCCAATCATGCGGTTGCGATACTCGGCGGCGCGGCGCTCGCTGAGGTCTTTTATCAGCGTGTCGGCGAGACGATATTCGCCCGAATCGTAGTTGTCGAGTATGCCGAGAATGTTGAGCAGGGTGGACTTGCCAGAGCCTGACGCGCCCATTATGGACACAAACTCCCCCTCCTCTATGTCGAGGTCTATGCCTTTGAGCACATGCAGGGGCTGTGCTCCGAAGTATGTTTTGTTTATTCCGCGCAGGCTGAGCAGCGTGTGTGGCTTTGTGGCAGTGCTCATGGGCTTTGATTTTAAGATGTGACGGGTGACGGGTGGGGTCGGTGTGTGTCGCCGCTTCTTCCCGTTTTATGTTTAGACATGCAAATATAGCGATTTGTTGCAAGATGGAAGTGAAAAAAGAATAAAATATACAGTTTTTCACAGATAATATGTATCTTTGTAGAAGATGTGTCAGTAGATGACGCGAAAAAACATCAATCAAAAGATAAAAACAATGGCAAAGGTATATGAATTTCTGGCCAACGGCTTCGAGGAAGTGGAAGGTCTGGCGCCCGTCGACATACTGCGTCGCGGCGGAGTGGACATCAAGACCGTCAGTGTGACGGGGTCTGAGTTTGTGGAGACGGCACATGGCGTGACGCTGAAGGCAGACCTCAAAATTGAAGACGCCGACCTCAGCGACGCCGACATGTTGCTGTTGCCGGGCGGACTGCCTGGCTCTACCAATCTGCGCGACCACGAAGGGGTGTGCGCGGCACTGAAGGCACAGGCTGCGAAGGGTGGACGCATCGGCGCGATATGTGCTGCTCCGTTGGTGCTCGGACACTTGGGACTGCTTGAGGGACGCTATGCCACCTGCTATCCGGGTTTTGAGAAGTTCATGACAGGTGCTCACTACACACGCGAACTGTTCACCGTCGATGGCAACATCATAACGGGTGAGGGTCCTGCCGCCACGCTGCCTTACAGCTATGAGATATTGCGCATGTTCAAGGGCGACGACACTGTGGCTTCGCTTCAGGAGGGCATGATGTACAACCACCTCATGGGCAAGTAGCGACGGGTATGAATCATGTTGTGATAGTGGCTGGCGGCAAGGGACTGCGCATGGGTGGCGACACGCCCAAGCAGTTTATGCCTGTCGGCGGACTGCCTGTGCTCATGCACACCATAAGGCGCTTCCGACAGTATGACGAGCACATGCACGTCGTGCTGGTGTTGCCTAAAGACCATCAGAACTATTGGCACACGTTGTGTCGGGAGTATGGTTTTACCGACGCACACGACATTGCCGACGGTGGGGCTACGCGCTTCCACTCGTCGCAGAACGGCGTGGCGGCACTCGCTGGGGCGGCAGACGACGACCTCGTGGCTATACACGACGGCGTGCGACCGTTTGTGTCGACCGACGCTATTGGCCGCTGCTTCGACGCTGCAGAGCGTTGTGGCGCTGCCATACCGGTGCTGCCTGTTGTCGACACGCTGCGTCTTGTCGCGCCCGACGGCAGCGGACACAACGTGTTGCGCTCTGACTATCGTGTCGTGCAGACGCCCCAGACGTTTCGGCTCGGGCTGCTCCGTCGTGCCTTCAACCAGCCTTTCAGCGAGCGATTCACCGACGACGCGTCGGTGATAGAGGCGCTTGGCGAAAAGGTGGAGATGGTGGATGGCAACCGCGAGAACATAAAACTTACTACTCCGTTTGACCTCAAGGTGGCGGAGGTGCTAATATATTGATTCCAATGCCTACCATACTTGACCAGGACATAATGTATCTTCCGGGTGTCGGACCACAACGCAAAGAGCTTTTGAATAAGGAGCTCGGTGTGAAGTCGTGGGGCGACCTGCTCGATTATTTCCCTTACAAGTATGTAGACCGTAGCCGCATCTACTCCATACGCGAACTGTCGCCCGACATGCCGTTTGTGCAGATAAAGGCGCGCATACTCAGCTACGAGGAGTTTGAGATGGGGCCGCGCAAGAAACGGGTCGTGGGACATGTGTCTGACGGCAGTGGCGTGGCAGACCTCGTGTGGTTTAGCGGCGCGCAGTATGTGTATAAGACTTATAAGGTGGGCGAAGAATATATCATCTTCGGCAAGCCTACGGTCTACGGCGGACGCTTCCAGTTTGCTCATCCCGACATGGATCGCGTCGCCGAACTGCAACTCTCGCAGATGGGTATGCAGCCTTATTACTCTACCACGGAGCTGATGAAGAAGCGTGGGGTGACGTCGCGCGCATTGGAAAAGATTGTGAAAGCCATGCTCGAGAGGCTCTCGACGCCGATAGAGGAGACGCTGCCGACGTTTATAACCGAGCCACTTCACCTCGTCTCGCGTGACGTGGCGATGCGCTGCATACACTATCCGCGCAACGCAAAGGAGATGCAGGATGCACGGGTGAGGCTGAAGTTTGAGGAGCTGTTCTACCTACAGCTCAACATTTTGCGTTATGCTTCCGACAACCGCCGTAAGTATAGGGGGTATGTGCTCAACCGTGTGGGCGCAACGTTCAACACGTTTTATCACGACCATCTGCCCTTTCCGCTCACCGGAGCGCAAAAGCGCGTGATGCATGAAATACAGGGTGACATGAAGTCGGGGCAGCAGATGAACCGTCTGTTGCAGGGCGACGTGGGGTCGGGCAAGACGCTCGTGGCGCTCATGGCTATGTTGCTGGCGGTAGACAACGGCTTTCAGGCGTGCATCATGGCACCGACCGAGATTCTCGCCGAGCAGCATCTTACCACTATCCGCGACTTCTTGGGCGACATGGATGTGCGAGTTGAGCTGCTCACCGGCGTGGTGAAAGGCAAACGGCGGCGTGAGGTGCTCGAGGGATTGGTAAGCGGCGACGTGAAGATTCTTGTCGGAACACATGCCGTGATAGAAGACACGGTGCAGTTTGCACACCTCGGTCTCGCCGTGGTAGATGAGCAACATCGCTTCGGTGTGGCTCAACGTGCCAAGCTGTGGGGCAAGAGCGACAATCCACCACACGTGCTTGTGATGACCGCCACGCCCATTCCACGCACGCTGGCAATGACTATCTACGGCGATCTGGACGTGAGCGTGATAGATGAACTGCCACCTGGACGTAAGCCTATACAGACTTTGCATAAATATGACACACAGACCACATCGCTATACAACGGCATACGACAGCAGATAAAGCAGGGACGGCAGGTCTATGTGGTCTATCCGCTTATCAGCGAGAGTGAGAAAAGCGACCTCAAAAACCTCGAAGACGGCTACGAAGCGCTAAAAGACGTGTTCCCGGAGTTTAGACTTAGCAAGGTGCATGGTAAGATGAAGCCAGCTGAAAAGGAAGCGGAGATGCAGAAATTTGTTAGCGGCGAGACGCAGATTCTGGTCGCTACGACGGTTATTGAGGTGGGCGTGAACGTGCCAAACGCATCGGTCATGGTCATACTCGACGCACAACGGTTTGGACTGTCGCAGCTACACCAGTTGCGTGGACGTGTAGGTCGTGGTGCCGACCAGAGCTATTGCATCCTCGTTACGGGCTATAAGCTGTCGGATATAACACGTAAGCGCATTGACATAATGTGCGATACGAACGACGGATTCCGCATCGCGGAGGCCGATCTCAAGCTGCGCGGACCGGGCGACCTTGAGGGCACGCAGCAAAGTGGCATCGCTTTCGACCTCAAGATTGCCGATATAGCGCGCGACGGACAGCTCGTGCAGATGGCAAGAGAGGAGGCTCAGAAAATCGTAGAGGCCGATCCGACATGTACAAGCCCTGCCTACGCCATGCTGTGGCGCCGACTTCGCGAGCTGAGGGACGTGAATGTGAATTGGGCGGCGATTAGTTAAAATCGCCGTTTGATTCATATCAAAACGTCACTACGCCTCATACCGCTTGAAAACAAGTGTTACAGACGCTGGTAACGCACACATTTTCAAGCGTTTTTATGTTAAAACGTCAATAAAAACTGTTAACGTTTTAACGACTTTGTAATATTTTTCGTATCTTTGTGGCAGCTTTTGACAGATGTCGTGCAATTTCATGCGCATTTCTTGTGAATTTGCACGCGACATCAAAGCGCTTTTTGGCGGGGTGCCACATGCATTGGTTCTCTCCCGTAACTTATCATAAGACTAAAAGAAACGAGTCTAAGACTAAAAGAAACGAGACGCAGAATATGAATTTTAAGAAAACAATAAGGACATTTGCACTCACCGCAATGCTTGCTTTCGCGGCCATGCCAGTGGCAGCACAGGACCTGTTGGCACGACAGGCACCCGTCGATCGCAGGATGAAGATGGTGGACACGCTTATGCTTAAAAACCTAACAGCACGCGAAGAACTCGAAAACCCAGCAGCAGAACTATATGAGGACTGGAACAATAAGTTCGCACATCGCGCTACAGCGCTGCCGGAGACATTCCGCATAAACCTCAAAAACTTCTGCATGCCGACCCCGAGCCGCGTCATAACAAGCAACTTCGGACCACGCTGGAGACGCCAGCACGAGGGCCTCGACATAAAAGTATATATCGGCGACACCATACGCTCAGCCTTTAGCGGCAAGGTTCGCATGGTGAAATACGACGCCAGAGGCTACGGCAAATACGTGGTCATACGCCACAACAACGGACTTGAAACCATCTACGGACACCTTTCAGCACAGCTTGTGAAAGAAAACGACGAGGTGCGAGCAGGAGAGCCAATCGGATTGGGTGGCAATACTGGTCGCAGTACAGGCTCACATCTTCACTTTGAGACACGTCTCTGCGGCGTAGCGATAAACCCTGCGCTGATGTTCGACTTCCGCGAGCAAGACGTAGTGGCAGACTACTATATGTTCAACCGCGACACTTACAGAGCCGAATCTGCCGAGGCAACACGTCTGCGTGGCAAGGTGGACAACGGATCGTACTCGCGTGAAGACGTGATAGGCAGCGGTGCGAACTCGCCAGAAGCCAACGACGAGGTGCTTTACCACAAGGTTGCGTCAGGCGAGACGCTGAACAGCATCGCCAAGAAGCGCGGTGTGACGGTAGATACAATATGCAAGCTCAACCACATACGCAAGAACATGCGTCTGCGTCCAGGTCAGATTTTGCGCTACTCATAAGCTTGACAAATCTGCTTGAGGGAGGGGTTAATGCCTAATGAGGCTGTAGAAAAATCTCAACAGCTCCCGCTCCCGCCACAGAAAGAATAGATGAAAGCAATCAGTAAGTAAGTTAATAAGCGTACAGGACGTGCATGTCACGCCGTCTTACGCGCAAAACGTAAAAAGCCTGACGGCATGTTCCGTCAGGCTTTTTTTGCAAATAGCAACAACAACAATACTCACATGAGAAAAGCATTACTCCTGGCCGCCGTCCTGGTCGTGGCCACAGCCGCAGCCGTAAAGGCGCAGGCACCACTCAGCCCCAAGAAGATGAACGCCGCAAAGGAAGCAGCGCTCGCCACCGTAAACATCGAAGCCGCCAAAGCCCACATCTCATTCCTTGCCAGCGACGAGCTGCGCGGCCGCAAGGCAGGCACCAACGATGCACAGGTAGCGGCGCAATATATCGTCTCACACCTTCGACAGTGGGGCATAAAACCGCTCTACGACAGCTACACACAGCCCTTCTCTGCCTACAGCATGGAGTGGCAGAAGCGCAAACCGTGGTATGTAGAGCCTGACTCTATAGCCAAGTTGCAGGCAGGCACACACCGCCGCCTCGACATGAAGAATGTGCTCGCCATGATTCCCGGTCGCAACAGCGACGAGTATGTGGTCGTGGGCGCACATTTCGACCATGTAGGCAGCGACCCCGACCTTGTCGGTGACAAGATATACAACGGCGCCGACGACAACGCTTCGGGCGTGAGCGCCGTGTTGCAGATAGCCCGTGCCTTCGCCGCCTCTGGTGTGCAGCCAGAGCGCAACGTCGTGTTCGCCTTCTGGGATGGTGAAGAAATCGGTCTGCTCGGTTCACGTTATTTCATGCAGAGCTGTGCTTTTGCCGACAAGATAAAGGGTTATCTCAACTTCGACATGATAGGTCGCAACAATAAACCCGACAATCCGCCCTACGTAGTGTACTTCTACACCGCCTCACATCCTGTCTTCGGTGACTGGCTAAAGGGCGACATCGCACGCTATGGGCTGCACCTCGACCCCGACTACCGTGCGTGGGACAACCCCGTCGGCGGCAGCGACAACGGCACGTTCGCCAAGCGTGGCATACCCATTATATGGTACCACACCGACGGCCACCCCGACTACCACCAGCCGGGTGACGAGGCAGAGAAGATAAACTACGAGAAAGTGACAGACATAACGCGTGCTTCGTTCCTCAACGTGTGGAACCTTGCAAACGAAAAAGAATATTAATGAAAACTCTATGGCATGGCTACTGCAAAAGCGGTGGCCATGCCTTTTTGTTTATGGTAGCCCCCGTCTACTTACACAACGGCCACGTCAGATAACGGAAGAGCAGCCAACCGTGGTACGCCCACAGGTAGATGGTGACCATTGTCACCGCCGTTATCGCCACGACGCGCACGCCACGCCAGCCGCGACCGACGGCGGGGCGCTTGAACACCCATGCCATAGCGAGCGGCACGGTGAACGTCCAGTGCGCCGCCATGATATGAATCTCGTCCACGGCGAAGCCCAACGCAAGGTGCAGCGCCATGTTGTAAAGGAATATTGTGGCGGCGATGATGCCAATCTTGTCTCGCAATCCCATCGCCATACCTATCAGAAACGTCAGCAGCAGAAACGCTTCCACGGCGTACTGCCACCCACACGTGTAACGCACGATGACCGGTCTGCCCGACAACACGTCGCCGAGCACATGGCTGCGGTGCAGCTGCAGCGACTCTCCGAACACATTTTCTATAAACACATCACCCTTGTCTACCTCGCTGCGCGTCCATTTCATCTGTTGCGCAACGGGTTGCGACACCATGTCGTTGCTCTCGCCGCCATGCGCCGCCAACGCCAAGCCCACGACCAACATCGCCACTGCCGGCAACATCATGGCGCCATACAGAAAGCGCGGCTTCAGGGCGGCGATGCCGTTGGTCACTGTCACCGCCATGAGCACAGGTATGCCGTTGCTCAGTGTGATGCCCGCCGTGGCGACAAACAGCGCTATGGTCTCGCCGACACCAAACCGTCTGCCCTCCCTAATCTTCACCGCCGCGCGGTAGATGGTGAGCAGAAGCATGAACATGGACAGACAGAAGTGGTCGGCAACGACCGTCGCCACTGCCACATGTCCAAAGCCCATGAACATGAACGTGAGCAACCATGCCACCCTGCTGGTCACACCGATGCCGTCGTGCAGCGTGCGGTAGAGGAACATGAAGGCGTAAAACGCGCAGAAAGTGAGCAGCATGGCGACTATCCACACCGTGATGTCGCAGCCGGTGAGCCACACCGCCAGCCTGTCTACCGCCGACAGCGGCCACATCATAAACGCCAGCAGCGGGTGGCGCAGCACGTCGTAGCCCATGTGCCAGTCCATCACCACGCTGTAGGTTATAGGGTCGTAGCCAGACATGTGGTAGTTGCGCATGAAGCGTAGCCACGCCTCGTGTGTGGGGTGGGCGAGCAGGGCGCAGAACTTGCTGGTCATCAGCGCCTGTAGCGCCACGACCGCCATCAGCACCAGCGTCGCGGGCCAGCGCTCCTCGCGCCTTATGGCGAAGGTCTGTCTTATCGCTGTCAGGGCTGCCGCCGCCGAGCGGTTGGTGAAAATCGTTGTGCTCATAATGTATAGAAGTTGTAGTGTAATCTGTTTTGCGGTTTTTGTGACATTTTGCTATGTTTTAGTCGCAAAAACTGACGCCAATTCTTAACGTCTGTTAAAACCTTGCTGATTTTCCCACTACGCCCCTTTGACGACCTCAAAGGGCCGTAGTGAGGTCGCCAAAGGGCCGTAGTGACAAGCCCAAAAGGGCACTATCATTTTGTCAATCGTGCCCCGTCGCCGCGACGGTGGCGTCTGTGCCTGTTTTCAGGTGGTGTTTATGCCTGTTTCAGGTGGTGTTTATGCCTGATTCAGACAGTAGCCCACGATGAGTGTGGCGTTATATGCTGCCAACCAAAGGGCGAGTGCCCACACGCCGCTTGTGAGCCACAGCCGCGCTTTTGGACCGCTGGCGCGCAGCAGATAGCCGCCAGCAATGGGTATGACGAACGCCCAGTGGGCGGTCATGATGTACACCTCGTTGAGCCCGAAGCCAAACCCTATGTGTACCGTCGCGTCGAAGACGAGCCACGACAGCAGCATGAGCATGAGGCGGCTGCGACGCCCACACCACACGCCAGCGACGAGCAGCAGGGCGGCAGCGGCGCCAATGGCGTATTGCAACGGGTGGCGGTAGCTCACGAACACGGGACGGTCGTTCTGCACATCGCCCAACAGGTGGTCGCGGTGGAGCTGTAGCGACTCGCCGAACAGGTTTTCGACGGTGGAGCGCAGGCGCGATGTCGATATGTCGCTCCACTTCAGCAGCGTGGCGTCGCGGTCGATAGCGGTGCCGTTTTGGTTCTCGCGCCACTTGTCGCGCTTAGCGTCGCGCTCGCCGAAGTGCGGATTTTTCTCGCGCTTCTTCTCCACCATGCGCGTTATGCGCTGCTTCTGCGGCACCTCCACGGTGGCGTGTTGCCACTGCCAGATGCCCCACAGCAGTAGCAGTGGTAGGGCGGTGGCAAGCAGAGAGCGCCAGCCGAACACGCGGCGACGGTCTGTGAAGAGTGCTGCAAGACAGGTCTTCACGCCGTTGGTGACGGTCACTCCGGCTGTCATAAATAGCAGCAGCGCCTGTTGAAGGGGCGTGAACGTGGTGCCGGCAGCCATGTGGCGTCCTGCCATCCACACCGTGAGCAGCAGCAGAGGCAGCGACAGTCCGAAGTGGTCGGGCACCATGATGGTGAGCATGACGTATGCAAACGAGAAGAACAGCACCGTCAGCGGCAGGGCTTCGCGCTGGCGCAGTCCCACGCAGTCGGTCAGCACACGGCGTAGAAGTACAAACGACCATGTGGCGCAGAGCGTCTGTAGCACAGCCATGAATATGATGGCGAAGTTCAGGCCGGTAAGGTCCATGAGCCAACGGTCGAGCCATCGGAACGGCAGTAGCAGCGTGTAGAACAGTGGGTGGCGCAGCGTGCTGAAGTATATGTCGCCACACGAGATGGCGATGCACGACGTGCCGTCGAAGCCAGAGACGTGGAAGTTTTTCATAAATATGCTGTAGAAGCCGAGCTTGCCGCCTGGCGTGAGGCGCACCCAGTACTTGTAGAGCAGCAGACCGTTGAGCGCGGCAGCCACTATCAGTGCGCACAGCGTAGGCCAGCGCTCCTCGCGGCGTAGGCGTAGGGCGTCGGGCAGGTGCAGTCGGCGTAGTGGCGCAGCGGCTTTTTGCAGCAGATGACGAATCGATTGTTTCATGTGGCGTTGCAGAGTTGGTCGGTGGGGCGTCAGCACAGATATTTCACTATGAGCGCAGCGTTGTATATCCACAGCCACAGGGTGGTCAGCGCCACCGTGGCGACGGCTGTCGTGCGGCGGCGTTGCGGCTGTGTGACAAGCAGATAGCCTACGGCAATGGGCATGACGTATGCCCAGTGGGCGGTCATGATGTACACCTCGTTGAGTCCGAAGCCCAGTCCTACGTGCAGCAGCATGTCGAGTGCGAAGTATGACATGCACAGCCAAAGGAAGCGTGAGCGCCGTCCAAACCACACGCCTGCTGCGAAGAGCAGCACGACCAGTGCCTCTACGGCGTAGTTGAGGGGTGAGGAGTAGCGCACAATCATGGGTCGGCAGCGGTACTCATCTTCTAATAAGTGCTTCTGATGGAGCTGTATGGACTCGCCGAACAGGTTTTCGACCACCGACTCTACACGTGAGGTGGTGATGTCGGTCCACCGCATAAAACCCTCGTTGCTGATGGGGCGGCCCTGGCGTTGGCGGCGGCGAGGTGCCGGATTTTTCTGTATGGCGGCGGGACGTTGGGTGTTGCGCAGCGTGTCGGGGGCGTTGCCGTCGGCTTTCATGGCCTTCTGCTCTGTCTCGAACTTGCTGGCGGCGGCAATGGAGTCGCGTCGTGCCTGTGCCAGTCGCAGCTCACGCTCCTTGCGTTCCTTTGCGGCTTTCTTCTCAGCGTTTGCCTTCTTCTGTGCCATCTCGCGTGGCCACACCAGCTTGGCATACTCCACGCGGCTCACACCCCATATCACTGCGGCGGGCAACAGCACGGCGAGCAGCAGATGGGCGGGGCGGAAGAAGCGGCGACGGTTGACAAACAGCGCCGAGAGAAATATCTTGAGGCCGTTGTTTAGCGATGTGCCGGCGGTGAGGAAGAAGTACACCACGGTCTGCCACATCTTCAGTTCGCGTCCGCTCTTCATCCTGCGCCCCGACACGTAGAGGGCGAGCAGGAGCAACATCATGGACATGATGAAGTGGTCGGGGACTATCGCCGACACCATGACGTAGCCGAAAGAGAAGAAGTAAAGGGTCAGCATCGTGGCTTCGCGGCGTGTCGTGCCTACGATTTCGCGTAGTATGCGTGACAGGAACAGGGCACTGTAGAAGGCGCAGAATATCTGTATTGCCGCCACGATGAATATGGCGCAGTTCTTGCCAGTGAGCCACATCAGCGCCTGGTTGAGTAGGTATGGCACGTACATGTAGAAGGCGAGCAGTGGGTGGCGGAACACGTTGTAGCCGGCGGTCCAGTCGCTCACCACCGAGTAGGTGATGGGGTCGAAGCCAGAGATGTGGAAGTTGCGTATGAACAGCGGCCAGTACCACTTCTTCAGCGGGGTGAACATGTCGTAGTATTTGCACAGCACGAGGGCGTTGAGCGCCACTAATGCCAGCAGCATGACTATCGCCAGCCAGCGCTCTTCGCGCTTAACCTTGAATATGTCGAATATTTTTCTCATCGTTGTGGAATGTCTTTTTCTTTGTTTTCGAATATTTTTTTCTTTATTGTGGAATATCTTTTTCTTTATTGCGGAATATCTTTTTCTTTGTTTTCGAATATTTTTTTCTTTGTTGTGGAATATTATTTCTTTAAGAAAAACCTTACTAACACGAAGTTGACAGGCACGCAGATGCAGAACATCGGTATGGGTGCGAGCGTCTTGCTGACACCTATCCACAGGAAAAAGTTGAGTGTAGCCATCTGCAATAGGTAGTTCACTACGTGGGACAGGGCGAAGCCGGCGCCGTGGCGGGCGTTGGTCTCTACCTTGAAGGTGAAGCGTGTGGAGGCTATGAAGTTGAAGATGAAACTAAGGATGTAGCCCACCGTCATCGACAGCGACGGCGAACACCACAGCAATAGCACGGTGTAGATGGCGTATTGGAGCAATGTGGCCAATACGCCTACGATGCCAAATCTCACTACTTCGCCTAACTTCTGGCGCTGCTGCGGCGTGAGACGCGCGAGCAGGGCGTCAATCCCTAAACGGCTTGTAATGTGCTTTATCTGCATAGTTGAGCAACTCTTTGTCGCCACGGCTGTCGCCGAAGGCGGTGATGAAATATTGTTGGCGGTCGCCATCGAGCAGGGCGGTGAGGCGTCTGACCTTCTCCGCGCCGTAGCAGTTGGGCGTGGCGAAGTGCCCTGTGAGCCTGCCGTCACACACTTCGGGGCGTGTGCCTGCCACGGTGAACGTCGTGTTGCTGTCGCTGCCGCACAGCCAGCGCTCAACGGTGGGGCGCACCCAGTTGTCGAGACTTGCGCTGACAACATACAGGGCGTAGGCGTCGGGCGCCACACGACGCACGTAGTCGGCTGCCGCGGGGCGTATGAGGTGGGCGCTGTTGGCAGCGAAGCGTTGGCAGAGGGTGTCAAATTGCGATGCCTCCATGCCGCCGAAGAAGTGGGCGAACACCTTTTGCTTGGCTTTATAATTGGGGTATAGGTGCAACTTCATGAGCACTATCCACGGCGCGTAGAGGGCGAATCCGAGCAGCATGCGCGTCCGTCCGCAGGCGAAGCGTATGAACTCGAGCAGCGTGTCGGCAGTGGTTAGTGTGCCGTCGAAGTCGAACACATATATCTTTTTGCGCTCCATGACTTACAGATAGATAAGTATGAGGTATGAGACGAGCCACGCCAGCACGATGAGCTGTGAGAAGCGGTCGTGCAACGCCACCTTCACGGGGTCGCCACTCTTCTGGTCTACCACCGCAATCTGGATGTAGCGCAGCAGGCCGAGGAGCACAAACACGCTCGTGAGGTATAGGTAACCGGAGCCGAAATGCTCTGTCACCTCCGGCGACACGGTGTACATGATGTAGCAGACGAGCGTCACGCTGGCGGTGATGGTGATGGCTTGGTTGATGAATGTGAGGTTGTAGCGGCTGGTGTTGTGGCGTGGTGCCTCGCCCGTCTCGTTCATGCGTAGCACGTCGTCGCGCCGTTTGGCGAACGAAAGAAACAGTGTCAGCAGGAAGGTCATGAGCACTATCCAGTTGCTAAGCTCCACATCCTCGGCCTGACCGCCGGCTATGATGCGCAGCACGAAGCCGAATGCCACGATGCAGACGTCGAGTATGGCGTACTGCTTGAGCTTGGAACAGTAGGCGAGGTTGAGCACATAGTAGAACAATACCACTGTCATGACGTTCCACATCGACAGCGGCGGAAGCAGCAACAGCGTAGACATGGACAGCAGAAACATGGCTGCCATGAGCCAATAGGCATGGCGTACGGACACGGCACCAGACGCTATGGGGCGCCGACACTTTATGGGGTGGCTGCGATCGGCGTCGGCATCTACGATGTCGTTGTAGCAATATATCGACGAGGCGATAAAGCTGAAGGCGAAAAACACCACTATGCCGTTGGTGATGGACTCCAAATCAAATAGTTCTCCGCCAAAGAACATGGGTATAAGAACGAAGAAATTCTTTATCCAGTGTTGCGGACGTATAAGCTTTAGATATTTCATTGTGTTATGGTTGACAAGTTATTGCTCCCTTATAGGGCTGCTTTCGATTCCTTATTATATATTCCTTGCTCTCTTAACCGATAGCTTTTACTTTTTTATTATATATTCCTTGCTCTCTTAACCGATAGCTTTCTCTATTCTTTTCGTGCCCCATTCTATCAGCTTGTGCAGCATCCAGGCGAGCGGCATGGTCACTGCCACGGTGATGATGAATGTCGGCCAGTAGCCCAAACGGTATGGTTCGACGTAGCAAAGCACAAAGTGGATGTGTATGAGATATGCCTCGAGGCTGACTGCTCCGACCAGTTTGCAGAAGTTGTTAAACCATTGTGGCGTGCGGCGGAACACTCGGTTGAGCACCAAAATGGACGTGATGGTGAACGGAATGTAGAGCATGCGCTCCACAAACAGGGGGAAGTGGCCGTGGCGAACCTGCTCTAAGTAGAGGCAAGTGCCAAAGGTGAGCAGGAAAGTGAGCATCAATAGCCATATCGAAGAGCCGGGGAGGGTGTGCTTCTCCTTTACAAGTTGACCCATATTTATGCCGATAAAGAAGATGGGTACGCGACTCCAGAATATCTCTAAATGGCCCACGGCGTGGTGGATGGGAAGCACCCATTGCACCATCACACACCACACCACCATCAACAGGGGCAGCCAGCGGTACGCAGGGTAGCGCGATATGAGTTTCATATATGCCGGGGCGAAGGTGTAGAGCATCATGATGGCAGGCACATACCAGAACGTTAGCTCGTCGTGTAGCCAGAAATCCCAGTTTATGAGTATGTCACCGGCGAGGTCGATGAGGCTCGTGCTGTGGCCGCCGTGGTGTAGATAGTCGGGGATGTAGTACAGACTTGCCATCAAAAGCCATGCAGGGTAGATGCGAATATAACGTCGTGTGAAGTAGTGGCGCACCGATGGATTCTTTGTCCAAGAGTACCAGAGGCCCACACCACTAAGAAACAGGAATATGTCTACACCCACATTGCCGCAGCGACGCAGCCCATAGAAGGGGTCGCCACGGCTCAGACCTATATGGAAGAGGATGATAAAGAGCATTGCTGCGCCCATCAATTCGCCGCGAAAACGGCTTATGTTGGCGAGCTCTATGTCGGGAACTTTCATTGTTATCTTCATGTTTTGCGGGGGTTAGGGGCTTGTTTATATATCCGTCAGCGCTTTATGGCTTTCGCCTTACTTCTTTTCTGTATATCCATCAGCGCTTTATGGCTTTCGCCTTACTTCTTGTTTATATATCCGTCAGCGCTTTACTGTGCTCTCTATGATTACATTTTGGGGTTCGGAATTTTCTTCATCAGCTCGCGACAGAGCCATGCTATGGCGACGGAGGCTATGATGTAGAGCAGCAATCCGGCGTAGATGTCGCCGTGACGGCTTATAGGAATGAATATCTTTCGGGTGATGGGGTGCATGACAAAGAGGGCTGCTGAGATGCTCCCTACCCACGCCATGAGGTCGTTGATGGACTTCGGCATGAGTTTGACAAAGCCCACCGTGAACGTGCATACGAAGAGTGGAGCCCAGAACCAGAGCTGATAGTTGAAGCTGAAGAAGAACACTGCGAGTGCCGACGCTAACGTCAGGCCGACCCAAGCGCCCCGTTTCAGCTCGCGGCCGTGGCGTGCGAAGAGCAGACCGAGTGCGAATGGCAGTATGCCGCCTATACAGTTGTAGCGCAAACGGTTCAGCGTCTCACCCTCGGGGCTGCATATCGCCTGTAGCAGCCAGCACGCTGCCACTGCCACGAGCAGCGGTTTCCATCCTCGGTGGTACAGCAATAGGCGGTAGACGACATACAATTGCAGCATGAGACCAAAGAACCAGTACGGTCCTGGCCATAT
This sequence comes from Prevotella sp., assembly GCA_022788105.1. Lineage (GTDB taxonomy): Bacteria > Bacteroidota > Bacteroidia > Bacteroidales > Bacteroidaceae > Prevotella. Next base: position 5,132 of record JALEVZ010000120.1, on the reverse strand, counting down.
AACGTGGTCGGGATCGGGCATTAGGTTGTTGAACATACCTATCTGTGCGACTATCGTGGCGGCAGAGTAGTGCCAGCGGCCGGGCGTTATGGCGTCGATCATAGTGAACGCCACGAAGCCTACAATCATCATCTTGAACAGCTTGAGGAAGTGGTATCTGATAAACGCCACTGCCGATGGGCCGTGTGACGGGGCTTCCGTCTGGGGTGTGATGGTGTCGTTTCCGCCGTTCTCATACTTCATTACGAGGCCGTAAGCGCTAAGGAACAGGAACACCGGCACGCCATAGTGGCCGAAAAATGAGAGCAGATGCACGGGCAGATTCCAGTCGGGTTGCGTCATGACCTCAAGCAGTCGGCGGCAGTTTCCTGCCGTGAAGGTGTATTCATTCTCCTTTACTGCCATGCCGAGCCAGTGGCAGTAGTTATGCAGAAATATCCCAATGATGGCAATGCCGCGCATAGCTGAGCACTGCGTTCGGGTGAGTATCTGTTGTCTGTTGTCCATAATCTATTTTATAATCAGCCTTAATCAGAAGCTTAAAGCCTCTCTATCAGAAGTCTAAAGTCTCTCTGTTAGAAGCCCCAAGCCTCTCTATCAGAAGTCTAACGCCTCTCTATCAGAAGTCTAACGCCTCTCTATCAGAAGCTTAACGCCTCTCTTTTATGAGTCAAAAACCTCTCTTTTAGAAGCCCCAAGACCCCCAATCGCCCTATTTCTTCTTTCCTTTCTTCTTCACTTCCGGATAGTCTGGCGACGGCCCGAGCTTGTCGTAGTCGGTTGTCCCTTTAAGAATGCGCGGCCGCATCTCGTCATATTCGGGAGAGATGAGGTTATATTTCGCGTTATAGTCGGGCGCATGTATGCCGGCGAGGTACAGCAGCAGATGCGGCAGAGCGTCGGTCATGAAGCGTCGGTCGCGTGCTGTTGCGATTTCGCGCGTTATCTTCGGGTGTTTGCGTACATACTTTTTAGAGCACCATATCCAGAAGGGAATGTCAAATTCGGCATGTGCCAGTCGTGCGTCTATCTCCGCAGAGTGCATGCGGCAGATAAAGTGCATGTCGCCCTCATAACACTCTTCGCCGTGGTCGGGCACGTAAATCACCACCGCCTCTTTCTGTTCAAAGCGTCTGATAATCTCGTCCACGATAGAGTCGTTATATAGTGTGGCGTTGTCGTAGTCGGCGAGTATGCCGCGTTCGCGTGCGTTGAGACCAGGCTTCAGTTCCTTATAGTCGTCGCCTTTGAAGTGTTTACGGTCTTTCGGACTACGTTGGCGGTAGTTGACATGCTGTCCTATGAGGTGGAAGATGGTGAGATTGTAGTCGCCATCGTTCACTTTCAGTTCGTCATAGTCCTTCAACAGGTCTTCGTCGAAGGCGTGCAGCTTGTCGTTGCGTGTGTCAAACTGTGCGGCGCTGAGCTTCGGGTTGTTGAGGAAGAAGCCACCACTGAAGTCGTAGACCGCCTCTTTGGCTTTCGGTAGAAACTGGTTTGTGAGGAACGTCACGTGGTAGCCCGCCTTGCGGAACAGCTCCGGGAAGAGCGGATAGTCACACCATTCGCCCTCCTGTCCCACCACATGCATGGAGAACAGGTTCTTGAACACGAAGCTCGTGAGGTTCCACGGCGACACCACATCAGTAAATTTGACGAGTCGGCGCGACCGTTCGCGTCGCCGTTGGCGTGGCGTTGTGGGCATGGGGTAGCCATATATCTGTGCGTGGTGGCGGTTGTAGCTCTCGCCAATGATAAGAACAATCTCTGGACTGGTAAACGAACAGCTGTCAACCCTCACCTTATCGGCAGCCCGCACGAGCTTGGTGACCTGGCTGGCGGTCAGTTCGTTGGCGTAGATGCTGAACGCTAAGCGGTAGATTGGTTGGTAGAGCACGGCGTGGTCTGGCTCAGTGAGCGTGTGTTCCACCTCTCCTATGGTGCTTCCTGTCATCAGTTTCCACGTGGCGGCTTTGTTATGGGCACTTGTCGTGGCAGCACAGACGAGCAGACCGGTCAGCGCTGCGCCCGTGACGGGCAGCCCCCATCGTGCCGTCGTCGCCACACGGTCGCGCATCGCCGTTCCGAGGGCTTTCACTTTCTTAGGTATAAAATGCGGGAATCGCAGCTCCAGCGCAAACAATATGTGCGTAATCATGATGGCAAGCACCCATCCCACGTTGCTGAACAGCACGTCGGGCGACACACAGGTGCGCACAAACTCTCCCGCCTCGCGGCTGTCTGTCTCGCCGACCAGCAGCAGCATGGTGGGCGTGAGCGTAGTGCCGAACTTCACGAAGCAGTACACATCGGCGAGCGCCACGACGTAGAGCACGACGTAGAACAGCGCCCTCACCCATCCACGCACTATGCGTGGCAGCAGTGCGAGCACGAGTGCAAGCACATAAACGTCGAGCAAGAGCTCAAGATAGAGGTTGTCATAGAGCTTTGCTCCACGTGCATTGGAGAGCGTAGTCCAAGCACACACGCATCCGAGCACATACATAAACACGAAAAACGCCATGTTCAGGCGTATGGGCCGGAGCACGGTGATGAGAGCCCTGCGCAGCAAGTCCAGTATTTTCATTCCTTTACAGTTTACTGTTGTCCTTTGTTTTATAGTGGCATGACGCCGTTTTGCCGATGTCGAAGCGTCTTATGTGCAACATCTCGGCAGCGCCATTGCCAGCAGAAACTACTTCTTTGTAAAGCTCCTCACCACAAACCACGCGTGCATAAGCGCCGTGGCGACGAAGCCGTAGTGGCGGCACATCACGCGGAACCGTTCCTTCAGTGAGGCGCGATGGTTGGCGGTGGTCATGCCTCCGTCAAGGAAGTTGACCACCACAGCCCCCACATTGCGCATGGGAAGACGTCTGCGGCGCGCCTCACGCATGATGCGTATGCACCAGTCCACGTCTGCGGAGTAGCGGAAAGAGAGGTCGTAGGGGTTGGCTTTGGCAAGGTCGGTGCGTGCGTAGAACGCCTGATGACACACCACCATGCCCTTCATGAACGAGCGCCACGTCAGCCGTTTCGGTGGCGACAGGCGTCGGTGTCGCAAAAAACGGCCGTCCATGTCCACGATGTCGGTGTCGCCATAGAGCACGGCAGGCAGCGCTTCGCCGTCGCCCACGCTCTCTGCCACGGTCTCCAGCGTGTCGGGTGATGGGAACACGTCGCCCGCATTGAGAAACAACACGTAGTCGCCGGTGGCGCGTGCGACGGCTTTGTTCATGGCGTCGTACAGCCCTTTGTCTGGCTCAGAGCTTATTATGACGTCGTGGCAGTGGTCCTCCGCGTCGCTTTTCGCCTTGTATTGTTCCGCCATCTCCACTGTGCGGTCCTTTGATGCGCCGTCCACGATGAGGTGTTCGAGGTGGCTATAGGTCTGGTCGAGCACACTGTCGAGCGTGCGTTCCACCACCTCCTCGGCGTTGAAGGTGCAGGTGATGACTGTAAATTTTATCATATATTGTATTGCTCGTTGTCTTTTATATTCGGTAAGTCTTCTGTGCAATCATCTCGTTGTACAGTTCTATATATTGCGCCGCCACGCTCTGCTGCGAGTAACAGCGCATCACCTTGTGGCGAGCCTGGTCGCGCAGCGCCTCTGTGTCGGCGTCGCGCAGCACCCATCTGATGCCCTCCGCCAGGTCGGCGGTGTCGCGGAAGTTTGCCACGTAGCCGTTGCGGCGGTGGTCTATCATCTCTGGAATGCCGCCAACGCGGAATCCTACGCACGGCACGCCACACGCCAGCGCTTCCATGATGGTGTTGGGCAGGTTGTCTTCAAGCGACGGCAGAACGAAGAGGTCTGCCGAACGGTAGACGGCAGCCATCGCGTGGTCGCCCCTCACGGTGCCGAGTGCCACGGTGGGGAGCGTCAGCTCCGATGCTAAGTGGTCGCTATTTTTGCCTATCAGCGCCACGGACGTGTCCGCAGCCCACTGTGGGTCGGCGGCGGCGAGGCTGTTGACAGCTTCTATGAAGTATGTCACGCCCTTGCGTTCGTCATCGGTCCGCTGTGCCACAAACAGTATTATGCGGCCTGTCTCGGGCAGTCCTGCCGCCCGTCGTGCCTCGCGCCGCTCCTGCTCGTCGCCGGCAGGCGCAAACACACGGGTGTCGATGGGGTTGGGTATGCTACACACGCGCTGTCCTGTCATCAGCCCACTCTGCTTCGCTTGGCCCTCTAACCAGCGGCTGCACGTCACAAAGCCGATGTTGGAGTTGTGGTATATCGCCTTCTTGCGGTTCCACACCTTGCGCGAGAGGTCGTTGGCGGAGCCGCCGCCGGGCAGCAGACGGCAGTGGTGACAGCCTGTCTTGAAACGCGAACACTGCCGCGCATAGTGGCATATCGACGTGGCGGGCCACAGGTCGTGCATGGTCCACACCACGGGTTTGCCGCTTTTTACGATGCGGCGAATGTCCTTGAGCGACAGCATGCCCTGGTTTATCCACGACAGGTGTATGAGGTCGGCTTCGCGAAACTCCGGCAGCGACGTTATGTCGGCACCTGCATTGGCGATGTCTATGGCGAAAAGGTTTTGTCGTGAGAGGTGGAGGCGCAGATATATGACCAGCCGTTCCCACAGGAAACGCCAGCGTTGCAGCCACCGGTACGGCAGTTCCGCCACCGTCACCTGGTCTGTGGCTTTGTGTGCCACGAGCATCTTGGCTTTCACTCCGTTGTTTTTCAGGGCTTCCATCAGGCGGTTGGCAGCCACGGCGGCTCCGCCCTCGTTCTCGCTTGTGTTTACAATCAGTATCCTCATTGCGCTGTGTGTTTGTCGTTATTGTCGGGAGGCTTGTCCGCGCCTGCGCGTCAGGCAACGGATATATCTCGCAAACTTACACAAAAACTGCCAAAAAAACAAACAATTCGCCATTTTTTCTGCATGGGGCTTGGATGTAAGTGAAAAACGAAAAACGAAAAGTGAAAAATCCAATTGCCCCATTTCCTCAAGCAAGCCAGCCCTCCCGAGTTTTTAAAGGTAAAAAGGTAAAAGGGTAAAAAGGTAAAACGTAGCCCCTCTCCATCTCTCCCCGATGGGGAGAGGGCCATTGATAGAGGAGAAGTGGTATTAAAGGTAAAAGGGTAAAAAGGTAAAACGTAGCCCCTCTCC
>JALEVZ010000111.1 GCA_022788105.1 Prevotella sp. | reverse complement strand
CTTGGGGTCGTGCAGAGAAATCTGAGCCTCGTAGTTCTCGAAGCCGAAGATCTTGAACACCTTCAAGATAACGTCGATAACGTTCTCAAACTCTTTCTTAACCTGATCCTGACGCACAAAGATGTGGGCATCGTCCTGTGTGAACGTGCGTACACGGGTAAGACCGTGGAGCTCACCGCTCTTCTCATAGCGGAACACGGTGCCGAACTCTGCAATACGTAAAGGCAGATCTTTGTATGAACGCGGCTTGCGTGAGTATATCTCGCAGTGGTGAGGACAGTTCATGGGTTTGAGCATGTACTCTTCGTCTTCCTCGGGTGTATGGATGGGCTGGAAGGCGTCTTTGCCGTAGTGGGCGTAGTGACCGGATGTCACATAGAGGCTCTTGCCACCGATACCCGGAGTGATGACCTCCTGATAGTTATAGGGCTTGAGCATGGCGCGGAGCAGCTCCTGCAGACGCAGACGCAGCTGTGTGCCCTTCGGCAGCCAAATGGGCAGACCTTTGCCCACGCGGTCGGAGAACATGAAGAGCTCCATCTCCTTGCCAATCTTGCGGTGGTCACGCTTCTTGGCTTCCTCTATCATGGCGAGGTGCTCGTCGAGCATCTTTTTCTTCGGGAATGAGATGCCGTAGATACGTGTCATCTGGTCGCGCTTGGCATCGCCACGCCAGAATGCGCCGGCAACGCTTGTTATCTTTATGGCCTTGATGGCGCCGGTGCTCACGAGGTGAGGACCGCGGCAGAGGTCGGTGAAAGCGCCCTGTGTGTAGGTTGTGATGGTGCCGTCTTCGAGATCTTGCTCGATGTGCTCGCACTTATATTCCTGTCCGTCGGCCTTGAACTCCTTCAGCGCGTCGGCTTTGGAAATCTCCTTGCGCACAACCAGCTCGTTCTTCTTTGCCAGCTCTTTCATCTTCTCCTCAATCTTGGGGAAGTCGTTCTCGCTGATCACGTCACCATTCTTGGGCATCACGTCGTAGAAGAAGCCGTTCTCAACGGCAGGACCAAAGCCGAACTGTATGCCAGGGTAGAGCTCCTGCAGGGCTTCAGCTAACAGGTGGGCAGATGTGTGCCAGAAAGTGTGCTTTCCCTCCTCGTCCTCAAACTTGTAGAGGGCTATAGTAGAGTCCTCGTTGATGGGTCGGTTCAGTTCTACTGTTTCACCATTTACACCGCAACATACAACGTCGCGAGCGAGAGCCGGTGAAATGCTCTCGGCGATTTGAAAGCCGGTTACGCCTTGTTCGTACTCACGAACTGAGCCTTCCGGAAATGTGATTTTAACCATAACAAATTAGTATTTAATCAAGTTGATTGCAAAAATAATACATTTTTTCCATATTACGCCAACGTATTGCGGTAATTTGTCCTTTATACGTTCTTTTTCGGGATTATGTTAGGGACTGCTACCACTGACGAAACAGTTCGAAGCCGAAACGTAGGCCAAACCCATCAAAACGTCCGTTGCTCTGCGCGAGAAACATGCCTGCTGAGAACAGGCGGGTGCGGATGCCGTAACCATATTCGACGTAAGGATGCAGTCGCTGAACGCTTAGGGCGTTTATGTATATACGCTCTTTCTCTATGTAGCGCCCCACGAACGGAATCCACGCGGCTATAAGTATTGGCGACTCGTAGGTCAGATTGCTGCGTATATAGTAAGAGGAGGCGTTGTACCAGTTGGAGTTGAGTAGTTCAAACTCGTTGGCCCAGTCGTCGTTCCATCCGCCAGGGATGTTATTTTCGCGGAAATTGGAGTAGTCGAGGAAGTACCAATCGTCGCCTTTATGTGAGTAGAAGCCGACGCCAGCGCGCATCTGTAGTAGTGAGAGACTGCGCATGTGGTGCTTGTACTGGGCGTCGAACTCGTAGCGCTCGTATTCTATGCCTGCATTGCAAAAGCCTTTTATTCCACGTTCGTAGTTTGCGGTGACAATGGGACCGTTGTAACCGCATGGCCTGTACTCTATTTCCAACAGTGGGGCGGCAGATGTGTAGTGTGGACTTTGACCCAATGTGGCATATGAGGCACGGTCTGTTGCTGTGCGGCGATGGAACGAAATGCCTGCCTGTAGTCCTAACTTCGGGGAAAGGTCATAGTGGACGTCAAGGCGCAGCTTGGTGTCTTTGAAGTATTCGAGGTCCATCGCGTTCCAGTCGATGGAGTCGCGATTCATTCCCTTTATTGCGTCGGCAACGGTGGAGTTGGTAATACGCTTGCCGCCTTCATATTCCAGCTCGATGAATCCGTTGTGACGGTTGTTGAACGTGTAGGTCACGGGGATGGTGTAGAACAGGTGCTTCTGCTTGAACGAGTAGCCCGCTTTTACTCGCGTGGCAAGCTGACTGTTTGTGGAGAAAGCATAGTTCATGCGTACATCAAACTTGTAGGTGAGTCCTCTTCGTCCGCTGTAGCCAAGATATAGAGGGTTGAGAATGGGGGTTAGGCGTATGCTTCCCTGACGTTCTCCGCCGAAGTCGGAACGGATACGTGTAAACAATGTCTCGCCAAGGTTTTCCCATAGACGTTTGGAGCTGCGTTTCGTTGTGGTGGAGTCTGTCGCGGTAGTTCCTTTTCTTGCTGCTTCGTTGTGCAGATAGTGGCGGCGATAGCTCTCTTTGTCGGCTTGTGTAAGTGGGTAGGGGCGCACTTTGGACATTAGGGTGGTGTCTGTCTGGTTGCCGATGCTGTCGTCAGGGATGGGAGGGAGTCCGTATGTCGCCTCGTATTGTGAAGAAATCTTGTTGCCGACGAAGCTGAAACGCGCGTTGAGCACACATTGAGCAGGATGGAGGGAGAAGCGTCCTTCGGAACCCATGATTACATTTAGCGTGAAATCAATCATGTCGTACTCTCCGTTTATTACAGCCGACTTTATACGGCCAGTGTTGGGGTCGACTTCTGCTGTGCCGCTTACGAGTTGGGTGCTCTTCACCTTCGGCTTGAAGGTAATGGTAGTGGAGCCGTCCATGAAGGATATGGTGCGGTAGTTGTAGAATCGGCGGTTGCTATGGTTGAACGGGGAGAGCATGTAGTCGCCGATGAGTGTCTGTCCGTAAATGTCGGGGGTGAGGTATTTGACCAATACAGGCATGGTCTTCCTGTTGTGGGGTATGGTGCTTTGTTGGAGCAGGCGTGTGGCTTTGGTTATCTCTTCCTTACTGATTTCCACCTTGTCGTAGGTCTCGCCTACATGCTTGCGCTCGCCGCTGTGGGCAATGGCATACATTGTTGGCACTGCCAGAAGGGTGAAGTTGCGGCGGTCGGTGGAGATGCGGTACTTTATGTATGTGTATGACACTATGCTGTCTGTAGGGGCAATGCTCGCCACGACACTTGACGCATACGAAAACACTCTGCTCACAACAAAGCCTTTGTGCCAGTTGTCTGCCATGCTGGACACGCAAAAGCCGTGTAGTAAAAAGGCGGTGGTGAGTATTTTCTGAATGTGGCTTCTCATAGTATCGGGTCGCAAAAGGAACTTTGTGCTATCTGTCTGTTTGGTTTGATTGTTGTGTTTATAGAAAACGCACCTCAGATAAAGGCTCCAGGTGCGTTTTCTATATTTGTTATAATGTGTGTTTGTTGGCGATATTATCTGCTGTGTTCAACAACAGAGGTTACAGGTCGTTGAAGTTCACGTCCTCTTCCGTAGGATGGTTGTGTTGTGGCTTCTCGCTGTGCTTTTCTCCGTTAGAGGGCGCTGCAACATTGTGTTCTATGGCATTGCCGTTCTCGTCGAACATAATCTCTTCGTCAACACTTGTGCTGTCGACCGCCACAGTGTCGCTCTTGGCGCGTGAATAGTAGCTGTCGCAGTTGTACATGTTGTATTTGATGGCGTCGTCTTTGGGCTTGCCGAACTTGGCGTGGTACTTGCTGAAGTTGGGATCGTTGAGCAATGACTCCACGAAGTAACCGCATATCGGCAGAGCGGTGCGGCTGCCTTGTCCGAGTGCTCCTGTGCGGAAGTGTATGCAACGGTATTCGCCGCCCACCCATGCTCCGACTACAAGGTTGGGGCTTATGCCCATAAACCACGCGTCAGAGTGATTGTTTGATGTGCCTGTCTTGCCGCCCCAGTCTGTGTCGCGGAATTTACCGACATATCCGCCGAAGCTCATGGAGGTGCCTCCGGGTTCGCGCAGGCCGCCCATCAGCAGTTGTTGCATTAGGAATGCGCTTCTGTATGGTATGGCTTGCTCCTGTGTGGCGGGGCTGGTGTAGACTTCGCGACCATTCTTGTCAACAATACGGGTTATGACAACTGGCGCGCGATGACGTCCGTCGTCAGCAACGGTACAATAGGCATTGGCAAGCTCCAGCAGGTTGATGTCGCTTGAACCTAAAGCGAGTGACGGCGCGTCGTCAAGCGGACTCTTTATACCCATCTTGTGGGCGGTCTCTATGATGCGCGCAATTCCCATCTCCTGACCGAGTCTTACAGCGATGGAGTTGATGCTTCGGGCAAAAGCTCCCTTCAAGGGAATGGAGTCGCCAGTGAAATATCCATTTGCGTTTGAGGGACGCCATGTGGTCTCTTCGTGCTTGTTCTTGTCCCAAACCTTCATGCTTAAGAACTCGTCACGACGTTTGTCGCACGGAGTGAGGCCTTGATTCATGGCTTCTGTATAAACGAACAGCTTGAATGTGGAGCCAGGCTGGCGCATTGCGGTCACCTTGTCATATTTCCATGAATTGAAGTTGATGTCGCCGACCCATGCCTTTACAGCTCCTGTTTGAGGCTCCATTGCGACAAATGCACAGTGCATGAAGTGTACCATGTAACGTATGGAGTCCATTGTGGACATCTGTTCCTCGATGAATCCTTTCTCGTAGTCAAACAGTTTTACCTTGTGCGGCAGATTCAAATAGTAGTCTATCGAGTCTGGATTGTTGGGGAAACGTGATGAAAGGTATTTATAGACAGGCTGACGCTTGGCTATTCCTTCTATAAATCCTGGTATGACATTGTGATTTTCGTCCTGCCACGGATCTTCTTTACCCCAATGGTTTTTGAAGTTGCGCTGTACGATTTTCATCTGTTTGATGGCTGCTTCTTCTGCATATTCCTGCATCTTGGAGTCGAGTGTGGTGTAAATCTTCAGGCCAGAGCTGTACAAGTCGTAGCCATTGTCTTCACACCAGTCTTTCAGATAGCTTGCAAGATATTCGCGGAAATACAGTGCCTTGCCGTCATAGTTGCTCTCGACGCTGTAGTTCAGCGTTATGGGCAACTGGCTTATAGAGTCGTATTGTGCACGGTTGATGTCACCATGACGCATCATGTTCGACAGCACGATGTTGCGACGCTTGAAGCTGTTCTTCGGGTTAGAACGCGGATTGTAATATGTCGTTGCCTTAAGCATGCCTACAAGCACCGCCATCTGGTCTACGGTGAGCGCCGATGGGGTGGTGTTGAAATAGGTCTTGCACGCTGTCTTTATTCCGAAGGAGTTGGAACCGAAATCCACGGTGTTGGCGTACATGGTCAGAATGTCCTTTTTGTCATACACCATCTCAAGCTTAGTGGCTATAATCCACTCTTTGCTCTTCATTACAAGCATCTTGATGCCAGGAATGTAGCCAAGCAGTCCTGTGGAATATTGCGTACGAACACGGAACATATTCTTTGCCAACTGCTGGGTGATGGTAGATGCTCCACGGGCGTCGTGGTGAACAATCATGTCTTTTGCAGCAGCAAACAGTCCGAATACATCAATGCCGTGGTGACTGTAGAAACGTTCGTCTTCAGTGTCGACAAGCACTTTCCAGAATACAGGATTGACGTCTTCGTACTTTACAGGGGTGCGGTTCTCATTGAAGAACTTGCCGATAAGCTTACCGTCAGAACTGTAAATCTCGGATGCTTGATGAGTGTCTGGGTCCATGATTCGACTGAAGCCTGGGCTTTTGCCAAATAGCCATAGGAAGTTAATGTCAACCATTCCCAAATAGAGAAGAAATGCCACGATGCATGATGCAAAGCCGATGCCCGTCTTTGTGTACCATGCGCGTCCCTTGTACAGATTCTTGTACCACGGCCAAAAGTCGCAGACCTTCAACCACAGGAGTGAAATGATGCGTTTAATATTATCCATCTGTTTCTGCTATTTTATGCATAAAGCATGTTTTATGAATCTTGCTATTGTGCAAATTTACTAAATTAGGAACAACCTACCTATTCTTGTCGATATAATTTATGATTTCTTTAATGTTCTGTCCTGTCGTAAACCATTTCAGATTGTCGTCTCGTTTGAACCACGTGAGCTGTTTACGACAGTATCGTCGTGTGTTGCCTTGTATCTTAACAATAGCTTCTTCAAGGGTCGTAGTTCCGTCGAAATGTTCAAACAACTCCTTGTAACCCACTGTGTTGAGAGCGTTTAGTTCTCGCATCGGATAAACACGGCGTGCTTCCTCCACCATACCGTTAGCAACCATGTCTCTTACTCTGAGGTTTATCCTGTCGTAGAGTTGCTCACGTTCGGCTGTGAGTCCAATCTTAATGATATTGAACGGACGCTCTTTTACGGTGTTAGTTCGGAAGGAAGAATAGGTCTTGCCTGTAGAATGGCATATTTCGAGAGCATGAACCACACGTCGCGGATTGTTGTGGTCGACAATCTCCCAGTGCTCGGGGTCGACTCGCTTCAGCTCTTCAACAAGTGCGGGCAGTCCTTCTTGCTCCAGACGCATTTTCATAAGACGTCTTGTCTCGTCGTCAACGGTAGGTATGTCGTCGATGCCATTACACACAGCGTCGATATACATCATGCTTCCTCCGCACATCATGGCAATGTCTGTCTTCTGAAACATGTCATTCAGAAGGCTCATGACACTTTCCTCATAGAGAGATGCGCTGTAATAGTCGGTTATGCTGTGGGTTCCTACAAAATAGTGTCGAACCCGACGCTGCTGCTCCTCCGTAGGGGCTGCAGTGCCTATCGGTATTTCAGAAAATATTTGCCGAGAATCAGCATTGATTATTGGTATGCTGTAATTCTCGGCAATATTTAAGCTTGTTTCTGTCTTGCCAACACCTGTTGGCCCTACAAGTACAATAAGATTTTTCATTTGTCGTTTTGGCGGACAAGTCTGTGAGCAGCCTCCTGTATAAAGAGGCTGGTGTTTTAACGAATGATGCCGCGTTTAGATGATTCTACGAAATCAATAATGTATTGTATTTCCGGCGTGATAGTCATCTTCTGTTTGATTTCTTCTATGCCTTCTGACAATACAGGTTTCGAGTAGAGTAGACGATATGCCTCATGGATGTTGGTTATGAGGTCGTTAGAAAAGCCACGTCTGCGCAGTCCGACAAGATTCAGTCCGCAGTATTTTGTGGGCTCTTTGCCAGCAATAATATACGGAGGAATGTCCTGGCTAAAGCGGCAACCGCCTTGAATCATAACGTATCCACCGATTCTGCAGAACTGATGGCACAATACTGTTGAACTGATTATAGCGTTGTCGTCGATGACTACTTCACCTGCAAACTTGGTGGAGTTGCCAACAATGACGCCATTTCCAAGTACACAGTCGTGTCCAATGTGCATGCTTTCCATCAGTAAGTTGTTGCTGCCCACCACGGTACAGCCTTTAGAGGCGGTTCCTCGTGAAATGGTGACGTTCTCGCGTATGCTGTTGTTGTTGCCAATTACGCAAGTCGTATGCTCACCCTTGAACTTCAAATCCTGGGGCTTTGTTGAAATGCTTGCGCCGGGGAAGAACTCGTTTCCATCGCCGATTCTTGCTCCTTGATGTATAGTGACGCTGTTTAACAGATTGTTGTTGTTGCCAATAACGGTGTCTTTGTCTATATAACAAAACGGACCTATCACATTGTTGTCGCCGAGCACAGCTTCCGGATGAACATAAGCCAATGGACTGATGTTATTCATGATTCAATCAATTTTATTGTTACTCCAAAGGACAGAGTGCTACAGATTAACTGACACCCTGTCCTTTGTGCCACTTTTGATGTGGCTTGGAAAATGAATTTTTACTTGTTCTTTACAATTTGTGCCGTGAATGTTGCCTCCGACACTACGTGGTCGCCAACAAACACATATCCCTTCATTGATGAGATGCCATGTCGTATGGGGGCGAGCAGGTCTACCTTGAAAAGCAGGGTGTCGCCGGGCACAACCTTTTGACGGAACTTTACATCGTCAATTTTAAGGAAATATGTAGACCAACGCTCTGGCTCCTCAACGGTGTTGAGCACCAGCAGACCTCCACACTGTGCCATGGCTTCCACCTGAAGCACTCCAGGCATAACGGGCTCTTGTGGAAAGTGTCCCTGGAAGAACGGCTCATTGGCGGTAATGTTCTTTACGCCGACGATAGTTGTCGCTCCAAGAGAGATTACCTTATCTACAAGCTGCATGGGATAACGATGGGGGAGCAGTTCGCGAATACGGATATTGTCCATTATAGGCTCCTCGTTCGGGTCGTAGATGGGGGCTTGTATCTCGTGCTTGCGAATCTCGCGACGCATCTGACGGGCAAACTTGTTGTTTATGGTGTGACCCGGTCTTGTGGCTATAATGCGACCCTTGATAGGTTTGCCGATAAGAGCCATGTCGCCAATAATGTCAAGCAGTTTGTGACGTGTACACTCGTTCTCCCACACCAATGGCTTGTGCTGTATGTAGCCGAGCTTCGTTGCGTCCATATGAGGCACCTTCAGGAAGTCTGCCAACTGGTCAAGACGTTCTTGTGTTGTCTGCTTCTCGTATATTACGATAGCGTTGTCAAGGTCGCCACCCTTTATGAGGTTGGCTTTAAGCAGAGGTTCGATATCACGAACGAACACAAATGTTCTTGCCGGTGCAATCTCACTTGCGAACTTGTCTATCTTGTCAAGTGTAGCAAACTGGCTGTTTATGAACTTGGAGTTGAACGAACACATTGCTGTCAAGCTGAACTCCTCATCAGGCAATATTGTGATGCAAGAGCCGGTATCCTCGTCCTTTACCTCAATCTTGTGGCGTATGATGTACCAGTCTTTGGGAGCATTGAGCTCTTCAACGCCAACCTCCTGTATTTTGTTGATATACATGGCGGCACTTCCGTCAAGAATAGGAAACTCGGGACCATTAACTTGAATCAGACAGTTGTCTATTCCCAACGCATAAAGTGCAGCCAAGCCGTGCTCAACAGTAGAGACCTTAACCTCTCCTTTTCCCAATACCGTACCTCGCTGGGTGTCAACAACGTTTTCAGCAATGGCATCTATTATTGGCATTCCTTCGAGGTCAATGCGCTGTATCTTGTATCCAAAGTTCTCGGGAGCAGGATTAAACGTTACTGTTAGGCTCAGACCTGTGTGCAGACCCTTGCCACAGAGCGAAAAGCTCCCTTTCAATGACATTTGCTTTAACATATCCATATCTTTTGAGCGTTACCGTTAGGTACCGCTTGTTATTTCTTTTTAAGTTCTTCAACCTGTTTTTGCAGTTCGGCAATCTGCTTGTACATCTCAGGCAGTCTGCGGAATATTGCTTGAGAACGGAAATATGCCTTAGGCTCCATGGGTGGGGTGCCGATGAGACTTTCATTGCCTTTTATGTTGCCGGGCACACCTGACTGTGCACCCAAGAAAGTTTTGTCGCCAATAGTGATGTGACCTGCGAGACCAACCTGTCCACCGAACATACACCAAGAGCCAACCTTTGTACTTCCTGCAATGCCGACCTGTGCCGACATTACTGTGTTTTCGCCGACTTCAACATTGTGGGCAATCTGCACGAGGTTGTCAAGTTTCACACCTTTGTGTATAATGGTGCTTCCCATCGTAGAACGGTCAACGCATGTGTTTGCGCCGATTTCTACGTTGTCTTCTATTATAACAATACCGATTTGCGGAATCTTGTCGTAGCCGTCACTGTTAGGCGCAAATCCAAAGCCATCGGCTCCGATTACAGAACCTGAGTGTATAGTAACGTTGTTTCCAAGTCTACATTCTTTGTAGATTGTCACGTTAGGATAGAGGAGACAATGGTCTCCTACGGTTACGTTATCGCCTATAACAGCGTGTGGATAAATCTGAGTGTTATCGCCTACTACAGCGTTGTCGCCAATATACGCGAAAGCGCCGATGTAGCAGTCTCTGCCTATTTTTGCTGTCGGTGACACGAAAGCCAAAGAGTCAACTCCCTTCTTTGCGGGAATACTTGCCTGGTATAGCTGAAGCAGTTTCGCAACACACTCATAGGCGTTTTTAACGCGAATCAGTGTTGCCGATACAGGACGCTCCAGAACGACGTCTTCATTTACAAGCACAATAGACGACTTTGTGTCGTAGATATAATGTGTGTATTTCGGATTGGAGAGGAAAGATATTGCGCCTGGCACACCTTCTTCTATTTTAGCGAATGTGTGTACCGAAGCGTTTTCGTCTCCTTCTATTTTTCCATTAATAAAGTCTGAAATTTGCTTGGCTGTAAACTCCATTTTTAAAATTTGTTTGTACAATTGATTTTGCAAAAATAGTAAATTTTATTTATAAAACCCTTTATTGCACATTTTATTTTATAAGGACAGACAAAATAAGCGGATAAATCCGAGAATTTTGTCTGTCCTGTATGTAAAGCTTACGATTACTAACCAGCAATCTTTGACAATTCAATAGCCATCTGTTCCTGTAGTTCCTTGGCTTTTTGAGCAGCTACGGTTGCGAAGTCTTCGCCGGACGAAGCATATATGATGCCTCTTGAACTGTTGACCAGCAAGCCACACTCTTTTGTCATTGCATATTTGCACACCTCGCTGAGCGAACCGCCCTGTGCACCCACTCCAGGAACGAGAAGGAAGTGGTCTGGTGCAATCTTTCTTACGTCAGTGAAAAGCTCGCCTTGAGTTGCGCCGACGACATACATCATGTTATTGGCGTCGCCCCATTGCTGCGATTTCTTGAGCACCTGCTCAAACAGACGTACCCCGTTCTTGTCACGTGTGAGCTGGAAGTCATGGCTACCTTTGTTGCTTGTCAGCGCAAGCAGTACAACCCACTTGCCATCATAGCCGAGGAACGGTGTCACGCTGTCCTCGCCCATGTAAGGTGCTACGGTCAGGGCGTCAATGTCATACTCATCAAAGAAGGTACGCGCGTACATTGCACTTGTGTTGCCGATATCGCCTCGTTTCGCATCTGCAATGATGAAGTGGTTGGGGTAGTGCTCCTGTAGATATTTGACAGTCTTTTCAAAAGCGACCATTCCTTTTATGCCGAAAGCCTCATAGAATGCGAGGTTTGGCTTATATGAAACGCAATACGGTGCTGTGGCGTCAATAATCTGCTTGTTGAAAGCAAATATGGGGTCTTCTTCTGCAAGCAGATGCTGCGGAATCTTCTTCGTGTCAGTATCTAATCCAACACAAAGAAAAGACTTCTTTGTGAAGATTTGATTTATAAGTTCCTGTCGTGTCATGTTCTGTTCGTTTAATTTTGATTTTTCTAAGTGTCTGTCTGTGAAACAGTTTCACACTAAAGCTCTGTCTCCTTCATTCTCTCGGCGTTTTCTGCTACAGTGAGAGCATCAATCATCTCCTGAATGTTTCCACCGAGGAATCCCTGCAGGTCATGTGTTGTAAATCCGATGCGGTGGTCGGTGACACGTCCTTGTGGGAAGTTATATGTGCGAATCTTTGCCGAGCGGTCACCTGTCGATACCAGCGTCTTGCGACGGCTGGCAATGTCGTCCATGTACTTCTGGTGCTCGCGGTCATATATAAATGTGCGAAGACGAGAGAGTGCACGTTCCTTATTCTTTGGCTGGTCTCTGGTCTCAGTACATTCAATCAGAATCTCCTCCGTCTCTCCAGTGTTCGGATTTTTCCACGGATAGCGCAGACGCACACCCGATTCCACCTTATTTACATTCTGACCACCAGCACCACTTGAGCGGAATGTATCCCATTTGATGTCACCCTCGTTGATGTTTACCTCAAACTTGTCTGCCTCTGGCAGTACGGCAACAGTTGCGGCACTGGTGTGCATGCGACCCTGTGTCTCTGTTGCAGGCACACGCTGAACACGGTGAACGCCAGACTCGTATTTTAGAGTGCCGTAAACGTTGTCGCCACTGACTGCGAAGTCAATCTCCTTAAAGCCGCCGACAGCACCTTCGCTCAAGCTGGTCACCGACAGAGTCCATCCCTTTGACTCGCAATACTTCTTATACATGCTGAACAAATCGCCTGCAAAGAGCGCTGCTTCATCGCCACCAGCTCCTGCTCGTATCTCCATCTGCACGTTCTTGCCGTCTTCTGGATCTTTCGGGATAAGCGCTATTTTTATCTCCTCCTCAATCTTGGGCTGCAACTCTTCGTTGATAGACAGTTCTTCGCGGGCCATCTCCTTCATCTCTGGGTCAGACTCGTTGGCAAGAATGTCTTTCGCCTCCTTTATAGAATTGATGCATGACACGTAGCGCTTGCGTGCGTCCATGATGTCGCTGAGGTCTTTATATTCTTTTGTGAGTTTTACAAATCTCTGTTGATCGGCAATAACTTCAGGGTCGGTGATCAGTGTAGACACCTCTTCGAAGCGGCTTTCCAATCCTTCTAATTTTTGCAATATGCTGTTATTGTCTGCCATTTCTTTAATATAGGGTAATTGTTTTTCTTGTTTTTACGAAATAAATTATGAAATCACATGTGCGGAACAACCAGTGCTATGGTCGTATTAGTACTCGAATGTTCCGAATTCCGACTTGATGGTAAGGCTCTTTTCGCCCTCCTCTATATGTCCGATAACCTGTGCGTCGATGTTGAAGCTGCGGCTTATATTGATAATAGACTGTGCCATCTCGGGAGAAACATAAATCTCCATGCGGTGACCCATGTTGAACACCTTGTACATCTCTTTCCAGTCGGTGCCGCTTTCTTTCTGAATGGTCTTGAACAACGGAGGTACAGGGAACATGTTGTCCTTCACAACGCGACAGTTTTCATTGACAAAATGCAGCACCTTGGTCTGGGCGCCACCGGTGCAATGAACCATGCCGTGAATGTCTTTGTGGTGCTGGTCCAATATCTTCTTGATGACAGGTGCATAAGTGCGGGTGGGGGAGAGAACCAGTTTTCCTGCGTTTACATCTACACCCTCCACTTTGTCGTCGAGATGACACGAGCCGCTATATACCAGTTCTTCTGGCACGGCGTGGTCGTAGCTCTCAGGATATTTCTCTGCCAGGTACTTTGCGAACAAGTCGTGACGGGCACTTGTCAGACCGTTGCTGCCCATTCAGCCATTATATTAATGCTCATAAGTAGCCTGGCCATAAGACGCCAGACCAACAATGACGTCGCCGGGACGTATGTTTGCGTTGTCGATGACATCCGAACGTTTCATACGGCAAGTCACTGTAGAGTCGACGATAATCGTGCGTACGAGGTCGCCGACATCGGCAGTCTCGCCTCCAGTGGCGTATATGCCTACGCCCATCTCGCGCATCTGCTTCAACAGCTCGTCGGTGCCGTTAATAATGGCTGATATCACTTCGCCAGGCACAAGCATCTTGTTACGTCCGATGGTGCTCGAAACGAGGATGTTGTCTACGGCTCCCACACACAGCAGGTCGTCAGTGTTCATAATGAGCGCGTCTTGTGCGATGCCTTTCCACACGCTTAGGTCACCCGTTTCTTTCCAGTACATATATGCCAGCGACGACTTTGTGCCTGCGCCGTCTGCATGCATGATGTTGCAATACTCGGGGTCTCCTCCTAAAATGTCGGGGATGATCTTGCAAAAAGCTTGTGGGAAAATGCCTTTGTCGATGTTTTTTATCGCGTTGTGTACGTCTTCTTTGGCGGCGCTCACTCCGCGCATCATGTATCTGTTCGAATTATCCATGTTTAGTGGTGTGTATTTTTGTTCTTGTATAGTCTCATTTATTATATAATGCCGATTTTCTCTTTGCCTTCCCAGAACTCCCAGCTTGCAAAAGCCTGTAGCAGCAACATCTCAAGACCGTTCTTTACATTGGCGCCCTGCATAGCTCCGCGCTGCATGAACAGCGTCTCGTCAGGATTGTAGATGAGGTCGTAAAGAATGTTGCGTGAGTCCATCGCCTCGTAAGGCAGTGGGGGACAGGTGTCCGCTTTGGGGTACATGCCGCAAGGAGTGCAGTTGACAATCACGTTGTATTCGTGTATCGTGTCGGCGGTTATGTCGTCGTATGTTATCAATCCCGGCTTGGCTGTACGGCTGACGAAAAGGGTTTCAAGGCCCAACTGCTTCAATCCGTAGTTGATGGCTTTGGAAGCTCCGCCAGTGCCAAGTATGAGGGCTTTTTTGTGGGTGTTTGTTTCAAGCATGGGCTCTATGCTTTGCGAAAAACCTATGACGTCGCTGTTGTAACCCCTCAGTGTCGTGTGGTTTCCTTTGTGGCAGACTCTGATAACGTTTACTGCCCCTATGGCTGCTGCCTCTTCACTTAGATAGTCGAGGTAGCTTATCACCTTTTCCTTATAAGGAATGGTGACGTTAAGTCCTTTCAGCTCTGGATTTGACGCGAGTATCTCTGGGAGATTGTCGATAGAAGGAATCTCGAAGTTAATGTACTCGGCATCAATACCTTCGTTCTGGAATTTCTCGTTGAAATAGCTTATTGAAAAAGAATGGCCGAGAGGATAGCCTATAAGTCCATACTTGTCCATAATTGTCTGTTTTAATGATTGTTGTCACTATTTTGTCGCTACGTACATTGTGCAGATGCCAAATGTCAAACGGGTGAAACTTGTGTTGGAAAAACCTGCTCTCTGCAATATTTCCATCATCTGTTCACCTTGCGGAAACGCCTCTATGGTGGCGGTAAGATAAGAATATGCAGTAGGGTCTTTGGAAATCAGTCGCCCATAGACGGGTAAAATGGTATGAGAATAAATCTTAAACAGTTGTTTTATAGGGAAGTGTACTGGCGAGGTGAGTTCCAGTATGACGAGCACACCCCCAGGCTTCAGCACACGTGCCATCTCTGACAGTCCGCGGTCAAGGTCGGCAAAGTTGCGTATTCCAAAGGCGGCAATCACCGCGTCAAAACTGTTGTCTGCCAGTGTCAGGTTGGTACAGTCTTCTTTCTGGAAAGAGATGATGTCTTGCAGACCTTTCTGTGCGACTTTCTCGCGTCCTATCTCCATCATGCTTTCGCTGATGTCGATTCCGAGCACGTTGTCGGGTCTAATCGCTTCTGCAGCTTTTATGGCAAAGTCTCCTGTGCCGGTGGCAACATCAAGAATGTGTGACGGCTTCTTCTTCTTGAGAATGTTTATCGCCTTTTTGCGCCATATCTTGTCAATGTCCCATGAGAGCCGGTGGTTCAAGGTGTCGTACGAATGAGCTATCTGGTTGAACATGTGCTCAACCTGTTCCTTCTTTTCACCATCCTGCTGATAGGGCTTTATTTTCTCTTGATTGTAAACCATATTGGACTTGTTTGTTACAGGCACATTTCTGAGGCCTGGCCGCACTTGTTTTGAATTGCATGAAAGGACGACATAGGAAGCATTTGTCATAAAAAACGCGCCCCTGTGTCGTCCTTTGTTACATTGTGTTCTTATTTTTGTGAGGCAAGAAATGCCTTAACGTTCTTCTCAATACGCGCAGCGATATCGCCATCTTCTACTGTCTTGTCAAACTTCTCGCCTGTTATGTGCTCGTAAAGTTCGATATATCTGCTGCTCACGCTCTCGCAGTATTCGTCTGTCATCTCAGGAACGGTCTGTCCAGGCTCGTTCATGAAGTTATGCTCTATGAGCCACTGGCGCACAAACTCTTTAGACAACTGCTTCTGCGGTTCGCCCTTTTCAAACTTCTCTTCGTAGCCGTCAGCGTAGAAGTAGCGGCTGCTGTCGGGAGTGTGAATCTCGTCAATGAGATAAACCTTGCCGTCGTGCTTTCCGAACTCATATTTTGTGTCGACGAGAATCAGGCCGTGCTTGGCGGCAATCTCCTGTCCACGTTCAAACAGCTTGCGTGTGTAGTCTTCAACCTGAGCATAGTCTTCTGCACTCATTATGCCCTGAGCTATAATCTCTTCCTTTGAGATGTTCATGTCATGGCCCTCGTCTGCCTTAGTGGTCGGGGTGATGATAGGCTCGGGGAAACGCTGGTTCTCCTTCATTCCATCGGGCAGTTTCACACCACACAGCTCTCTGCATCCCTCCTTGTAGGCACGCCATGCTGAACCAGTGAGTATGGAACGTATAATCATTTCAACTCTGAAGCCTTCGCAGTTAAGGCCAACAGTTACCATGGGGTCGGGGGTTGCCAGTTTCCAGTTGGGGCAGATGTCGCTGGTGTCGTCGAGAAATTTGGCTGCAATCTGGTTGAGAACCTGTCCTTTGAAAGGAATACCTTTAGGAAGAATTACGTCGAAAGCCGAGATTCTGTCTGTCGCCACCATGACGATAAGGTCGTCGTTAATGTTGTAAACATCACGCACCTTGCCGTGATAAACGCTCTTTTGTCCGTCAAAATGGAAATCTGTCTTTGTAAGTGCTTTCATCTTTGCTTATGATTTTGTGTATTTATTGAAAGATTATAATCTGTTTAATAAAACGTTTGTTCCTACCGACTTGCTCCCGAATAGTGTGGAAAGTATTGCCTACGACTCGCTACGCGCAGCCGCTTCCTTATCGTGCTTGTCGTATGCCTTCACAATTTGGGTTACAAGCTTGTGTCTCACAATGTCTTTTGACGACAGGTTCACTATGCCGATGCCCTTTATGCCGTCAAGTATAGCTACCGCTTCTTTCAGTCCGCTGTGCTGACCGCGAGGCAGGTCTATCTGTGTCATGTCACCAGTCACTATCATCTTGGTGTTCGTACCCATACGTGTCAGAAACATGCGAAGCTGTGCGGTAGTGGTGTTTTGTGCCTCGTCAAGGATGACAACGGCGTCGCTCAACGTGCGTCCGCGCATAAAGGCAAGGGGAGCAATTTGTATGACGTGCTTTTCCATCATGTCTTGAAGCTTCGTTGCTGGTATCATGTCTTCAAGCGAGTCGTACAACGGCTGCAGATATGGGTCTATTTTGTCTTTCATGTCACCAGGCAAAAATCCCAATTTCTCGCCAGCTTCAACGGCGGGACGGCTCAGAATAATTTTCTTTATGGCCTTTTCTTTAAGTGCTTTAACAGCCAAAGCTATGCTGAGATAGGTTTTGCCGGTGCCTGCCGGTCCGACAGCGAACACCATGTCGTTCTTCTCATATGCGTCGACGAGGCGCTGCTGGTTGACGCTTCTGCATTTTATCGGTTTGCCGGACACATTATATACAAGGGCCTCTTTCACTCCTTCAGACTTCGGTTGCTTGCCGAGTATGATGTCGTGTATGTCTTCGTCGCTGACAGTGTTGTATTTTAAAAGGTGACGACGAATCTTTTCGATGTTTTCATCGAACACGGCAATCTCTTCCTCATCGCCAAGAACACGTATGATGTTGTCCCGTGCGACAATTCGTAACTTTGGATAGAACGACTTTATAAGTTGGAAGTGAACATTATTCACTCCGTAAAACGCTAATGGGTCGATATCCTCTAATATAATGTGCTTCTCAATCAAATTCTCGTAGATTTTCTATTGATTCTAATATTGTGCAAAGATAGCACAAATGAGCGAATTGACAAAACTATCACTTCATTTTTTTGTTCAGCGCATAAAGCTTGTTTCTTATAGCGCTTCTTTTGCTTGTTTTGAGAAAAAACGTGTTCGTCATTTTGCCAATTCGCCCGAAAAGTGTAATTTTGTCTGCTCAAAAACATTCTTTTAATCATGACTATTAAACTTTTTAAAGAGAGAATCTTTGCCGTATTGTTTCTGTTTTTCATAGCATCGTTTGTTACAGTACAGGCAAACAGCCCCAAACGTGAGTTTCGCGGAGCATGGATTCAGTGCGTTAACGGACAGTTTCAAGGCATGTCTACAAAGACTATGCAGGCTAATCTGACGCATCAGCTGGACGAGTTGGAGAAAGACGGCGTAAACGCAATCATCTTTCAGGTGCGTGCAGAGTGTGATGCGCTATATCCCAGTAAGATAGAGCCGTGGAGTCGATTCCTCACCGGCGTGCAGGGACAGGCTCCGTCGCCATATTGGGATCCGCTGCAGTGGATGATAGACCAGTGCCACCGCAGAGGCATGGAGTTGCACGCATGGATTAATCCGTATCGCGCCAAGACAAAAAGCACCCACCAACTGTCAAACAGCCACATCGCCGTGACAGACCCCACAAGCGTGTTCGAGTATGACGGACAGTACATTATGAATCCGGGTCTTCCACGAAATCGCGAATATATATACAAGGTGGTGGAAGACATAGTTAGTCGTTACGATATTGACGGATTCCATATCGACGACTATTTCTATCCTTATCCCGCAGCAGGAGTGAAAATTCCTGACGAGAAGGAGTTCCGTGCCTACAGCAATGGCATCAAAGACGTAAACGATTGGCGTCGCTACAATGTCAACGTGTTCATTAAAGAGCTGGGCGAGCACATCCACAGCCTGAAACCCTGGGTGAAGTTCGGCGTGTCGCCGTTTGGCATTTACCGTAACAAACGCAACGATCCTAATGGTAGCGAGACCTTTGGTCTGCAAAACTATGATGAACTTTACGCCGACGTGTTGTTGTGGGTAAACAACGGTTGGGTGGACTACTGTGTGCCACAGCTTTATTGGGAAATCGGCAACAAGGCTGCCGACTATCTCACACTCATAAAGTGGTGGAACAAATACTGCTCTAACAGACCGTTGTATATTGGCGAGAGTGTAGACCGTACGGTTAAGTTTGCTGACCCTCAAAACCCGAATACCAACCAAATGGGACGTAAGTTTATGCTGCACAACCAGTTATCTAACATTCAGGGAACTGTGCTGTGGTATTCTAAGGCTGTTGTCGACGACATGGGAAACTATGGCACTATGCTGCGCAATCACTATTGGAAGAAGCCCGCTTTGCAACCTCTCATGCCATTTATAGACAACACAACGCCAAAGCAGCCAAAGAAGTTGAAGCCAGTATGGACCAGCGATGGACTGATTCTGTTCTGGGAAAAGCCTAAGGGTACAGGCTGGAAAAACGAGGCTACGAAGTATGTGGTTTACCGATTTGCTAAGGGTGAACGCATAGACCTTAACAACAGCAACGCGATTGAAGCCATCACGTCTTCTCCAATGTATAAACTTCCTTATGTCAAAGGACAGGACAAGTACACGTATGTTGTGACTGCCCTCAACCGAATGGCAAATGAAAGTAAAGGCACAAAGAAGAAAATAAAACTTTAAGTAGGTATCGACGTAATACGATAGGGGAGGACTGCTTGTTTCATTGCAGTCCTCCTTTTTTTATATGACCTAAGTTTCGCAAGTTTTCTACTTGCTGTTTGCAAATAAGCAGATGAGAGGAGTAAGCAAAAACTGCCTTTTTGTGACATTTTGCCACGTTTTTGCCATAAAAACTAACGCCAATTCTTAACGTCTGTTAAAAGCCATACGGCGTTCCCATTAGGCCCATTTGACGTTGCCATTTGGCCTTAATGACGATGCCAAATGGCCCCTTTGATAAGCTCAAAGGGCTGCTATCATTTTGTCAAAAGGCATCGTTCATAAAATCACTTCTTTTTCTTCGCGTTTGCAGTCGGTTGCTTCCTTTTTGTTATTTGTTCTTTTTCGATTTTTCGATTCTGCTTTTACGCTCTAAAATTATCTTCTGTCTGACTGCAGCTGAATAATCATCGATTTTTTCACAATTACGTATCTATCCACATAAGACGATGTGTTCTTATGCTGTAAAAAGTCAGTTAGTTTCTCAAAAGCACTTTTGTTACATAACCGCCATTATGATAAATAGGTATTTTTGTATTCACTTTACTCCCTCTCTTCTGCTGAAAATAACAGCCGATTCCTTCTCTTCTTCTTTTTAAGGGAAAAATATAGTTTTTTAGAAGAAAAGCCTTAACTTTGCATTGTGGTACGTATAGCCTATTTTATAGGCTACGGCGACAAAAACTCTATTAATATAAAAAAGATTTAAAGTTATGCCTTTAAGACTTCCCGACAGATTACCCGCAATCGATATATTAAAGAAAGAGAATATATTCGTGATGGACAATACGCGTGCTACGACGCAGGACATTCGTCCGTTGCGTATAGCCATTCTCAATCTGATGCCTCTTAAAATTACGACCGAGACCGATTTGATTCGTCTGCTCTCCAATACTCCACTGCAGATAGATATCGATTTTATGAAGCTTAAGAGTCACACATCCAAGAATACGCCTATTGAGCACATGATGATGTTTTATCGTGACTTCGAAGAGATGAAGGACGAAAAATATGACGGAATGATTGTGACGGGCGCTCCGATTGAGTTGTACGACTATAAAGACGTGTCGTATTGGGACGAAATAACGACAATCTTTGAATGGGCGAAAACGCATGTCACCAGTACTCTGTATATATGCTGGGCGGCGCAGGCTGGATTGTACTACCACTATGGTATACCCAAATACGCGCTGGATTGTAAGAAGTTCGGCGTTTTCCGTCAAAGACCTCAAGATGCGCTATTGCCTATTTTCAGAGGGTTTGATGATGAGTTTTTCATGCCGCAGTCAAGGCATACAGAAGTTCGTAAAGAGGATATTTTGGCATGTGATAAGCTGACGCTGATAGCAGATTCTGATGAGAGCGGTGTTGGTATTGTCATGGCTCGTAATGGTCGCGAATTTTTTGTCACTGGACATTTAGAGTATTCTCCGTTGACTCTTGACAAGGAGTATCGCAGGGACTTTGGCAAGCGCGACGACGTGAAAATTCCGGAAAACTACTACCTGGAGAATAATCCTGACAACCCTCCTATCGTCAGGTGGCGTGCTCATGCGAACCTGTTCTTCAGCAATTGGATAAACTATTACGTCTACCAGGAGACGCCATACGACATCAGCAAGATTGGCTGATATGGCCAACTGAAAGGCAAAGTCGCTTTGTATGGAAGTGCTTAAAGCTTTAATGTAAGTTATTAAATGCTTTAGCAACCTGTAAATTAAATGTTAAATGAATATTGACAACGATGACTGACAGTCATATACGAGAGCTCGAGCTTCTTGCTCCAGCAAAGAACAAAGATTTCGGAATACAAGCAATAATACATGGCGCAGATGCTGTGTATGTTGGTGCGCGGCATCATGGTGCGCGTGCTGCTGCTGGAAACGATATCGAAGATATAAAGGAACTCTGTGAGTTTGCGCATAAATACAAGGCTCGTGTGTATGTGACGATAAACACACTCGTTTATGACGACGAATTGGAGGACGTGAAAAAGCTGATTCGAGAGCTGGCAATGGTGCATGTTGACGCCTTGCTGGTGCAGGATATGGCTCTTGTTGAAATCATCCAACAGGCTCCAGCTAACGATCCTCTCTCCTACTTCAAACCTCGTCTTCATGCGAGTACACAGACAGACAACAGGACTTCTCAAAAGGTTTCTTGGCTGCACAGCATCGGATTTTCACGAGTTGTGCTTGCCCGCGAGACCACATTGGCAGACATGAAGAGTATACATGAAGCCAATGAGGGCGTGGAGCTTGAGGCTTTTGTTCATGGCGCGTTATGCGTAAGCTACTCTGGACTGTGTTATGCGTCACAATATTGCTTCAAACGAAGTGCTAACCGTGGCGAGTGCGCCCAGTTCTGTAGAATGAAATTTGACCTTGTGGACAGCGATGGCAATGTCATTGCCCACAATCGTTACATGCTCTCGCTTAAGGATATGTGTCAGATTGAGAACATTGAGGACATGGCTGCTGCTGGCATCACGTCGTTTAAGATTGAAGGACGCTTAAAAGACATCTCTTATGTGAAGAATGTCGTGGCGGCATATAGCCAGAAACTGGATGCGATAGTGAAGGCTAATCCTGCCAAGTACAGACGTTCGTCTATAGGAAGCAGCAAGTATGGCTTTACCCCCGATTTGGACAAGACGTTCAATCGAGGCTATACGACCTATTGTCTGAAGGGGCGCACGCCCAATATCTCGTCTCCCGTGTCGCCGAAAGCGATGGGAAAATATATCGGAAAGGTAAAGGAGATAAGGAGAGATTCGTTTAACGTGTCGACGATAGAAAGTCTTGCCAATGGTGACGGACTATGTTTCATCTCGAGAGACCAGGAGCTTGTGGGCTTCAGAGCTAACAAGGTGGTCGGTAACAGAGTGTTTCCGTTGAAGATGCCGGAGTCTATTGAGAGTGGCACGGTGCTCTATAGAAACAGCGACCAGACGTTTGACAAGTTGCTGTCAGGTACGAGTGCTGAGAGGAAAATTGCCGTAAGTTTTGTCCTGTTCGTTGACAATGGCAAGATTGTGTTGCAGAGTGAGTGTTGCGGGACTACCATTCAGGCTTCGCTCGACAACGATTTTCAGCTGGCGTCGAAGCCGCAGGAAGACAATATTAGGAAACAGTTGACCAAGCTGGGCAATACTGTCTATGAGTGTAAGGGCTTGGAAATAAAGGACAATATTGGTGAATTGTTCATTCCTTCGAGCATGCTTGCCGCATTGAGAAGGGATTTGGTCGACAAGATGGATGCGTACATGCAGGAAGAGTCGATGCAACTCCCAGATGCATCGGGTAATAACGAAGTCGGCGCAAACGATTCGTCATGTGTCAACTTCTACCCTGCTCAGGGCTATCTGTATAATATTGCCAATAGTGTTTCTTCTGCTTTCTATACGAAAAACGGGTTGGAACATCAAGAGAAAGCGTATGAGATAAAAGAGCAGCACGACGCCAAAATCATGCAATGCAAGTATTGTATAAGATACGCCTACGGCTTTTGTGTGAAAAACGGAGGCGCAAAGCCAACC
Source organism: Prevotella sp. (assembly GCA_022788105.1). GTDB lineage: Bacteria > Bacteroidota > Bacteroidia > Bacteroidales > Bacteroidaceae > Prevotella. Next base: position 25,940 of record JALEVZ010000111.1, on the reverse strand, counting down.
TGGAAAGAACCGTTGTATCTTGTCTTGGGAGACAAACGACGTTTCCGTTTGGAGTTTGAGTGCAGCAAATGTCAAATGAATGTGAGAGTGGATAATAACAAAACAGGTTCAAAGGTTTAGTATGAGACGTATTTCTTCCATATTGTTTAGGTTGCAACGAATATTGTTGCTCACGACAATTGTGGCTGCTTTTGCTGGCTGCTACAACCAAAAGCCGTCTGCTGTAGGTTCGTCAAAACGAAACACAAGTAGCAGTGTCGCTGATAACAAGCACATACGCTGCTACTCACGCAACTATAACTTTGTTGTAAAGGCAGACTCTATGCCTATAATTCGACAGCAACCGGAAGAAATACTGAACCACATGCTCACAGACACTGTATTTGTTCATAAGAACAATCATCTCGTTGTAGCGGACATAAGGATATTGCCTAATGACAGCATAGACTCCGTTTGGGTGCAGTTGGCACGCGACCAAGACACTTTCGGATGGATACATGAAGGGGCGCTATTAAAGAGTGTAATGCCCAACGACCCTATTTCGCAGTTTATAAGCACCTTTTCCGACACCCATTTGCTGGTCTTTCTGCTTATCATAGGCGTCATTTCCATAGGCTATTCGTTGCGCATCATGCTCAGAAAAAGGGCTTATATCGTTCATTTCAACGACATCGACTCTGTCTACCCTACCCTTCTCGCAATCGCTGTGGCAGTGGCGGCGACGTTTTACTCAAGCATTCAGATGTTCGCGCCAGGCGAATGGCGTCACTTCTACTTCCATCCGTCACTCAATCCGTTCTCGCTTCCTGTCGTCTTGGGCATATTTGTGTCGGCGGTATGGGGCATGTTGATTCTGTCGTTAGCAATGGTTGACGACGTGAAAAGGCAGCTGCCGTTTTCACAAGCGGTGCTGTATCTGTGCGGAACGGCTGCTATCTGTGCCGCAAACTACATCATTTTCAGCATTGCCACGCTCTATTATGTTGGCTATGTCCTGCTTGTTGTGTATGTAGTCTATTCGTTCCGTCAGTATAAAAAGGTGGCGCGTACTTGTCTTTACACGTGCGGCAACTGCGGAAGTAAATTGCGCCGAAAGGGGAAATGTCCCCATTGTGGCGCAATCAATGCTTAGATGCCGTTGCCTGGTTTTATGTAGAAGTAGTAAAACCAGTAAGTGTTGCCATAAACGTCGCATAACATATTGCGGCGCTCTGTAGTGTTTTTGTATTTGTCTTCAAGCGATTGGAAGTCTTGAAAGTCTGCTTCCATGACGCTGTTTTGGTATATTATCTTCGGGTTTGAGCGTAGATGGGTGTACAAAAGCAGTGCCTCGCGATAGTGTGTAGGAAGCGGATTATTCAAGTTATAGTATTTTGTAACACTTGAAACGAACTTGTCGAGTTTCTTGTCCATAAGCAACGAACACAAGTAATAGTCGCCAAAGGGCTTTTTACCCAAGTTCTTGCGGTACACATAGTCTATGTATTTACTTGTAGACATGTCCTGCTTGGTGCATACACCGACATAGTTGAATATTCTGTTAGACGGGAACATGGTCATGGAGTTGCGCGCTGGCAACAGCGATTCGGCTCCTGCGGCTAACGGAAGTGTGAACAGTTTGTCTGCCAACAAGCCCTTTTGAGATAGAGCATAAGCTCCAATGGCGGTCAAAACATTGTCCGGTCGGTCGTAAGAACGAACGGTTTCAATCGCATTGTCATAGTCTTCGCTCATCAAAAGCCTCTCGGCTTTAAGCTGTTTGTGCAGTTTTGTAGAACTGTCAGAGAGCGAACAGGTCAGCAAAAACATCAACAGGAAGAACGAAACGTTCACCAAGACCGTTGTAGAAGTCTTGATTTGATGCAGCATTATGTTCTTATAGCGCTTGCGTGAGAATGGTATGCAGGCGATGCAAAGCAGCAATGATATTGGCAATGCATATCCCCATGCCCCGAAATCGTAGCTGCCGCCGTTTGCTCTGATGCCTGTCAGTGCCATCAAAGAGATGAAAGACGGTACGTAAGTAAGGGCGTAGAAAACGCTTGTCAACTGCATTGCCCGCGAGAAGAATACCTGTAGCAACATTAAAACGCATGTTACGATAATCGCTCCAGGCGTCTTGTCATAAGTCGTCTGTCCTTCAGAGAGAACATGTTGGGTAAGTGCCATTAGGTCTGCCTGAAAGAAATACAGGTACAAAAAACAGAAAACAGAAAAAAGTATGGCGCACATGGTGCGCACATACTTTTCACTTTGATTTATAAAAACCATTCTTTTAGTTTTTCTTTAACACGACTGCCGTTCTTGCCGGAATGTAAAGTTTCAGCCATTCCTTTCTGTCAGCCATGTATAATGGGTCGTAATTGGTGAGATGCGTTATGGAATCGTCTGCAAATCCGTTGCCTCCATACTTTGTCGAGTCTGTATTCAGCACAACATCGTAGGCTCCTATCGGTACCAAGAAGCCGTAGTCAGTAAACGACTTGGTAGGATTGAAGTTGAAGACGAATATCAAATCGCCGCGCATATAGGCAAGAATCTGGTCGCCATCGTTGTGCCATATCTCCTGCACAGGTGTCTGTTGCAGATTCTTTTCGCTCTTAATCACGGAAATCATGTCATGGTCAAAGTCACCAAGGAAGTGATAGTCAAGCTCTTTGTTGTCTACAAGATTCCACTGCCTGCGAGCGTATTTGTAACTCCAACCGTTGCCTTCGCGTGGAAAATCAATCCATTCCGGATGGCCGAACTCATTACCCATGAAGTTCAGATAGCCGCCGTTGATGGTCGATGCAGTCACAAGGCGAATCATCTTGTGCAGCGCGATGCCTCTGTTGACGCGTGCCGTCTCGTCGCCGTGGCGGAAGTGCCAGTACATGTCAGAGTCTATCAGTCTGAAGATAAGCGTCTTGTCGCCCACCAGTGCTTGGTCGTGGCTCTCGCAATAGCTGATAGTCTTCTCATCTTTGCGTCTGTTCGTCACCTCCCACAGTATGCTGCTCGGCTTCCAATGCTCGTCCGGCTGTTCCTTGATGGTCTTTATCCAGTAGTCCGGTATGTTCATTGCCATTCTATAGTCGAAGCCATAGCCGCCGTCAGTAAACTTGGCTGCCAGTCCCGGCATGCCACTAACCTCCTCTGCAATGGTTATAGCCTTGGGGTTAACCTCATGTATAAGTAGGTTGGCGAGTGTAAGATAGCATATTGCATTGTCATCCTGGTGACCATTAAAGTAGTCTTGATAACCGCAGAACGCCTCGCCGAGTCCGTGGCTGTAATACAGCATGGAGGTGACACCATCGAATCGGAAGCCATCGAAGTGGAACTCTTCTTGCCAATATTTGCAATTGGAGAGCAAGAAATGGATTACCTCGTTCTTGCCATAGTCGAAGCAGAGGCTGTCCCAAGCTGGATGTTCGTGTCTGTCGCCAGGATAGAAATACTGGTTCGGGTCGCCTGCAAGGTTGCCCAATCCCTCTATTTCGTTCTTCACGGCATGGCTGTGTACGATGTCCATAATGACCGCTACGCCGTGCTTGTGAGCCGTGTCTATGAGCTTTTTAAGCTGTTCCGGTGTTCCGAATCGGCTTGACGGAGCGAAGAAACTGCTCACGTGGTAGCCAAAAGAGCCATAGTACGGATGCTCCTGTATAGCCATGATTTGGATGCAGTTATATCCATCCTTTATGATTCTTGGCAAAACGTTGAGACGGAACTCGTCGTAAGTGCCCACTTTCTCGGCATCTTGCGACATGCCTACGTGACATTCATATATAAGAAGAGGCTTTCTGGGAGTGGCAAACTTAGTCTTCTCCCATTTGTACGGCTCCGCCGGATTCCACACCTGTGCGGAAAATATCTTTGTCTGTTCGTCCTGTACAACGCGTGTTGCCCATGCTGGTATGCGCTCACCATGTCCGCCGTCCCAGTACACGTGCATCTTGTACAGGTCGCCGTGCTTTACAGCTTTCTCGCTGAGTTTCAGTTCCCAATCGCCAGTACCCTCTATGCGGTGGGCTTCGTACTTCTCGCTTTCCTTCCAGTTGCTGAAGTCGCCAACAAGAAAGATACGTGTCGCGTTTGGAGCCCATTCTCTAAATACCCATCCGCGGGTCTTTTTCTGCAGGCCATAGTATTTGTGTCCGTTGGCAAAATCGCTCAGTTTCGTCTTGCCATCGTTGGTCAGACATTTCAACTTCCACAGAGCGTGGTCGTGTCGACCTTTTATAGCCTCTTCAAATGGAGCCAAATATTCGTCGTTTCGCACAATGCCAATGTGCTTGAAACGATATGTCTTTTTCCCTTTGTCAGATTTCATAGAGTTATAATTATAATTGGTAATTTATGTGTTACTTGCGTGTGTTGCGTTCGATGTCAACCTCATTGTCTGCTGCCGAAGAAGTCATCATTCTTCATAGCGGCGTCCGTTTTCGTAGCGTCCCTTTTTCACGATCTGTCCGTCGCGGTTTTTCTCAATGAATTTTCCGTCGCGTCTGTCGTTAACATAGGTCCCTTCAAAGCGTGTGCCGTCCTTCGTAACTTCTATCGCAGAACCCTCACGCTTTCCGTTTTTATATGTTCCTTTGTATTTGCTGCCGTCAGAAAAATGGACAATCACCATGCCGTCGGGCTTACCCTTCTTGAAAGTGCCGTCAAAGACATCGCCGTTTTTCTTCGTCAACTTGCCCTTGCCGTCTTGCAGGTCGTTCTTCCACTCACCCATATACACGTCGCCGTTTTTCCAACTGTAGGTTCCAGTGCCGTTCAGCGAGCCCTCGCTGAAATGTCCTGTATATTTATCGCCGTTTACGTAGCGGAATATTCCTTCTCCCGTGCGCTCTCCTTGAACGTAGTCGCCCTCATAGACGTCGCCGTTCTGGAACTTGTATATGCCCTTGCCGTTCTGCTCGTCGTTGAGCCAGTCCCCCACATACACGTCGCCGTCAGCATATCGGTTAGTGCCCTTTCCTGAGCGCATATTGTCTTTCCACATACCATCGTAGGTGGTGCCGTCGCCCCATACATATACACCCTTGCCGTTTTTTTTATCGCCCAACCACATGCCGTCGTAGTAGGCACCGCCTGCAAACGTGTATTTTCCTCTTCCGCTTCTCTTGTCTTGGTCCCAGTTGCCTTCATACTTGTCACCATTGTAATAGTACATGATGCCGTGGCCTTGTTGGTAATCCCTAAACCACAGACCCACATACTTGTTGTTGTTCATGAAGTAGTATGTGCCGTGGCCGTGCTGCTGGTCCTGGAACCATTCGCCGTCATATTTCTCTCCGTCGGAGAAGGAATAGATTCCGTGTCCCTGTCTTTTGCCTTTGACGTACTGCCCTTCGTAGGTGTCGCCGTTCTGGTATCGTGCCAAGCCTTTGCCGTGGGGCTTTCCTGCCTGCATCTCTCCTCTGTAGGCGCCTCCGTCTCTCGTCTCACATGCGCCGAGCGTTATCTTCTGTGCATATGCAAATGAGGGCATCAAGGCAATTATAATATTTAATAGTTTTATATTGGATTTCAACATGATTTCAACTTTTCCGTAATTAGTTTTGTATAGAAATGACGTTTCGTCGTTTGATTTTCAAAATTAGCCAATTTCGTTGAAAGAGCAAAAATAATTTGCTTTTTTTACACAAAAATAGTGCAAATGCAAGCTGTTGCACAGTTCACCTTGTGTTTATCTGCACTTTTACTAACCTTTGTGTAAACATTTTAAAGCCTCCGACGAAATAGTAATAATATGTGTAAACTATAGCGCATCACCCCACCGCTCCCCTATTTGTTGTCGGAACAAAACGTAGGCAGGTGGCAACAAAGTCGTAAAGGCGTTTTAGCTTATAATTCACTGGGACAAAAAGTAAGCAAAACGACGGTTTATCTGACATTTTGCCACGTTTTCGAGACGATTTCTTTCGTTAATTCTTAACGTATGTTAAACGCTCCGCGACGTTCCCATTAGGCCCCTTTGACGTTGTCATTTGGCCGTACTGACGTCGTCAAAGGGCCGTAGTGACAAGGCCAAATGGGCACTATCATTTTGTCAACTCTACCCGATGGCAAAAACGGTGAGTGTTAAATCGGTTGGCAATGCCCTCTTTTTTGATTTTCAACTTGTAGATTCGTTTTTTTTGTCTAATTTTGCATGATAAACAAAACGATTCATTTTTAAAAAAAAGTCTGTATATGAAATTTATCGGAATAATACCTGCACGTTATGCCTCCACGCGCTTTCCAGGAAAACCATTGGCAAAGTTGGGTGGCAAATACGTTGTAGAGCGCGTTTATGAAATTGCGAACAGAGTGCTTGACAAAGTGTATGTTGCCACTGACGACGAGCGCATTTACGATGCGGTGGTGTCATTTGGTGGATGCGCTATTATGACCCGTGCCGACCATAAGAGCGGTACGGACAGAATAGAGGAAGCAATGGAGAAACTTGGCGGAGACTGGGACGTCGTTGTCAATATTCAGGGCGACGAGCCGTTCATTCAGGAGAGCCAGATAAAGACCGTGTGTGACTGCTTCAAAGACGACGACCGCACACAGATTGCTACCCTCGGCAAGCCGTTTGCAGACATGCAGGCTGTGATGAACCAGAACTCTCCAAAAATCGTTCTCGACAACAACGGCTACGCAATGTACTTCTCACGTTCGGTCATACCGTTTGTGAGAAACGTCGAGACGTGTGATTGGCTTGACCACTATCCTTTCCTTAAACACATAGGAATATATGCTTACAGAAAGAATGTGCTGGCAGAAATATCCAAGTTGCCCATGTCGTCGCTCGAAAAGGCAGAGAGCCTTGAGCAGCTGCGTTGGTTGCAGAATGGCTACAGAATAAAAGTAGGATTGACTGACGTAGAGACCATCGGCATAGACACACCTGATGACCTTGTCAGAGCAGAGCAATTTTTAGCACAGCGTTAGTGCTGTCGCTGACACGGAACCTGTTGTCGACACGCTCATTAACGACCCACACGATCTCGTTGTTGTGGGTCGTTAATACCAATTGTTCGCGTTTGTCGAACAAGTTTCGTTTCTTGTCGGTGAGATAGTCGCTGACAAGCTTGTGCTGTCTCATTCCAAATGGAATGAATTTGTCGCCGTTGCTATACAACCGGAGCGTAAGAGGAAACGCTACCTTGTCTGCATCTACACATGCACACGACGCCTCCTTGCTGATAGACTGCATGCCTTCGTATGGCAGAACTTCGAGTTTTATCTTGTGTTCTGCCGAATCTATAATGTATGTACCCGTTTCTGGTATGCGCATGGGCTTGAACGGTTTGTTGTTCAGCGTGTTGACGACTATGTTTCCACGGTCGAGCAGTACGGCGTGTGTGTCGCTTGACCATGTCTTGCCGCACGCAAGACGGTTCTGACTTATAGTGTCGTGTATCTGATGTACCTGTTGTGAAGAGAATCCGAAGCGTTCAAGCAAGGTGAACAATACGTATTCTGAAGACGGTTGCTGCATTAGCCCGTCAATGCTATACACGTCGTACTTTTGCGATGCGACTCTTATATCGTCTATAGAATGGCTTGTTGAAGCATCTACAATCTTGGTTGCTTCAGCAATGTGTTCCGCACTTTTTGCTATTGTCTCCTTCGCGGTGGGGTTAATCTGTTCGAGCAGAGGCATGATGTCAAGCCTTATCTTGTTGCGCATGACGTCGTTGACAAGATTGGAGCTGTCTGTCACGTAGTCCTGTGAGATGGCTGTCAGATATTGTTCGATGTCCTTACGCCCTACACACAATAGTGGACGCAAGATGTTGCCGTTGCGGGGCATGATGCCACGAAGTCCGTGTACACCTGTGCCGCGTAACAGATTGAGCAACACCGTTTCTGCGCAATCGTCGCGATGGTGTGCTACGCATATGCCGCAAGCGGACAGGTCTTTGGCGAGACGGTTGAAATAGGCGTAGCGAAGGTCTCGTGCCGCCATTTCGATGCTGACGTGGTGGAGTGCCGAATAGGTCTTTGTGTCGAAATGTATGAGGTGGAGTTCTATGCCGAGACGCTCGCACAAGTCCTTGCAGAACTGTTCGTCACGGTCTGACTCCGTCCCACGAAGATGAAAATTACAGTGCATGGCATGCACCGTAATCCCCATTGCTTTCATCACACGCAACAAGGCGACGCTGTCTGCGCCGCCTGACAGGGCTACAAGATAAAGGCCCTTTGCGTGAAAAAGCTTGTGCCGTTGCGAGTAATCAATTACTAATTTCAGGAACGACCGTTCTTCGTTGTTCATACTTTAGTGTTAAGACCGCTTGACAGCGGCTTATTCTACATACAGAACCAGACCCTTGAGATATTCTCCCTCGGGGTGGTAGATGTTTATCGGATGGTCGGCGGGCTGGTGCAACTGGTGCAGTATTCTCACCTTGCGGTTCGCCTGGACGGCTGCGGTGAACACGGCGTTGCGGAAATTGTCCTTTGTCACAACCTGAGAACAGCTGAATGTGAACAGGATGCCGCCTGGCTTGATGCTCTGCAGACCTTTCACGTTAAGACGGGTGTAGCCCTTTAGTGCGTTGTGCAGGGCTGCTCTGTGCTTCGCAAAGGCTGGTGGGTCGAGCACGATGAGGTCGTATTTCTTGTCGTTGGCATCAAGAAACTTGAACGCATCTTCACAAAACGCTTCGTGACGAGGGTCGTCTCCGAAGTTCTCTGCTACGTTGCGGTTCGTTAGTTCTATGGCTTTGGCGCTGCTGTCAACGGAGTGTACGATGTTTGCTCCGCCACGCATGGCGTACACAGAGAAACCTCCTGTGTAGCAGAACATGTTCAGTACCGAGCGGTTTTTGGCGTAAGACTCAAGCAGTTGGCGGTTTTCGCGCTGGTCAACGAAGAATCCGGTCTTCTGACCGCGCAGCCAGTCGACATGGAACTTCAGACCGTTTTCTACTGCTATGTCGTTCTCGTCACCACCGTAGATGAATGAGTTTTCGTGCTCGATGTCGGCCTTGAACGGAAGCGTGGTGTCGCTCTTATAATAGAGGTTGGCCATTCTGTCGCCCATAACTTCTTTCAATGCTTCGCAAATGTCATGGCGCAGCATGTGCATGCCTACACAATGGGCTTGCATGACGGCTGTAGGGCCATAGCAGTCGATGACTAGTCCGGGCAAGTTGTCGCCCTCACCGTGTACAAGACGGTAGGTGTTGTTCTGCGGATTGTCCACGATGCCTATCGCACGGCGCATCTCCAACGCCGACGACAGACGTGAGACCCAGAACTCGTGGTCTATAGCGGTGTCTTTGAAGGTCAGCACGCGCACAGCAATTGAACCTATCTGGAACATTCCTACAGCAACAAACTCGTTGTTGCTGTTAACTACTCTTACGATGTCTCCCTCCTCTATGCCGTCGTCAGCAGACGCTATGGCACCGGAAAACACCCAAGGATGGAATCGCTTCAGACTCTCTTCCTTACCTCTTTTTAAGCGTATTGTCCTGTACATGTATTGTTTTTCTTGTTTGTTTTCTATTATATTATGGTTTGCTTCCTATTGTATTATGGTTTGCTTCCTGTAATATTATGGTTTGCTCCGGTCTTGATGTTGCCGCTTCTCAAGACGTTGGTTGTCATCAGAAATAGTTATCGGGCTACGGCCTGCTCCTCCGCGTCTTGCTCCTTCTTATTTTGAGTCTCAGGCTGCGGAACTGTTACAAGATTGAAGTCCTGCTCAGCATCGAGGCGTATAATCTCTTGATAGAGGTTTATGCAAGCCCATGCGTCGGTTGCAGCGTATCGTTTCTGCTTGTCGTTGAGCACATCTGCCTCCCAGTTTGTCAACCGCTGGCGTTTGCTTATCTTCTTGCCAAAGATGTTGGCATATAGTTTTTGCAGGCTCAGGTCTTCGATTCCGATTCTCTTTACGATGTCTTGTATGTCGATAAAAAGGCCTGGCTTGAAATCGGTACGGCGGTGAAGGGAGCAAATGTCGTCATGCCACGAAAGACCAATCATAGGCACTGTCGTGTTGGACAGCAACTTTATAACAGACTCTGGCATGCCTATGAAGTTCAGTCTGAACAGGAAACAGATGTCCTTGGTAGAGACTTGCAGCAATGCCACCTTATGCATCTGGCCTTTTTTGAATGTCGGACGTGTCTCGGTATCTACGCCCATAATATCTGATTTCAAAAGATAGTCAACGGCTTTCTCAGCTTCGCTCTCGCTTTGTATTACAACTATCTTTCCCGAAAACAGCTCCTGCGGCAATGTATTAATCTTGTTCTTGTCGTATTTGTTGTATATAGTTCTCATCGTTACCATTGCTTTTGACTTACAAAATTAGAAAAAAAGTTACTAATTTTTGTACGTTTCCAACATTTTTACAGTATTTTTGCACTTAAAATGTATTAGAAAACTCATGGCAAGAAAAAAAACTGCACAGAAGTCCAATAAGTCAAGCGGATTTACAAGCTTACAGAGTATATTAAGTAATGAACGCACAGATTTTATTTTCGGCCTTTGCTTTGTAGCCGTTTCCATATTTTTCGTGATATCATTCGTTTCATTCTTACGTACCGGACAGGCCGACCAAAGCATCTTGGAAAACCTGCGGCCAAGCGAATGGCGTAATGAAAACAATGTGTTCTCAAACTGTTGTCACAGCTTTGGGGCTATAGTGTCGTATTATTTCATAACGTTGAACTTCGGTTTACCGTCGTTTCTCATTCCCATATTTATGTTCATCGTTGGCATGAAGCTCATGCGCATCTTCGATTTGAATATATGGAAGTGGTTCTTTGGACTTGCCATCGTCATGATATGGTGTTCAATAGCGTTTGCGAAGTTCCTCGCGCCGATTATGCGCGGTGAGGTCTACAATCCTGGAGGCAATCATGGCTTGTACTGCATGCAGCAGTTGGAAAACCTTATCGGTCCTCCTGGATTGACGGTGACGCTTGCTTTGACGGCAATTATATTCCTGACATTCTTGAGTTCGCAGACAATCATCTGGATAAGAAAGATGCTTAACCCGGTCAAATACCTTACAAGCAAGGTGCGTTTGACCGTAACTAACACTATGAATGTACAGGAAGAACCTGCTTATGAGGAACCGTTGGACGACAACGACGCTGTAGATTCCGATGAAGAGAATAGTAATAATGTCGAGAATGACGAAGAACAGCAGAGTAAACATGCTCCAAATGGTGGCATAACGGTTATTGATCTGACAGAAAATGCGGTGGAGAAGGCGCCTCGCGGTGACGAAAACGCGCTGTCAGAAAACACTGCTCCCACAATAAATCTTGCCTCGAGCCAGCCCGTAAAGCCTGCTAATCAACAGCCTACAAATGGTAGTGACGGCCTTGTTGTAGAGGTTGCAAAGGGTGACGAGAAAGCAGGGGCACAGACAGTAAATGCTAAAGTTGACATCAACACGCCCATAAATCCGAAAGAACCGTTTACAAGATACAAGTACCCGACTCTTAATCTGCTGAAGAAGTACGGCGATGATGTCAATCCTACGGTTGACATGGACGAGATAAAGAGCAACAATGCTCGTATTGTGGAGGTGCTTAATAGCTTTAATGTGAGCATCAAGGAGATAAAAGCGACCGTCGGACCGACCATCACTCTGTATGAGGTGACTCCTGCAGAGGGAGTGCGCATCTCAAAAATACGCAATCTTGAAGACGACATTGCGTTGAGTCTTCGTGCTCTCGGAGTGCGAATCATCGCGCCAATACCAGGTAAAGGAACTGTCGGTATTGAGGTTCCGAACAAGAATAAGAAGATTGTCTCGATGGAGAGCATACTCAACTCGCGCAAATTTCAGGAGTGTAAGTATGAGTTGCCGATAGCACTTGGCAAGACCATTACTAACGATGCCTACATTGCTGACCTTGCCAAGATGCCGCACTTGCTTGTTGCTGGTGCTACCGGACAGGGTAAGTCTGTCGGTCTGAACGCCATCATCACGTCGTTGCTGTATAAGAAACATCCCAACGAACTGAAGCTTGTGCTTGTTGATCCCAAGAAGGTGGAGTTTAGTGTGTATAACTCTATAGCCGACCACTTCATGGCTTCGCTTGACGAAAACGTTGAGGAGCCGATTATAACAGACACTTCAAAGGTCGTGAAGACGCTGAACGGACTTTGTACTCTCATGGACAACCGCTACCTATTATTAAAGGATGCGGGCGCCCGTAATATTAAGGAATATAACGAAAAGTACTTGAACCACAAGCTGAATCCTGCCCGTGGCCATGACTTCATGCCTTATATTGTCGTGATAATCGATGAGTTTGGTGACCTTATCATAACTGCTGGCAAAGAGGTGGAGCGCCCGATAACACGTATTGCGCAGTTGGCGCGCGCCGTGGGCATACATATGGTGATTGCCACACAGCGTCCGACAACGAATATTATAACCGGTTCCATCAAGGCAAACTTCCCTGGACGTATGGCGTTCCGTGTAAGTTCGATGGTCGACTCACGTACCATCTTGGACAAACCTGGTGCTAATCAGCTTATCGGAAAGGGTGATATGCTTATCCTCAACGGCAGCAGCGAGCCGATTCGCGTGCAGTGTGCCTTTGTCGATACGCCCGAGGTGGAGCGCATAAACGCCTATATCGCCGAGCAGCCAGGTCCTGTAGAGCCGATGCCGATACCCGAACCTGAAAATCCTGACAGCGGAGAGGCTGCCTCAGGAGGTGTTAGTGGTGACATGACAACCCTCGATCCGTATTTTGAAGAGGCAGCACACGCCATCGTGACAAGCCAGCAAGGCAGTACAAGTATGATTCAGCGCCGCTTCTCTATCGGTTACAACCGTGCCGGCAGACTTATGGACCAGTTAGAGAAAGCTGGCGTCGTGGGTGCGGCACAAGGCAGCAAACCGCGCGACGTGCTTATCAGCGATGACAACCAACTTAACGCTTTGATAAAGAACCTGAAGAGTGGAATGGCGTAAAAATCGCAGTAACAGACTGCTCGCAATGTAATATATGAATCGCAAATCACTTTATGTGAGTGACATGGACGGCACATTGCTCAACAGCAATTCGGTGCTGTCACAATACACAACAGACAAGCTCAACGAGCTTATAGCCAACGAAGGCGTGCTCTTCACGGTGGCTACAGCCCGCACTCCTGCCACTGTCGTTTCGCTAATGAGTAATATCAAAGCCACCGTGCCGTTCATAGTCATGACCGGTGCTGCCCTATGGGACAGCAATGCAGACTCTTTCATTAGCGTAAAGGCAATGCCTAACGACGACGTTAGGCAGATACTTGAGGTCTTTGAGCGTCACGGCATAAATCCATTCGTCTATCGTCGCCATGAAAACACACTGATAGTGAATCATGTAGAAGACCTTTCTGATAAGGAAAAGGAGTTTATCGAACCACGCATAAAGACCAAGTACAAGCGTCTGCATCTCTCTGCAAAGCTTGAAGCCGACAATCCCGATGAGGCGGTACTTGTCTTTTCTATGGGCGAATATGGTACGGAAGAATCCATAGTAGCAGAAATTAAGGATAAGAATATACAATGTGCTCCCGCCTGTTACTACGACATCTTCGACACGTCACAAGGCATACTTGACATCTATGCACCCTCCACGACCAAAGCCCATGCCATAAAGCAATTGGCAGAGACGCTTGGCGTAGAGCGCATTGTGGTGTTTGGCGACAATCGTAACGACATACCGATGATGAAAATAGCCGACCATAGCGTCGCCGTGTCCAACGCCTTCGACGATGTTAAAGCTATTGCCGACGAGGTGATTGGCAGCAATGACGAAGATGCTGTGGTGAAATGGATAGAGCGTGATGTGCTTACCTCACGACAATAGTTTTAAACCAGTCGCGCAATATGCCGTGCGACTGGTTTTGTGAATCAGCCACTAAGATGATAGTTGCACTCCCGTCTGAAAGCCTCGGACCCATACACATGCCTTCATAGTTTGCGAAGTTTTGACGTGTAAAGTTCATTTTTGTTTTCCAACGGTGCAACAGCTGTTTCCTGACGGTTGGTATAGAAACGTCAGCAGCCTTTTCTGCACGTCCGACGTTGCCACTTTGACTCAAATCCACCTTATATAGCTTGCATATAGTCCATGCTCCAATCTTCTTTTTAGGCACGTATGACTCACGCTCAAGCACCAACAGCGTGTGGCTGTCGTATGCCATCAGCTCACTGACACCAAACGCATAGACTCCCGCTTTGTCCTTTTTGCCTGCGGGTTTGTCCGTACGGTACATCCAATTACCTATTTTATTGAAGTTCAAGTCAAACGCTTGAATACGTATTTTGTTGTGATTGGCGTCGTCATCAGCAGGCAGCGGCGCTTCCGTACAGGCATAAATGACTCCAGATTCTTCGTCATGACACAGCGACTCATAACTACTGTTGCCCGTTCCTTTCTCAAGTTGCAGTTCCTTTACTATGTTCTGGCAATCGTCTGAGTAACAGATTATTTTACTGTCCGCCTCCCCTATCGTCATGAGGGTTCCCGATTTCTTTACATATACTATGCCCTCAGTGTCTCTATTCTTTACATTTGAGGCGACATAGCCACGGTCTGCCACCGACTTTATCTCTCCGTTTATCGAGTCAACGACAATCTCCACCTTCCTATATCCGTCATACGGAGCCTTGTCGTCTGCCAAAGCATACACGTTATCATATAAATGGGCGATGCCGCTATAGTTTCCTGCTGGCACACTGTCTTTGAAATGAACCTGTCGGTTAGCACGCACCAGCGTCTGCGACAGCGTCGGTTGTAGCCATACAGCCAATACAGCCACTAAAAAAGTTCTCAATATGTTGTGACGGGAGAGTCTTTTCGTGTTCATTTTATTTGTCATTTGAAATAATATCCAAATTTACTGAATTTAACTATAAAACATAGCACCACACACGAACTTTTTTCTTTTCTCTACCTAAAATGCGGTAAATTAGCCCGTTATCTGCCAATATGTCAACAAAATATAGTAATTTTGTAGTGTCGCGATTAAACAAAAGATATAACAAGATGAAACTATCAGAACTTAAAACGGGTGAGCACGGAGTCATAGTCAAGGTCACGGGCCATGGCGGATTCCGTAAACGCATCGTAGAGATGGGATTTATCAAGGGCAAAGAGGTAGAGGTGCTGCTTAATGCACCGCTGCAAGACCCCGTAAAATATAAGATTATGGGCTACGAAGTGTCGCTCCGGCACTCCGAAGCAGAAAAGATTGAAGTTGTCTCTGAGGAAGAGGCAAAGAAGCTCGAGGCTTCAGAGCAGAAGCCAGATATTGCTGCAGCACAAGGCATAGAAGACAATAGCTCTTATGACACAACAGAAAAGCGCCTTCATGCTGCAGCCCGTAAAAGACGCCGTATTATAAATGTGGCGCTGGTCGGCAACCCTAACTGTGGCAAGACATCACTCTTCAATTTCGCGTCAGGAGCCCACGAACATGTCGGCAACTACTCTGGCGTGACGGTAGACGCAAAGGAAGGGCACGCCACCTTTGAGGGTTACGAGTTCAACATCGTAGACCTGCCAGGCACCTACTCCCTGTCTGCCTACTCCCCTGAGGAACTCTATGTTCGCAAACAGATAATAGATAAGACCCCTGACGTCATCATCAACGTCATCGACACCAGCAATCTGGAGCGTAACCTGTACCTTACGAGTCAGCTTATAGATATGCACTTGCGCATGGTGTGTGCTCTAAACATGTTTGATGAGACAGAGAAGCGTGGCGACAACATAGACTACGGAAAACTTGGTCAGCTCTTTGGCGTGCCGATGATTCCAACCTCGTTTAAGAGCGGACGTGGCGTTGAACTCCTTTTCCACATCATCATAAACCTGTATGAGGGCAGCGATTTCCTCGACAACGAGGGAAATCTCAATCCCGAGGTAGCAGAGGAAATCAGAAAGTGGCATGCCGAATACGAAAAAACTGACGATGGCGAAAGCAATGCCCATGAAGAGGACTTCGCATGCGGCGTGAAGCCACGCAACAATGTGTTCCGTCACATCCACATCAACCACGGTCCTTACATCGAAAAAGGCATATCTGAAATACAGAAAGAACTAAAGACGCTTGAAGACCAGCGCCACCGCTACTCTACGCGTTACCTCGCAATAAAGCTATTGGAAAACGACAAGGAAACAGAGAAGACCGTTTCGTCTTTCCCTAACTACGCAAAGATAATCGCTGCGCGCGACAAGGCGGCAGCAGAGGTGCTCGAATACACGCACGAAGACAGCGAGACAGCCATTATGGACGCCAAATACGGCTTTATACACGGTGCGCTCCAGGAGGCAGGCTACCAGACTGGTACGAAGCGTGACACCTACCAGATGACGCACATCGTTGACAATCTGCTGACAAACCGCTACCTCGGTTTCCCGCTGTTCCTATTTATAATATGGCTAATGTTTGAGGTCACATTCTCAATCGGCCAATACCCTATGGACTGGATAGACAGTGGCATCTCCGCGCTCGGCGGTCTGATTACCAGCAACATGGCGGAGGGTCCGCTGAAAGCCATGCTTGTCGATGGCATCATTGGCGGCGTAGGCTCTGTCATAGTGTTCTTGCCGCAGATTCTTATACTCTACTTCTTCATCTCACTGATGGAAGACAGCGGATATATGGCACGTGCGGCGTTCATCATGGATAAGCTCATGCACAAGATGGGGTTGCACGGCAAATCGTTCATCCCTCTCATCATGGGCTTCGGATGTAACGTCCCGGCGGTCATGGCAACGCGAACCATTGAAAGCCGACGCAGTAGACTCATCACCATGCTCATACTTCCGTTCATGAGTTGCTCGGCACGACTGCCGATATACATCATGATAGTAGGCACGATGTTTGCGCCACGCTTGCAGTCGGCGGTGCTGATTTCGTTGTATGTGATAGGCATCGTAATGGCTGTCATAATGAGCCGTCTGTTCAGTCGCACCCTGTTTAAGGGCGAAGACACTCCTTTCGTGATGGAGCTGCCACCCTACCGCTTCCCCACCGCAAAGGCTATTGCGCGCCACACATGGGAGAAGGGCAAGGAATATCTGAAGAAGATGGGTGGCATCATTCTTGTTGCGAGCATCATAGTGTGGGCGTTGGGTTATTTCCCGCACGACTCGTCACTGTCGCAACAGGCTCAGCAGGAGCAGAGTTTCATCGGCCGCATTGGTAAAACCATAGAACCCGTGTTCAGAGCACAGGGCTTTGACTGGAAACTCGACGTCGGACTGGTGTCTGGAATCGGTGCTAAAGAGATTGTCGCATCTACAATGGGCATTCTGTATGTTGACGATAGCGAGGCAGGAACAGACTCCAACGCTCAGAGCAACATCTACGACAAGATGATAAGCGACGGCATTACACCCTTAAAGGCATATAGCTTCCTGCTCTTTGTGCTACTCTACTTCCCATGCCTCGCAACCATTGCTGCCATCAAAAACGAGACAGGAACATGGAAATGGGCTGTCTTTGTCGCGCTATATACGACTGGCGTGGCATGGATTGTGTCGGCAGCGGTCTACCAGATAGGCTGCCTTCTGATTTGAAACTGACAATAACAAAATATGAATATCTTCAATAAGAAAATACTGCTATCGGTGGCAGTGGCGACAATGCTGCTGCATGGTGGCGGCGTATATGGAAAAACCAATATCACACACATAAGTGCCAGCTGTTATGCGGAATATGCTGGTGCAACGCAGAGTGCAGGCATACCTGCAGGAGCGAAAATTATTACTTCATATTCAGACAAGCGACGCAACACCGTATATTATCAATACAACGAGCGCATTTTCTGCTACGACCGTACAAGACGCAGAACCAAAGAGATGCAGTTCTCGTATGGCTATGTCAAGATAAAAAATATATATACAAGTCCGTTGCATAGCCGCATATTCGTCGTTCTCGACATGGGTAACAAATCCTACAACCCTGTTGTTGACGGTCTGCAGTTGTGGGTTATAAACTCGTTCAACCGTAGATGCAGTAAGGTGGGCGAAGGATTTAGGGTGAGAAAAGGCAAAGACGGCATGATAGTGAGCAAGGGTCGCTATTGCAAAAACTCCAATGCGCCTATAGAACGTAGAATATGGAGAGCTCGTGACCACTACTATGACTTCACAGGAAAGGTCATGTGGGTAAAGCACGAATATGACGTCAGAGAGTATAAATACCAGCGTGGAAAATGAAACACTGCCGTTTGACAAAATGATAGCACCCATTTGACGTCGTCAAAGAGGCTCTTTGGCAATGCCATTAGGCCCGTTTGGCGACGTCAAATGGGCTTAATGGGAAAGCCACTGTACTTTTAACGTCTGTTAAAGATTGGCGATAGAAAAAGTCGGAAAAACAAGTCAGAGTGTCATCAAAACCTCGGTTTATGTAGCATTTTGTTTTTCCAGTTTTAGCTACACAGGGTTTAGTTCACTGTGATGTGGAAGCAACCCTGCTTGACCTCATACTTTACGTAACACCGCTTTTGTAGTCTGATGTCGTTGAGCACCTCGCTCAGCACCCATTTCAGAGTGTCGTTGCGTACCTGACGCCTTGCGGGACCATCGGGGTCTTGCACAGTCTTGTAGCGATTGTAGCACACGTCAAACGTCGTACCATATAGATGGCAGCTGTTTTGCGTGGCGTTGCTGTTGCGATTGCGCAGTTTTTCAACGTCGGCCTTGCTTCGCAAGACGCTGGTGACAATGATTTTGTGCAATGGTATGCCCTTGACTTGAAGACTGTCGAAAAAGTTTCTGCCGATGTCCTGCAACAGTACCGACGCTCTTGGCACGAGGTAGGGTATGCTGTTACGCAGTCTGTCTACATGGAAGTAGGGGTTGCTGCCTATGTAGACCAGCTCTTTCTTGCGGCGTTCTGCCTCTGCCCTATCAGCGACGGGTTTCACGCCGTATTTCTGTGCGGCAGTGAGCTGCATGTCGTTTTGATCGGGAAAGGCGTTGCCGAAATGTGGAACGCTATAGATGCGATGCTTTGCCAATGTGCCATCGGGGTTGAAAAAGCGCGACGTAGAGCGTTTGCCCTTCCATGACGCGGTGTATGCTGGCGGCACATCTTTCTCGCCCGACAGGTCGGCAGCAGACAGATTTTTGTCCGTATAGGTGTTTTGTGCCACCTCTTTATCTTCATTAGCCTCTTTCTTTTTACTCTCGGCGCTGGCTACTGGCTGTGGTTTCACCGTTTCGGGAGTGAGTGCTGGCTGTATCGTGTCGCGGTCTGCCATTACCGTGTCTGCCTTTTGTGCTGTGCGACCATCCTGCTCGCCTGCAACAGATGGACACACTGCTCTTACTATCGCAAGTAGCACGACGCATATTCCGAATGTCTGGAGATATCTTTTGGGACTTATTTTCATTGTTGTTGTTACGTTTTATGTAAATGGTTTTAACATCAGCATGTCATGTTTTGGTCGCAAACATAACGTGTCTGTTCATTTACAGTCTACAAAGTTATATTGTTTTTTCAAAACAGCAAATACTACAGCCCAAAAGTTTCGGGCGCAGCGCCTGATTATACTGCGTTTTCTTGACTCGTGACATAAAGATTAAAAGGTGAGCACCTCATATCTCGCAAATTTCAGCAGCAGCTGCTTTTGGCCGGCAAGCTGGAAGCGCACCGTTGCCTTTGCGTTCTCGCCAGTTCCTTCTATGCTTACAATCTCGCCTTTACCAAATCGCTGGTGGTTTATGACCGACCCTATCCGGATGGAGTTTTTGCCGTCATTGTAGCTTGTGACTTGCGTGGTTGCCGAGCTGGGTGTGGTTCTCATGCGTGTCATGCGGCTGCCACTGGTTGTGGCAAAGGTTGGCTTTGAATAGATGGTGGCGCCTTTCTGTACAGCTGGCTTGGGCGTCGTTTCGTAAGAGTTGCGCCACGACGTCCTGTTGGTGGAGAAACCTTCGGTGTCGCCACCATCCATTTTGCGTATGTAGCGTTGGTCTATCTCTTTTATAAAACGGCTTGGCACGTCATATTCTACCTGTCCGTAGCGGAATCGAGTCTTGGCACATGTGAGCATGCAGTGACGCTCGGCACGTGTTATGGCGACATACATCAAGCGGCGCTCCTCTTCCATCATGCGTGGAAAGTCCATTGCCTGACGTCCAGGGAAGATGTTTTCTTCAAGCCCGACAACAAACACGCACGGAAATTCCAAACCCTTTGCAGCATGTATTGTCATCAGCGCCACGCGGTTTTCGTCGTCGTCCTCGTTTTGCTTGTCGGTGTAAAGCGCGACCTCCTGCATGAAGTTTCCGAGATAATACTCCTCTTCAAGGTCTTCCTCGCGTTTCGATTCGACAAAGCCGTGTAACTCGCCCATGAGCTCGTCGATGTTTTCTTTCTTTGCCTTTCCTTCTGGTGTCTTGTCTGCTTCGATGTCTGTAAAGATGCCGCTCGCAGCAACGATAGACTGGCCTAGCGTGTAAGCGTCTGACGTCTCCACCTTTTCTATGAATGAAGAGATGAAGTTGGCAAAGTTGGCAAGCTTTGATGCCGTTCCTTTATTTATATTTAAGGAGTGGGCTGCCGTGTCGCAGACCACCTCCCACATGCTGACATTGTGGTCGGTCGCTGTCGCGGCAATCTTCTGTATGGTTGTAGTGCCGATGCCACGGGTAGGATAATTGATGATGCGTCTTAACGCTTCGTCGTCGTTGGGGTTGACCACAAGGCGGAAATATGCCAACACGTCTTTCACCTCTTTGCGTTGGTAGAAGCTCAGTCCGCCATATATCTTATAAGGTATGGCTTCCTTTCTCATCTCCTCCTCAAAGCATCGGCTCTGCGCGTTAGTCCTGTAAAGCACGGCAAAACTGTCGTAGCCGCATCCTTCTGCACGTTTCAGTCTCTTGATTTCGCTGCATACCTCCATTGCCTCCAGTTTGTCTGAAATGCAGACGCACAGTTTCAGTGGGCTGCCCTCGTCGTTTTTGCTGTAGACATCTTTGTGTATTTGACGCTCATTGTGCGATATAAGGCTGTTGGCAGCCTCTACAATGGTCTGCGTGCTGCGGTAGTTGCGTTCGAGTTTGAATGTTTTCTGCTCTGGATAGAGCTTGTTGAAATCAAGTATGTTGTCTATATTGGCACCTCGAAACGCGTAGATGCTTTGTGCGTCGTCGCCTACAACGCATAGTTTACGGTTCTTTTGTGCCAACTGATAGATTATGCACTGCTGAGCATAGTTTGTGTCCTGGTACTCGTCGACAAGTATGTATTTGAACAGCGAGGCGTATTTGTCGCACACGTCTTCATGCGATTTGAACAGCAGATAGGTGTTGAAGAGCAAGTCGTCGAAGTCCATGACATTTGAATTTCTACATCGCTCTTCGTAGCGTTTGTATATATTCTGAAAGCGCGGAATCTTGTTGTTGGTGTCAGCTTCCAACGCTTTTTTGATGGTGGCGTATTGGTCTGCTGACACAAGGCGGTTTTTGGCAATGCTGATTTGGTTGCGTATGTTGGCTGCCTTATAGAGTTTGTCGTCAAGTCCCATCTCCTTGACAATTGAAGTAATGAGCGAGCGGGAGTCAGTTTCGTCGTAGATGGTGTAGTTGGAGGTATAGCCGAGACGGTCTGCCTCGCATCGCAGGATGCGTGAGAAGACAGAGTGAAACGTTCCCATGTTCAGACGCCCCGCCACATGGTTGCCTACAATTTCACCAATTCGCTGCTTCATCTCGTTGGCAGCCTTGTTGGTGAACGTGAGAGCGAGTATGTTCCATGGTGCTAAGTCGAAGTCTGCCTGCTGTAACAGATACGCTATCTTGTAGGTTAAGACACGTGTTTTGCCCGAGCCGGCGCCTGCAATCACAAGCTCTGGACCGTCACAGTATTCGACAGCAAGTCGCTGACTCTCATTTAGTTTGTCAAGTATGCTCATTTAATGCTTTATGGTGTGTTTCCCTTTAGGCGGTTGTTTGGTGTTTCTTTTGGATCTATTATATAGATTGTGTAAAGAACTTGTCTTCACGATGTCCGTTACTTCTTCTTGTGATAGATGCCGCCCGATGTGGTTTCGGGGTCATAGTCTTCACCCTCTTTCGGGAATTTGGGAATGAAGCGCATCTCACGTTCTATGGTGTGCTGACGCTTGCGCATGTATGAGCTTGGGCGGCTGCTGTCCATCTTACGAGGGTTTGGTAGCGACGCTGCAATGAGCGCACACTCTGCGCGCGACAGGTCGGAGGCGTCTTTGGAGAAATGGTAATCTGCCACGGCTTCGGCTCCATATATGCCGTCGCCCATCTCTATGGAGTTGAGATATACCTCCATTATGCGTTGTTTGCTCCACATCAGCTCTATAAGAGCGGTGAAATAGACCTCAAATCCCTTTCTCGTCCAGCTTCGTCCTGGCCACAGAAACACGTTTTTGGCAGTTTGTTGCGATATGGTGCTTGCTCCGAGCTTGCGCTTGCCTGGCTTCATGTTTCTCTTTGCCGCTTTCTGTATAGCATCAAAGTCGAAACCGTGGTGGATGAGAAAGCGCTGGTCTTCGCTTGCCATCACTGCCACAGGGAGATGTGGAGAAATGTTGTCAAGTGACTTCCAACTGTGGTGTAGCTTTATGCTTTCGCCGTTTCCTACCTGTTGAAAACATCTTATCACCATCAGAGGGGTGACGTAAACGGGTATGAAACGATAGGCTACAACGGCCAGAATCGTGGAACTGAAAAACAGTGCCAGCACCCATTTTGCTATTGAAAGAATTAGTTTCATCTATGTTTGTAACCTGTTGTGTTATAAACGAAGAAAAGAGACTGACTCAAAAACGATGTCGCGTTTTTGAATTCAGTCTCGTTATCTGTTTTGTGGAAGGGCAGTCGTCTTCTCAAATGTGTATGTCACGACGCGCCTGTCCTTTCTGTTCTTATTTTAGAGTGCCTGCATTGGCAGCGTCAACCATTGCCTGGCTTGCATACATGTAAACCTCTACGCGGCGGTTCTGCTGACGGCCGGCTGCTGTAGAGTTGTCTGCTACGGGGTCAGAGCTACCCTTTCCTGCGATGGTCTGAAGCTGTGCGGCAGATACACCACATGACTTCAGATATGTGGCTACGCTTTGTGCGCGGCTGTTGCTCAACGGTATGTTGATGCCGTCGTTGCCTGTAGAGTCGGTGTGACCATAGATGTCAACGTGGCAGTCGGTGTTGTTGTTAAGAACTGTAGAGAATTTTGCCAGCTCGGTCTTAGACTTCTGGTTGAGGTCTGACTTGTTGGTGGCGAACAGAATGCCTGAATCGAAGGTCACGCGCACGGCTTTAAAACCATTAGAATCGGTCACCTCTTCCACCTTAGCGTTTTCTACTTTCTCTGCAGCTTCCTTTGCAACCTTGTCCATGTGGTGGCCAATTATTGCGCCAGTTCCTGCTCCTACGGCGCCGCCGATGGCTGCACCAACTGCTGTGTTACCTGCAATCTTTCCAATAATTGCACCGAGAACCGCGCCGCCGCCAGTTCCGATAAGAGCACCTGTACCCTGTTTCGTCTGGCAACTGAATACTGTCAGAAGACACATTGCCAATGTAAAAATCTTAAATCTCTTCATAACGATTGATAATTTTTAATGTAGTTACCGTTTAAAACGTGTTTTAAAAATTGTCTATTACTTCAATTTTGCAGTACAAAGATAATTGTTTTTTTATTATGATAGTATCTTTACAACATTTTTTTGTAATTTTGCAATTAAATTTAGTTTATATATACAGGTTGTAAAAACAACGGAATATAAAGAGAAAAACAACAGAATATAAAATAAAAAAATGGCAAAAGAATTGAAAGATCTGACCAAGCGCGCTGACAATTACAGCCAGTGGTACAATGACTTGGTCGTAAAAGCTGACCTCGCAGAGCAGTCTGCCGTTCGCGGCTGTATGGTTATCAAACCCTACGGATATGCTATCTGGGAGAAGATGCAGCACCAGCTTGACACCATGTTTAAGGAGACCGGCGTGCAAAACGCCTATTTCCCATTGCTCATTCCAAAGTCGTTCCTTAGCCGCGAAGCTGAGCACGTGGAGGGATTTGCAAAGGAATGTGCTGTCGTGACACATTACAGACTCCGTGCAAAGGAGGACAAGAGTGGCGTAGAGGTAGACCCCAACGCCAAGCTGGAAGAGGAACTGATTATTCGTCCTACCTCAGAGACAATTATATGGAACACTTATAAGAACTGGATTCAGTCTTGGCGCGACCTGCCATTGATGTGCAATCAGTGGTGTAACGTTATGCGTTGGGAGATGCGTACACGTCCGTTCCTCCGCACTTCTGAGTTCTTGTGGCAGGAGGGTCATACAGCCCACGCTACAAAAGAGGAGGCTGAGAAGGAGGCACAGCAGATGCTGCGCGTCTACGCTGAGTTCGCAGAGAAGTGGATGGCGGTGCCTGTGGTTCAGGGTGTGAAGAGTGAGACGGAGCGCTTCGCAGGTGCTCTTGACACATACACCATCGAGGCCATGATGCAGGACGGCAAGGCTCTGCAGAGCGGTACAAGCCACTTCCTCGGTCAGAATTTTGCGAAGGCTTTTGATGTTACCTATCTTAATAAAGAGAACAAGCCCGAATATGTATGGGCAACATCATGGGGCGTGTCAACACGACTCATCGGTGCGCTTATCATGACACACTCCGACGACAATGGTCTGGTGCTGCCTCCAAAGCTTGCCCCCATACAGGTGGTCATCATTCCTATCTCAAAGAACGCAGAGCAGCTCGCTGCTATTACCGAGAAGATGCAGCCTGTCATCGAGCAGCTGCGTAAAGCTGGCATCAGCGTGAAGTATGACGACGCTGACAACAAGCGTCCGGGCTTCAAGTTTGCTGACTATGAGCTGAAGGGTGTGCCCGTGCGCCTCGCTATCGGTGGCCGCGACCTTGAGAACGGCACTATCGAAGTGATGCGCCGCGACACTTTGGAGAAAGAGACAATGCCGCTTGAAGGCATCGCAGAGACTGTCGAGAAACTGCTTGACGAGATTCAGAACAACATCTTCGAGAAGGCTCGCAAGTACCGCGACTCACACATTTACGAGTGCGACAACTATGAAGAGTTCAAGGAGCGCGTAAAAGATGGCGGCTTCTTCCTTTGCCATTGGGACGGAACAGCAGAGACAGAGGCAAAGATTAAGGAAGACACTCAGGCTACAATTCGTTGCGTGCCGTTCATGTTCGAGCAGACTCCTGGCGTTGACATGGTTTCAGGCAAGCCTGCTAAGCATCGCGTGATTATTGCACGTAGCTACTAATTAAGAAAAGAACAACATCTTTTTAAGATAAGAGCTATGCCTTTCTTTAAAAATAGGAATATCCATGCTTGCAAAGAACAATATGTTTATGTAAAGAAAGAAGCTTCTCTTTTTAAGAAAGAGCAATATATTAAGGTAAATAAATGATGTGGTGGCGGTGAGAACACCAATACCTGGTTTTCTCCCCTACCACACCATTTTCACCCATGCTTAAAACTTATTCGCTGTTAACTTATAATTTTTTAATTAATACTTTATTCTACAATGAATTGGATTATCAATTTGTTTACGAACACCGAATCTATTGCACACATTTCCTTGCTTTATGCCGTGGTTATCGCTGTCGGCATTTTGCTTGGCAAGATAAAGATTGGCGGCATCTCACTTGGAGTGACGTTCGTTCTTTTCGCAGGAATTGTTGCCGGACACATCGGTTTCACTGCTCCAGTTAACATACTGAGCTTTATTCAGGACTTCGGACTTATCCTGTTCGTGTTCTGTATCGGTTTGCAGGTTGGTCCTGGCTTTTTCGAGAGTTTCAAGAAAGGTGGAGTAACGCTCAACCTGCTGTCTACATCAATCGTTCTGTTGAACGTTGCTGTGATGTTCGGTTGCTACTACATCTTCTTCGACACCACAGACAAGACAAATCTGCCTATGATGGTAGGTACACTTTAC
>JALEVZ010000080.1 GCA_022788105.1 Prevotella sp. | reverse complement strand
GTCGATGTTCTCGCGCTTCTTCAACATCTCGTCAACATAGTTGTCGAGGTACTCCTCGGGCACGTTGTCCATGCCGTACTGAGCAAACTGCATGCGAGCGCCCTCCTTAGCAGCAGCCTTGATGTCGGCGTCGTCTACCTTGATGTCGTGCGACTTAACGAGCTGCTCACGAATGAGGTGCCACTTCAGCTGGTCGATGCTTGCAGCGAAGTTCTTCTCTACAAACTCCTCACCACGCTCGCGGTTGTTGAGCAGCATGATGCGCTTGAGCAGAGCCTCGGGGAACTGCAGTTCGCCAACCTTCTCTTCTGTATATTTCTTTACGTCCTCAAGGAACTTGAAGTCGCTGTTGGTCTGGAGCTGGGGAGCGAGAGACTCAACAATCTTTGCGCGGAGCTCCTCTTCATTGGTCACGCCACCGTCTTTGCCGAACACCTTCTCATAGAAGTCCTGTCCAAGCTCAGCCTTCTTGTAACGCTTGATTTCGGTAATCTGGAAGCTGAAGTCTGCGGTCAGATCCTTAGCCTCTTCCTTCGAAATCTTCAGCAGAGCAGACAGCTCAGCCTCGCCCTCCGGATAAGCCTTGCGGGGGTTGAAGGTCACGATGTCGCCCAGCTTGGCGCCGTTGAAGAGGTTTTTCTGCTCCTCAACCTTGATGTACTGGGGCATGAGCACAGCAGCCTCAACGGTGATGCCGCCTTCCTTAGTGTTGCCCTCAGCATCGAGTTCGCGCAGGTCACCCTTGAGCATGTCGTTCTGCTCAGCGTCAAACTCCTCTGCCTGTACATACTCGCCAGCACGGTTCTGCAGCATCTCGATCTGCTTGTTCACCAGCTCGTCGTCGGCCTTTATCTTGTAATAGTCAATCTTGTTCTTTCCGTTAAGCTCAATCTTGAACTCGGGAGCAACAGCGATGTCGAACACGAATGTGTAGGGAGCATCCTTCTCGATGTCTACCGGCACCTGCTTCTCAGAAGGCAGGGGCTCGCCCAGCATTGCGATATCGTTGTCTTTAACATACTTGTAAATCTGCTCGCCCACGAACTTGTTTACGGCTTCCATCTTAACCTGTGTGCCGAACTGCTTCTTAATGAGTCCCATGGGTACCATTCCCGGACGGAAACCGGGGAAATTGGCTTTCTTACGATAGTCCTTCAGTGTCTTGTCGACATTCTCCTTGAAGTCTGCTTCCTCAACGACGATGGTCAGAAGACCATTCACCTTATCAGGATTTTCAAATGAAATGTTCATCTTGATGTGTTATATTGTTTATATTGTTATATTCAAACGTTTGCAGGCCCTGTCCGTACACGTCCGTCCTGCAAAGCCACTGCTCCAGCACGACGTTTATACGCACATTGCCACAATTTGAAGTGCAAAATTAGTCATAAATAGCGTAATATCCTAATGTTAACGTAAAAAATTGCTTTTTTTAACCAATATGCAGCTCAATGCGTTGACTTCTAACAGAGTAAACGACAGCTAACGAGGGAGGTGAAAGAAAGACGGAGGGAGATTGGCGGAGAGAATGAGGGGAATAGCGAAACGGGAAGGAGATTGGAGGCGGAGAGAAAAAGCGGCAAGAAAGCGAAACGGCACTTTTGGTGACACATTGCTACAATTTCGTCACAAAAACTAACACCAATTCTTAACACATGTTAAAAGCCCGCTGGTTTCCTCACTACGGCCCTTTGGGCTTGTCACTACGGCCCTTTGACAAGCCCACTACGGCCCTTTGACATCGCCAAATGTGCTCTATCATTTTGTCAAATGGGCACTATCATTTTGTCAATTGAGCCTACTCGTAAAATCATGGGGCAGCAGCCGTCCTCTCCCCCAATCTTCACGACACTTACACAACATTTCTAAGAGGGAAAGAAAGCAATTGGAAAGAGGGTGAAAGCAATCACGAAGAAAGTAAAAAGCTGCCACAAGGAAACAAAAAAGCAGCCCCAAAGAAACAAAAAAACGGCGCACCGCTATCACGCAGTGCGCCGTTTGGCTTATTCATTTGACATCGCAGGCAGGTTGTTCGCTGCCAGTGGTGCCGCGTAATGGTCGTTTTTACTTTGCTTCAGCCTCATGGCTGGCACGCATTTCAATCATGGTGCAGCCGCTGACATGAGAGGTCAGCTGTGTGGTTCCGACAACGGGTGTCGACCAAGACGAGTTGAAGAGCAGGTCCTTCTTGTTCACACCGTTGCGCCACAGCACCTCGGCGTTGTTGTTGAAGAAGGTAGTGAACTTCTTGCGGTAAGCCTGGTCGAGAGCTGGCTCGTCCAGTATCTGACGGAAGTAGCGCATGAAGATGCCCTTGAACAGACCGCCGTCGCCGTTACCCTCGTCGCGGAGGATGTTGTTGCTGGTGTCTATCACGTTAGAGCTGCTGATGGTGTAGTTGGCGCATTTGCGTGCGTCGTTGAGGTAAATCTCATCGCCAGTAGCCTTGAACAGATGGTAGGCAGCACCTACGAATGTGCCCTGGTTGTAGCTCAGAGTGACGGTATTGAGTTCGCCTGTCAAGCCGTTGATGCCGTCGTAGATGGCACCTGTTGCCGGGTTGAAGAGCGTAGCTTTCTCCCACTCATATATTTTCTTTGCCCAGTCCATGTAGTCGTTGTCCTTTGTCACCTCGTAGAGGCGCATAGCGAGCAGCGCGGCGGGACCGTTAGAGCATGCGTTCTTGTCTGCCTCGTGAGAGGTTTTCTCCCATGCTATGCCACCTCCAGCGTAGTCGTTCCATCCGGTCTTTATCCACTCCATCAGGTCTTTGGCTGTCTCAAGATATTTCTCCTCTTTGGTTGCCTCGTACAGACGCACCATAGTGAGTCCTATCCACTCGGAGTCATCGTAGAAGTTGTTGCGATAGCCGCTATGGTCAGAGAAGTTCTGCTGTTTGATGCCCTCGTACCAAAGGGGGAAGAGGTCAGAATATTTCTTGTCACCAGTACGCAGGAAGGCATCTATCACGGCGTCCATAGCGTGTGCCTGGGGCCAGTAAGCGTTGGTCGGTGCGTTCTCAAACTGGTCGGCGTTGTAGACGAAATAGTGCTTGTCGGCATCCCAGAATCGTGCTATGAGCGACGTGGTGGCGCTGTCGGCTGCCGCATTCCAGTCTATGGTGTACAGCCCCTTGCCGTATGTGTACTCGTCTTCGATGTCAGTACAAGACTGCATGAGTGGAGCACAGGCGAGAAGCATGAATGCGTATTTAAATAATTTCTTCATTTCAACTGTGTTTGTTAAGGTTCGCATTTGCCGCCCGGCAGCCCTCCCTGGTCGTGGCGAGGGTGCCGTTGGCGGAAATCATTTGACTTAGTCGACGAGCTCCACCTTGTGGGTGTAGTGTCCGCTGGCGTTGAGGATGAACGTGAACTTGGTGTCCTTGCCACCGTTGTTCTCGCTATCGAACTTGCCATGGAGCTTCCACTTGTCATCCCACTGGCTTACGCCGTACTCGCTCATGTAGAAGTACTCCTCACCCTGGTTGTCGCCAGGACGGCTGTCGGTCCTGTTGGTCGGACCCCAATGCTCTACGGTCTCGTTGCCATCTTTGCTGAGCACCATCTCAAACTTGTAACGTTCGTCACGTCCCCAGCTCTCCTGGTGGAACGGTGTCTGGCCCTGGCCTACCCATGTGCCGTTGCCTACGTAGTCGAGATAGATGTCTACCTTGGCGTCGGGGCTGAAGTACCAGCCTACGCTCTCTACCTTCTGCATGGTGACAGCAGCAACGTTGAAGTCGAGCACGATGCGGTAAACGCCTGTCTCGCTGACTGTTGCTGAACCCTCACCGTTGCTGCTCTCCTTCAGAGAAGCGCCGTCGATGTAGAATGTGCGGAACGAACCAGTCTTGTTGTCGATGAACTTGTAAGCCTTACCAGCCTCAAGCTTGGTGAAGATTTCGTACTCGCCGCTTGCAGGAGAAGACATAGCGATGGCAGAAGCAACATCTGTACCACCCTCGGTACCTTCACCGGTGATGAACACCTGTGCCGGTATCTCAGAGAAGCCGAGCAGACGTGTGATGTTGAGTGTGCGTGAGAGAGAAGATGTCTTGCTCACGATGCCACGTGAAGACACTACGGTCCACTTCACGGTGCCAGTCTCGCCGTTGGCTACACCAGCCATCTGTGCCACCTTGTCGAGCACCTTGTGTGAGATGGTGGCGTAGTTGCGTGTGCCGAGGTCGTCAGAGGTCTGACGGTAGATGGGGTTTGAGAAGTCGCCGTCTACCTTGTCAAACACCACCTCATACTGGGGTGCGTTGCCGTCAGCAGCGAGTGATGAAGACCACTCGAAGAAGAGTGAAGCTGTGGCAGAGGCCAGCAGCTGCACGCTCTGGTTGTCTTTCGGAGAGTAGAGCTGGCTCACGGGAGTGATGTCAACATCCTTATACTCCATGTCTTCTGTACATGATGTGCCCAGGAAGAGGGCGCTAATCATCGTCAGCAATGAAAATATCTTTGTTTTCATATTATTCTTTTTTTTATTTTAAAAGGTTTGTCTGTCTATTGTGTTAGTTGCTCCAGCCGGGGTTGTTGGGCTTCAGGTTGGGGTTGATATCCATCTCCTTCTGCGGGATTGACCACAGATAGTCACGCTTTTCGTCGAACTTGTAGTTGTCGAGACGTATGTTTGCGTTGTTGGCACCAAAGGCGGCACCGTAAACATAGCCATTGAGGTATTCACTACCGGCCTTCCAGCGCTTGATGTCAAACCAGCGCAGACCTTCCATAGCAAGCTCGGAGCGACGCTCGTTGCGCAGTGTGGTGCGCATGGCTGCCTGGTCCTGTGCCGACGGATAGTCAAGAGCGCCAGCCAGTGTGAAGCCTGCACGCACGCGGATGGGGCGCACGGTCTTGTTCCATACCTCTTCGCTCATCTTGTTCTGCTCGTTCATTGCCTCGGCGTACATAAGCAGCACGTCAGCATAACGCATGGTGATGATGTTCAGACCACTTGCCATAGAAGCTTCGTGCTTCACGTCGTAGTACTTGCGCATGTAGTAACCGGTGCAGCTTGCGTTAGCAGCGGTGCCCTGATATGCGTCTGCTGTGCCTGATGTGGGGTTGGTATAAATCACCACGCCAGTCGATCCGTCGCCTACATTGGCGCTCCAGTCGTAGCGGTCGTATATCACAGTGGCGGTCATACGCGGGTCGCGATTCTGGTAAGGAAGCGCGGGGTTGTACATGGTAGAGGTAGAGATGGGCTTGCCATCGAGGCAGATGTAGTTGTCAACAAGGCTCTGTGTGGGAGCGGTGCTGATAACACGACCACCCATTGACAGAGGAATCATGTCGTACATCTCGCCCCATGTGCGCTTTGAAGGTATGTAGCCGCAGTCCATGATGACCTCGCAGTTGTACTCGTTGTCCTGCGTAAACAGTCCGCTGTAGCTGTTGAAGAGGTCGTAAGAGCCACCTTCGCCGTCCATCACACGCTTACAGTACTTCTCCACGTTTGGCCAGTCGCCGTCATAGAGATAGACGCGGGCCTGCAGTGTGAGAGCTGCTCCCTTCGTGATTTCGCCACGTCTGTCAGCAGTCAGCTGGTCGCTGGTGGGCAGATTGTCCATGATGGCGTCAAGCTCAGAGTGCACGAACGAGATGACCTGTGCACGGGCTGTGCGGCCGATGGTTCTTGCTTCTGTCTTGGTGAGGCTCTGTGTGAAGAACGGAACGTCGCCGTAGAGGTTGGTAAGACGGAAGTACAGAGCTGCGCGTATGAAGCGAATCTGTGCCTTCATGTTGTCTTTCACTGTAGCGTCGCCGTCTACAGCGTCGATGTTTTCAAGGAACACATGGCATGTTTTGATGCCTGCGTAGAGATTGCCCCACTCGCTCTTGAAGATGCCTGTGGAGGGGTCGGCGATGCCGTTGCGCATAGAGCGCTGGTCAGTAAAGCCACGACCCTGGAACACGTTGTCGCTAAGACGCTCGTCATTCCACATGGTACCGGCGCTGTAAAGCTGGTTGTATGCCATGTTGAGCACGTATTGTGCCTTGTCAACAGACGTCCAGAATTTACTGTCCGTATATTTGTCGGTAGGCTCGTTGTCCATGCCGTTGCATCCGCCAAAGGCGAGCGCCACGAACAGACAGGCCACTATATTGAAATATTTTTTCATGATTGTTAATTCCTCCGTTTATTAGAAATCAATATCCAGACCGAAACCGTAGTATCTCAGTGTCGGGTAGTTACGTGCACTGTTGGCACCGCCGTGGCCCATCTGGCTGTTGAACTCAGACGACTCGGGGTCGATGAACGAGTTGTGAGTTAATGTCAGCAGGTTCTGACCTGTGACATAGACGCGACACTTCTGTACGCCCACCTTCTGAGTGAGTGTCTTCGGCAGTGTGTAACCGAGCGTAATGTTCTTCAGACGCATGTATGCGCCGTTGAGAATGTACAGGTCGGAAGCATAGCTGAAGTTGTTTGAGTGTGACGCGCTGCCAGGAGCAGTCAGGCGCGGGTACTTGGCATCGGTGTTGGTCGGTGTCCAGTAGTCGAGCTGGTGCTTGAAGATGACGTAAGAGTAGTTTGCGTGGAACGGCTCTATCATCTCACCGCGCACTGCCATGTCGCGCTTGAGCACACCCTGTGCGAATATGCCGAAGTCGAAGCCCTTCCATGCTACGTTGTAGTTGAAGCCGAAGGTATAACGCGGGAAGGCGTTACCGAGCACGTAACGGTCCTTTGAGTCGATCACGCCGTCGTTGTTGCGGTCTACATATTTGATGTCACCAGGCTGCACCTGAGCACCTACGGGCACTGCCGAAACGGCAATCTCGTCGTAGCTCTGGAACAGACCGTCGGTCTTGTAGCCATAGTATGAGCCGAGGGGCACACCTACACGGCGCAAGAAACGAATCTCGTCGGAGCTTGTAATAGACTCACCTTCAGGATACTCTGTAAGCTTATTGCGAGAGTCTGCGATGTTGAAGTTGAAGTTATGAACAAAGTCTCCGGTCTTCAGACGGTAGTTGGCAGAGAGTTCCCAACCGTGGTTTGCCATCTCGCCGAGGTTGTCTACACCCATCGCTGTACCAAACACGCCAGGAGTCTCGGGGTTGAGCAAGATGCCCTTAGTGCGCTTGTCGTAGTAATCGAACGACACATTGAGCGCTCCCTTCAGGAAGGTGGCATCGAAACCGATGTTGAATGTGTGTGTCTTCTCCCACTCAATGTCGTTAACACCGAGTGAGAAGCCTGCACCAGTCACTGCGTTGTTGTTGAAGACATAGGAGTTAGAATACATATTATAAGTAGTATAGCGAGCGTACGGGCCAATGGTCTGGTTACCGAGCACACCGTAGCTACCACGAATCTTGAGGTCGCCCACCTTCTCAGCATAAGCCTTCATCCACGGCTCAGAAGAGATGCGCCATCCGAGAGAGGCTGATGGGAAGAAGTCCCAACGGTTCTCTTTATTGAACTTAGAAGAAGCGTCGTAACGGAAGCTGAACTCTGCGTAGTAGCGCTCGTCCCAGTTATAGGCGAAGCGTCCGAGCAAAGAAGTGAGGCTCCAGCGCTGCGAGTCTTCGGGAGTGACGTGCGAGCCGTTGCCGATAGTGATGGCGGCATCGTCGCGAGCCGACGTACCGAGGTCGGTGTTAGCATAGTCTACGCGAATCTCGTTGCCCGAACCAGTGTACGACTCGTTTGTGGCGCCGAAGAGACCCGTCACGTTGTGCTTGCCAAACGCCTTGTTATAGTCGAGCAAAATCTGCGAGTTGAGCAGATAGCTGTCGTAGTTCCAGTCGTCGGTGTAGTTCTTCTCGTTCTGTATGTGAGAAGGCTTCTCGTCGTCGGGGCTATTGTAATACTTCACCGGGTTGGTGCGTGTATAACGGTGCTGGCCTGCAACGTCGGCGCCGAACACGCCGCGCAGCTTCAGTCCGTCATAGAGTTTAATCTCTGCGTTGAGGTTCAGCACGAGGTCGTTGTTGCGGTACTTGTTTGTGCCGCCAGCCTCAAGGCTTCCCAACGGGTTGAACTCTGACAACACACTGTTGAGCAGATATTTGCCGTTCTCTTTGAACTTATTATAATAGTAAGGCGGAAGACGGGTGGCATCAATCTCCAGACTGCCTCCTGTCGTAGAGAGGCTATTGTTGCGAGTATATGCCATCGAAGCCTGAACCTTTACCGGTCCAAGTTCCGTTGTCACGTTGGTGCGCAGGTTGTAGCGCTGTATGCCGTAGTTGTTGTTGCCCACATAGTTGCTCTCCTGGTCGTAGTAGCCGAGGCTCACCATGTAGGTAGACTTCTGCGAACCGCCGCTGATGCTCAGGTTGTGCTTCTGCTGCAGTGCAGTGCGGAAGATTTGCGGGAGTCCCCACTGCTCTTCTGAGCGGTGGTTGTAGAGGTCACGAATCTGCTCTGGAGTAAATTCGGGATTTGAGCCGTTGTTCATCAGCGCCACATTCTTCAGCGTAGCGTTCTGATAACCAGCCACTGGAGAGAAAAGGATATCCGGATCTTCCCAACCTACCGATGTGCTCAGCTTGATGCGAGTAGGCTCGTTGAGATGACCTTTCTTTGTGGTGACGATGATAACACCGTTTGAAGAGCGTGAGCCATAGATGGCAGACGAGCCAGCATCTTTAAGTATGGAGATGTTGTCGATATCGCTCGGGTTGATGTCGTTGAGCGCACCGTCGTTCATAACCAGTCCGTCGATAACGATAAGCGGAGAGTTGCTGTTGATAGTACTTACACCACGGAGGTTGATGTTGTTGTTCTCGCCGTTGGGGTTAAAGCTCTTACGCTGGATGATAAGGTTTGGAGCAGCACCCTGCAGCGCCTGTACCACGTTGGCAACAGGCTTGTCTTCGATGACCTGACTGCGCACCTGGTCCACCGCACCCGTCACACTACGGCGTGTAGTGGTACCGTAACCGATTACCACGACCTCGTCGAGCGACTGCTGGTCTTCCTTCATCGTGATTTTAACCGTCTGCTTTCCACCCAAGCGTATCTGCTGGTCGGTGTAGCCGATGTAGCTAACCTGGATGGTGGCATTGGCGGGAGCCTCGAGCTGGAAATTACCGTCGATGTCGGTAATAGCGCCTGCGCCGCTGCTTCCCACAATCTTAATCGTCGCACCGATGATGGGTTCACCATTGGCATCAACGACAGAACCCTTCACATGTCTCTTTGCACTCTGCTGAATGCCGAGACCTTCTGCGTGAGACAGCCGTACTTCCGTTCCTGCCTCCGAGCTTACCGACGGCGCTGCATAGAGTGCAGAGCTTAATGGCAACATCGAAGCCACGAGACCCAAGTACAACATACTTCCTCGTTTGTTCCTCATTGTTTTTTTAGTTTTTTTATAATAATAGATTCACTCTTGTCCTTTGTCAAGCGATTGCGCACCCCCTGCCCAAGCGGCATGAGAGCCCAAACCTTAAAAGTGGGGAATTCTTTATATTACATGTATAGCGTAAGAGCCTCCGCCAGCGCATTCATGCCGCGGCAAAGTCTGCTTTCAACACA
Organism: Prevotella sp.; assembly: GCA_022788105.1. Classification (GTDB taxonomy): domain Bacteria; phylum Bacteroidota; class Bacteroidia; order Bacteroidales; family Bacteroidaceae; genus Prevotella. Next base: position 8,745 of record JALEVZ010000080.1, on the reverse strand, counting down.
TCAATGATTGATCCTTTTATATTGTAATAGTTACTTTTCGTTGTCGCAAAGCGACCCGTTTGGTTTTCATCACAGCGGTCTATAGCTGTAGTAATTGCTGCTTTTTACAGTTGATATAGCGACTTATAGCTGTCGAAATAGCTGACTTTTACTATTCGTAATAGAGTCACTGTCTGCCTTTCCCAAGGCAACGTTTCATATAGATTGGCGCAAAGGTAATCATTATTTTTGATTTAAAGCAAGTTTTTCATGTTTTTTTCTTTGCGCCACTAAATTTTAACATAAGGTTCAAACGTCAATAGACGCCAACACCGTGCCGTCCATAGCCCTCACGCTGAGCCGTCCGTTGTCGAGCACCGCAAACGTCGGCACGTTGCCACCTTTAGGGAATGTCACCGACCCTGTGTTGCACACCACACATCCGTCGGCACTGCGCTCCAGCTTCCACAGGTGCGTATGTCCATAGAAGAACGCGTCGTGACGACACGGCGGCATGTGCTCTTCGTTGTAGACATGGCCGTGTGTAAGGAATAGTCGGCGACCATTGTCTACCACCACAGCATAGTCGGCGAGCACCGGAAACTGCAACAACATCTGGTCCACCTCCGAGTCGCAGTTGCCGCGCACCGCCACGATGTGTTCCTTCATGGCGTTCAGCCGTTCGGCAATGCCCTTAGGGTCGATGCCATCGGGTATGCTGTTGCGCGGACCATAGTTCAGAATGTCGCCCAAGACGAGCAGCATGTCACACCGCTCGGCCTCATAGACCCGCAACACCTGCTCCAGCGCAGGCAGCGAACCGTGTATGTCGCTTACTATAAGATATTTCATTTACTTCACCAGTCTTTCGTTTCCGTACTTCTCGTCTTCCTCCTTCTCGCGTGCCCGCTTCTGTTCGTCGATGAGCTGGAAGTTCTTCTTACGCAGCTCGAAGTCGGTACCGAGATATTTCTCCTTCACAATGGGGTTGGCAGCAAGCTCCTCTGGCATGCCCTGGAACAGGATGCGGCCCTCGAAGAGGAGGTATGCGCGGTCGGTGATGGTGAGCGTCTCGTGCACATTGTGGTCGGTGATAAGGATGCCGATGTTGCGATATTTCAGTCGCCACACGATGTGCTGGATGTCTTCCACGGCAATAGGGTCGACGCCAGCAAACGGCTCGTCAAGCATGATGAACTTCGGGTCGATGGCGAGACAGCGCGCTATCTCCGTGCGGCGGCGCTCACCACCCGACAGCTGATCGCCCATGTTCTTGCGCACCTTGCCCAGTCTGAACTCGGTGATAAGGCTCTCCAGCTTTTCGAGCTGCTCCTTACGCGACAGCTTCGTCATCTCCAGCACCGACAAGATGTTGTCTTCCACACTCATCTTGCGGAACACGCTCGCCTCCTGTGGCAGATAGCCAATGCCCGACTGCGCACGTTTGTACACAGGATATTTGGTTATCTCCTTGTCGTCGAGCCATATATGGCCGTCGTTAGGCACTATCAAGCCAGTGGTCATATAGAAGGATGTGGTCTTGCCAGCACCGTTAGGGCCAAGCAGACCCACGATTTCTCCCTGACGCACACTGATGGACACATTGTTCACCACCGTGCGTTTGCCATATCGCTTCACGAGTCCTTCGGTGCGCAGCACCATGCTGTGCTCCTCTGTCGCTGTAGGGTTGTTGTTTGTTGTTTCACTCATTGACTGTCTGTTATCGCGCTGTCGCGTTTTACGTATTCACGCCATCTCACGCCCGAAAGCGCCACATGGTCGTTTCTATGCAAAGTTACGGTTTTTCTGTCTTACGGCAAAAATAATGTCTAAAAAACTAAACCATCGCTTGCAGTTTCGTTTTTTTGTATTACTTTTGTACGGAAGTACATTCCGTCAGCACCTCGACGGCAGCAACACGACGCAACGCCCGCCCCTACTCCACACCTCGACGGCAATCGGCTTCATATACATTATTTATATATAAGCAATGTTCATACAACAACAACTCACCACACTGGGACGCTACATCATGCTCATGGGTCGCTCGTTTGCGCGCCCCGAACGCATGCGCATGTTCCTGAAGCAATACATAAAAGAGATGTCGGCGCTGGGTGTCGACTCCATCGGCATAGTGCTGCTCATCTCGTTTTTCATCGGTGCGGTCATCTGCATACAGATGAAACTCAACATCCAGAGCCCGTGGATGCCACGATGGGTGTCGGGCTACACCACGCGCGAGATATTGCTGCTTGAGTTTTCAAGCTCCATCATGTGTCTCATACTCGCCGGAAAGGTGGGGTCGAACATCGCGTCAGAGCTGGGCACCATGCGCGTGACACAGCAGATCGACGCGCTGGAGATTATGGGCGTCAACTCTGCCAACTACCTCATACTGCCGAAGATTCTCGGACTGGTGACCATCATGCCGTTTCTCGTCATCTTCTCATCGGCGACAGGCATCATCGGCGCCTACGGCACAGCATACATCGGACACATACTGCCGCCCGACGACCTCACACTCGGTCTGCAACACTCGTTCAACGCATGGTTTATGTGGATGAGCATCATCAAGAGTCTGTTTTTCGCATTCATCATCGCCAGCGTGTCATCGTTCTTCGGCTATACCGTAGAGGGCGGCTCTGTAGAGGTAGGCAAAGCCTCAACCGACGCCGTAGTGTCGTCGAGTGTGCTCATCCTGTTCAGCGACGTGTTCCTGACGCAGATATTAAGCTAAACTTTTAAAGGTAAAAAAGTAAAAAAGTAAAAAGGTAAAAAGGCAGACGACATAGCGCGAAGGCATATATAATAAGGTAAAAAGGCAGACGACATTACGTGAAGGCATATATATAATAAGGTAAAAAAGGCGGACGCACATCTCAACTATGATTGAAATACAACACCTATACAAGAGCTTTGACGACAAGGAAGTGCTCAAAGACATAAACGCCAAGTTTGAGGACGGCAAGACCAACCTCATCATAGGCCAGAGCGGCAGCGGCAAGACGGTGCTGATGAAAAACATCGTGGGACTGCTCGACCCCACCAGCGGACACATACTCTACGACGGCCGCGACTTCGTGAGCATGGACAAGCATGAGAAAGTGCGCATGCGCCGCGAGATGGGCATGATATTCCAGAGCGCAGCACTGTTTGACTCACTCTCCGTGCTTGAGAACGTGATGTTCCCACTCGACATGTTCTCCACCATGAACTACCGCGAACGCGTGAAGCGCGCACAGGAATGTCTCGACCGCGTCAACCTCATCGACGCGCAACAGAAGTTTCCTGGCGAAATATCTGGCGGCATGCAGAAGCGCGTAGCCATAGCACGCGCCATCGTGCTCAACCCCAAGTACCTGTTCTGCGACGAGCCTAACTCAGGCCTCGACCCCCACACATCGCTCGTCATAGACGAGTTGCTAAGCGGCATAACCAAAGAGTTTAACATCACCACCATCATCAACACCCACGACATGAACTCGGTGATGGGCATCGGCGAGAACATACTATTCATCTACCAGGGTCACAAAGAGTGGCAAGGCACCAAAGACGACGTGATGGGCTCTACCAACGACAAGCTCAACGACCTCGTGTTCGCCTCAGACCTGTTCAAGAAGGTGAAGGCGGTGGAGATGAGAGAGGAAGGGAAATAAGCCTCCCCACCTGCCACCGTCACGCCGTACAGCACAAACAGCATAAGCAAATGTTTTGAAAGAAAAAACACAAAAAAGGTTGCAAATAGACAGGAAATAACTAACTTTGCATGGTGCATTGCTTATAATGTGCAACAAGTCACAACAATAATTGATTAAAGTAAAAGGAAAAAAGATTATGAGAGCAGCAATTGTTGGAGCGAGCGGAGCCGTAGGACAGGAGTTCCTGCGCATACTCGCAGAGAGAAACTTCCCCATAGACGACCTCGTATTGTTCGGTTCAGAGCGTTCTGCCGGCACGAAATACACATTCAAGGGTAAGGAATACGAGGTGAAGCTCCTGCAGCACAACGATGACTTCAAAGACATAGACGTAGCATTCGTGTCTGCCGGCGGAGGCACATCAAAAGAGTTTGCCGACACCATTACAAAGTACGGATGTGTGATGATAGACAACTCCAGCGCATTCCGCATGGACGACGATGTGCCATTGGTAGTGCCAGAGTGTAACGCCGAAGACGCCCTCAACCGTCCGCGTGGCATCATTGCCAACCCCAACTGCACCACCATCATGATGGTAGTAGTGCTCAAACCGCTGGAACAGCTCAGCCACATCAAGCGCATACACATCGCGAGCTATCAGAGTGCGAGCGGCGCAGGGGCCGCTGCCATGGCTGAACTGCAGCAGCAGTACAAAGAGCTGGTCAACGACGAGCCTGTGACGGTGAAGAAATTCCCCCATCAGCTCGCCTATAACGTAATACCGCAGATCGACGTTTTCACACCCAACGGCTACACCAAAGAGGAGATGAAAATGTTTAACGAGACACAGAAAATCATGCACTCAGACGTGAAATGCTCTGCCATGTGCGTGCGTGTGTCGTCACTCCGCTCACACTCAGAGAGCGTGTGGATAGAGACCGAGCGCCCCATCAGCGTGGAAGAGGCGCAGCGCGCTATCGCCGCAGCACCGGGTTGCACACTCAAAGACGACCCTTCTAACCTCGTCTACCCCATGCCGCTCGACACCGCTGGCAAAGACGACGTGTTCGTGGGACGTGTACGCAAAGACCTCGCCGACGACTGCGGCCTGACCTTCTGGCTCTCCGGCGACCAGATACGCAAGGGCGCTGCGCTCAACGCAGTGCAGATAGCAGAATATCTTATCAAGGTCGGAGACCTGAAATAAGGAGATTAGATAATCTGAAGCAACGAATAAAAGCCCAAAAGGGGAATGTCCGTCACGCGACATTCCCCTTTTTTCATTTTCCAATTCTCGCCTCTTGCCTTTCCAATTCCCGCCTCTCCCCTTTCCATCACCTACTGGAGCGCAGGGCTACTCGCTCTTTTCAAAATATTCTCTGACGTCGGCGAGGGTCTGACTGCCCGACTCCCACACATACTCGTCGCTGCTGAACATCAGGCTGGACATGCCGTTGTAGGCGGCACGGGCAAACCGCGACGCCTCGCTATCAGGGTGGGCGATGTGCTCCGCGAGGTTTTCAACGAGCACATCGTGGTACAGCGACAACGCCTTGCTGTCGTTGCCACACTCGGCACAGAACGCGGCGAGGGCAAGACGCTTGGCTGCACGCTCGCGCGACGTGCGACACTCATAGCTGATTTCTGCCTCGCCTTCCTCGCAGAGACACGCCATCTCGTCGCTGTCGATAGACACTATGCGACCGTCAGCCACCTCCGCCACCTTCTCAAAACGCTTCTCTTTGTCGTCCATATCTTTACGTTTTTGTCATTAATCCGCCGTTGTCGGCAAATGCAAATATAGCAATAAAACTCTGAAACACATCTCTTTTTGCTCTCCAAAATTTAAGTTTCGCGACCACATGTCACCCATAATAGTGTAATCATGCCACTTTCCCACGCCTCAACATTACAATCTGTAACTACGATAAATACGCCAAAAACACCAACAAAAGCGGCCATTCGTCCTTTAAAAAGGCGTGTTGGTTGAATAAAAAACTTTTTGTGTGTGACACAAACGTTACAATTCGCGTTTATTTTGTAACTTTGCACATGAAAAACCCACAACATGGATTGCAACGCGGCAACACTGCCGCGACCACAAAAAGACCGCGACGACGCGACAGACGCATCACACCGCGGCGGACATACAAAGCGCGAGAAGCGCCACAGTTAAACAACCGATAATCCAAAAACAAACCAATCTACTATAAACCGAATCATATCCGAGGCTGCCGAGACTGGCTACGCCTCGGATTTTTTTTCTCATCGCGTCTAAACGGCGGGGCAACGGATTAGTCAACGGCAGCCGCCTCAAACATCAACCATCACTCACTGCTTTTTCAACCGATATCTCCTACTTTTTCGACCGTTTCCTCATGCTTTTTCAACCGATTACTCCCGTTTCTGCCATTAGGCAGAGTTGACAAAATGATAGTGCCTTTATGGGCTTGCCAAAGAGGCCGAATGGGCTTGTCAAAGGGACCTAATGAGGTCGTCAAAGGGCCGTAGTGGGGAAGTCGCCGTGCTTTTAACACACATTAAGAATTGGCGTCATGATTTGCCACAAAATATTAGCAATGTGTCAGCAAAACCGCAAAAAACGCAACATTGAGTAAAATGCGCCATCGCAATGATTTGTAACGAAAAATCCATGCTACGCAATCGACGAGACAGGTCTGTACAGGAAACAAGACCAAACAGCGCAGACAGCAAGACTAAGCAGCGCGAACAGCAAGACTAAGCAGCGCGGACAGCAAGACCAAGCAGCGCAGACAGCATAACGAGCATGTGCATAAAAAAAAGACAAAAGCTACAAAAGCGCTGCGAACCGATGCCGCAGGCTTTTGTCTCTTTTGTCTTTATTGCTTATTTCTAAGCTGTTATCCCTATTAAAACAATCTTTTTATGCCTTATGAAATAAGGTACATATTATAATGTTAAAAAGCAGTCTTTTGTTTTTGTGCTTTCTTGTCTAACCCTCATTTTGGTTATCTTACGACAAACTTTCTGCCGTTGGCAACATAGATGCCAGGGCGCAGGGTGTAGGCTGCGGCGTTGACGTCGCTCACTACAGCCACGCAGTTGCCGTTGAGGTTGTAGATTTTCACCATTGCCGGAGCAGCTGCAGCAGCGTTGACAGAGTTGATGCCTGTCACAACGATGTCGTTGTTCAAACCACCGCGGTCGTAGCACTTGCCGTTCACGAATGCGAGGTTTTCTGTCTGCTCACCACCGCCGTTGTTAAAGATGATGTGTGTAGGCATCTCTGTCTTGTCGCCATTATACTCCCACATCCAGATGGTCATGCCGTTGTAGGTCTGTGAGGTCTTGGTGCAGAGTTCACCGGGCCAGTTGCCACCAGTATAGTTGTTTTTGTCGTTGGGCAGCTTGCTATCCCATACCCATGCCTTCACTGTGGTCCATGATGAAGGAGCAGCAAAATAGGCATAGAACTTACCTGTCGGAACAGGGTTGGGGGTCGGGTTGGGATTGGGCGTGGGTTCGGGAGCTGTGATATCGGTCAGCACCTTGTAACCTGCACCGCCATCATAAGAGAAGAATGTTGTAGCGGCAATGCCATTGATGTCGCCTGTCTGTGCACCGCTGCCGTTGTTGAGAATCATGTTGAACGACTCTACGCCATCAACCACGAACATGTAATACTCTACACCCTCAACAGTTGCCGTTGCAGACATCTTGTTTCCAGGCCAAGCACCATTGAATTTCGCGGTCTTGCCATTCACGGTTGCCCATGCATAGAGGTTGGGAGCTTTGTCAGCCTTTACATAAACGATGATAGAAGCGTTGGGGTCTACCTTCTTATATGTAGCTGTGCCAGTAAATTCTGTGCCGCTATCGTTTGTGGCACCCCACTGCACGGTCTTCGTGTCGCCGAACTTCATGTTTTCACCGATGGTGAATGTAGAAGGCTCGCTGGTGAGTTCCACCTTGCTCTGTCCTTCAATCTGGTACCAGCCGCTTACTGCGTCTACGTTAAGAGCAGCTGTCACGGTGACGGTCTCGCTGCGGAAGTTGCCACCATTGGGGTCGAAAGTAACGGCAGCGCCTCTCTCGGCGTCGTCGCCAGTGTAGTAGACTGTTGTGCCAGCCTCTTCCTGACCGTCATAAGTCTGGGCGCCCTTGCTCTTTGCTGAAGAGGTGTAGATGAAAGGACCATCCTCGCCTACAATGCCACCCTTCCAGTCTTTTACCAGCACGCGCACCTGACCCTGTGTTGCTGGAGCGTCAACGGTGATGGTAGGACCTGAATAAGTCTTGCCTGTTACGATGTCGGTGTAGGTGCCTGCGGGGCAATCTGTGAATGTGGCGCCACCATTGAGGGCAACGAGAGCATAGCTATTCTTATAAGCACGCTTGAAAGCGATACCGTTATTGGCTTTGCAACCATCTGTTGTCCACTGACCCTTGCGGAGAGCAGGCACAGCCTGACGAATCTTGTTCAGACGGATAAGGTGCTGAGCCACGTCATGATTCAAAGAAGCTGCCACGTTGCCTGAAGCCTCATACATACCGAAGTCGGTTGCAGTAACGTCACCAGTGATATAACCACCGAAGTAAGCACGACCTGTGTTTGAGAGAGGACCATTAGGGCCTTTATCAATTACCTTTCCACGACGGAAACCAATCTCAGAACCATAATAGATACAAGGAATACCACGGAAGGTAAACAAGAGAGAGAGGTTCTCAGCCCACTGAGCATCTGTACCACCAAAACGGTTTGTGTCGTTTGGACCTGGACTGTAGTCATGGCTATCTATATATACTACATTGTAAGTAGCGTCATTATAGCACTCGTCGCCGCTTGCCAATCCGAAAGCCTGTTGGGCAGTGTTGTAGCTGTAGTGCATTGGGAAGTCAATGACGTTGAATCCGCTTGACTGAGAATAGTCTGGCTCGTGCCATGCACCATTGAGCATCTTGGCATTGTTGCTCTTTGGAGAAGTAGTCTCCTCCAAGCAAAGCTGTTGTGGGCCTACAGGCTCAGAACCCTCAGGAATCACCTGATTATCCCAGTAGCTTTGGCTTCCATCCCATTTGTTGAGCAAGGCCTCGTCCGACTTCCAGGTATAGAAGTAGCAAGAAAGATTGGCCTGACCTCTATAGG
>JALEVZ010000068.1 GCA_022788105.1 Prevotella sp. | reverse complement strand
CATCATCGTGCCCTGGTCGTTCTGATAGCGTCCGGCAATGAGCTGCGGATAAATCTTCTCGAAGGTCTGCTTGTACTCGTCAGTGACCTGCGCCTTCTGCTGAATGATTTTCCACATCTTGTCGTGTACGCCCTCAATCTTGCCTCGCTGCGCTTCGGCCTGCTGCCGCAGGGCTATCTCACGGTTGTTGTAACTGAAATAGGTGGCTACAAGCGAACCTATCAAAATAGCTACCACAAGCAATATGGATGCCGTAATAATGTTTTTTGTTTTCATAAATCTTGTTGTTTCTTTTTGTCTATAAATTCTAAGGTTTTTTAAACATCGGATTGAACGGATTTCACGGATGGTTTTGTTTTTGTCACCAGATGAACCAGATGAACCTGATTATATTTTTTGCCAACGGATTTCACGAATTGCACGAATTTATTTTTTTCTTTGTCACCAGATGAACCCGATGAACCGGATGGCTGGCGCAATGTATTGTCTGGTTCATCTGGTTTGTCTGGTGATTATCAAACCAACGTATTTCACGAAAGATAATCTGTGTAATCAGTGTAATCTGTTGACTAAAGAAAACTTCGTGTTGCCCGTGTTGTCCGTTGGCAATAATATTTTCTATTGGCAAGAAAATATCCGTTCAATCCGTCAAATCCGATGTTACACACATTTCAGCCGTTAACCCTCAACCTCCGATGGCGGTTTCTGATCGCCGCCCGAAGTGCCACCAGATGCGTCGGGAGCCGATGGCTCGTCGCCCTCATTGTCCTTGGTCCACGATGTCTTGGCAGTGGCCACGGCAGCGTGTACTTCCTGACTTGGGAAGAACGATACGCCAATCTTGTGCTCCACGGCTGTCTGCTCCTCGGGAGTCTCGGTCCATGCGCCGGAGCAGGAGAAACCGATGTTGCCGATGCCCTTCAGCTCGACGATGTTGCCAGCGGAGAGGTTCTCCTTGATGGCATCGAGCATCAGCTCAAACGCCATGCGAAGCTCTGCCTTGTGCAGTGTGGTGTTCTTACTTGCAGACGCTACCAAAGAGTCCATGTCTGCCTTTCCGTTGGACTTGACGGTGGTACGATAGCCCATCTTCTTGGTAGAAGGGTTGAGGGCTTTCGACTTGCTCAATTTCAATGTCATTACCATAATGAAAAAGAGTTTTGAATATTGTTTAACTTGTGCATCTACCCGAACATCGTAACTGATTACCATAACCTTGCTAAAGTAATGGGCATAACCTTATGTAGGTAATGGGCATAACATTATGTAAGTAATGGGCATAACCTTATATAGGTAATGGGCATAACCTTATGTAGGTAATGGGCATAACTTTGTTCTTCGTATGCTTGTGCAAATATACTCTGAATTATTTTAGTGGTTCGGACATGCTGTCAGTCATCGGTGGACTTACATATTTGTGCTTCCTCGTCCTTCGTGTTATCATAACGACACGCACACAGCACACACTTTTTACCAGACTCGTCCACCTTGATAAGATGCGGACAACTGAAACATTTTTCAGAACCGACCTTTACAAAATCACCATCAGGCGGAAAACCCAGGTGGGTGCAAGCGTCGCCTGTCTTCAAAAACTCCGAATTGTTAAAACGAGCAATGTGCTTAAACAGTTCTTCTTTCTGTAACTCACACTCATCAGCATGGGTTTTTGCTTCATTGCGTTCAGTTTGAAGCTGAATACATTCTCGTTTTAACTGTTCATTGTCCTTCTCCAGCTTGTCGCAATGGTCGCGCATCTTCTGCATATCGCCAAGCAACAGCTTTGCAGGGTCTTCGTCCTTGTGCGTATCTTTGCCGTTCAACTGACGGACCACATCGTTGTAGTCATTCACAAGCTGATGCACACGCTGCTCCAGCTCCATGTTCTCTTCCTTCAGGTCGGCTACTATACATGAAAGAGCCAACATTCGTTTGTTTTCTTCTATCTTCATTGTTTCTTTGGTTTAATGTTTTGTTTTTAATTATTGTTCTCTGTATTTTCGTTAATTGTTATTATTTCGCCTTAATAATCTTAGAAGAACTTTATAGGTTGGCAATCGTCTATCAGTTTGCATGTTCTCTTTGCGCAGTCGCCAATACATTTCTCTACGGCCTCGGTAATGTCCTCGATTTGCTTGTCGGTCATATTGTATTTGCAATAAACGTTGTTTATCACCTCCTTTACCGCATCACACGAAATAACTTCCATGTAGTTGACGTACTCCTTACAAGTCTTGCGCCGTGGCGCTTGCACCCAATCAATGAAGTCCTTCTTCCAGTCCTTCCATGTTTTGATTTTGATTACTATCATACCTTTTTCTTTTTAATCTTCTCCTTCTACAATCGTAAACCCATGACTAATAGCCGTTGCCTCTCGCTTTTCGGAGCGCCGTGTCTGACTATCGTAGCAGATGATGTGCGAGTCGCCATCTGGATCAGCGAAGTAGTTGCATTTCCTTATCATCATATACTTGCAGGCAGATGCCGCGTGCGTAAGGCTGTTGAGAGGCAGACGGAGCTTCGTCCTGCGTTCAAGCCCGTACACCATGCGCATGCGCTCCTTGCGCCATAATTCCTTGCGCTGCTCGCTCTTCTTTCGCATGAGTCGCTTGTATCTGCGAGGATTGTTGGCTTTAAGCTGCTTCATAGGGTGGAAGCCCTCATCCCACATCTTTCGTGCCGCCTCCTGACAAGCCTCTGATGGGGCGTGTCCTCGCAAGGAGTCGTAGTAGCCATTCTTCTCGCATGTCTTCTTTATGTCCTTGGCGAGTTGCTTGCGTATGGCC
>JALEVZ010000066.1 GCA_022788105.1 Prevotella sp. | reverse complement strand
CGATGTCACGCAAGGCACTCTGCAATTTCGGGTCGTCGATGTTGGAACCAATCCAGTACATCATTTGGTCGGCTGAAACTGGCGTTGTCTGTCCTGTTGAGATATTGTAACCTCCAGTCGGGCGACCTGCGGACGGTGTTTTGCTGAACACATACGAGATATTATGCTGGTTCAGTCGGGTGTTTGGAATACGAACCATACCATTGCCCGAGTAGAACTCCGTATACTTGCCGTCCTGCGATGCCGTGAAACGCCGACTCTCCAAACCCTCAGTTGCCCTGTTGTGACGACGCTGTTCTGCCGAGGAGATATTAAATTGACGCTTGCCCTCTTCAAACTGCTTATCGCGGAAAGCCACATCATCTGCACGGTCCTGCCTGTCTGCATCAAACTTCTTATCACGGAACGCCACATCGTCCTCACGGTCCTGCCTGCCTGCGTCAAACTGCTGCTGCCAGTTGCTCTGCTGCTGCTCTGCCTGCGTGACACGTAGGTTGAAGTCACGGTCTTTGTCCTTGATGTTGCCCAGGGTGATAGCGTAGTTCACCAGCCTGTCATTGTCCTTGTCGCGCTGTGCCTTTGCCTTGTCAAACAGTTCCTGAGCTCTTGCCGACATCTTTGGCATGTCCATAGCCTTCACGCCACGCGCATGGGAATACGCCGTGTGCAGCGCACCAAGGCCGTCACCGAGCCTTGCAAGAAAACCGATACGTTTCTCACGCTTCTCCCGTTTCTCACGCTCCTCCTCTGTCTCGGGCTTGATTGCGTCCATCTGACCACGCAAGAATTCCTCCAGCTCAGCATAGTTGTTGCCCTTGAACTGCCCGTACGGGCTTGTTGCCGTAGTGGTAGTGGTCCTTGTTGATGACGTTGAACCGTTGTTGCCGTTCAAGGTAGGAGTGGCAAGCGGTGGAGGAGCAGGCGCGCCGCTACCTCCATCGTCCTGTGTAGTGGTCGATCCGGGCTGTTGCCCATCATCATTCTGCGAAAAGTCGTAGATTGACGTTGCGTCTCTCGGTATTGTCGTACCAAATGGTTTTGTTACCATAGTGCTGTATTGTTTAGTTATTATCCAAGTCCCATGCCATTGGCAAAGCCGTTAACAGCTCCACCGATAGTGTTACTGGCAATATCAAATATGTTCTGCTTTTGCCCTTCCAGGTTCCGCAGCGTCTCGTCAAGCTGCTGCTTTCTCTCCCTGTACTGACCCTCTATCTGGTCCTTTCGCTGTGCTCCTGCCACTGCAATCTGACTGGTAGCGTCCGACAGAGCCTTGGCATTCGCCTCCTTTGCCGCAGCCACACTCTCCTCAGTGCCGCCCATGACAGCCTGCGTCCCTGCCGACTGCTGGTTACGCTGCTTAATCATGTCTGCCGTTTTGGTAAGGATGGCCTGAGCGTCCGCACGCTGGGTCGCATCCTCGTTATACCTGCGGTCGTACCAATTCTGGTTCTCACGCTTTTGCTCATTGATCATGGCCATCTGCTGCTTTAGCATCTTGTTCTTACTGATGCCTCCGAAGATGCCACCAAGCGCACCGGCTGCGCCTCCGATTATTCCGCCTAACATACTGTATGCTTTTTAATTGATTAAACAAAACTTATAAGTCATGTGCGAATTTACAACACTATCTTTGCATCAACATTTTAAGTTTTGATTTAGAAAACAAAATTCAATTATATGCCACGTAAACAAGGAGATGGGCGCGGACGGCTCGGCGGTCGTGCCGCAGGGACTCCAAACAAAGACAAGCCATTGAAGACGTTTCTCCGACAACACTCGGTGAAATACTTTACACCATGCATTGAGGAGATAGATGAGAAAGGAAAGAAGACAGGTGCGATAGTCTCTCAGTTTGACATTGACTGCAATGCACTTGACCCGCAAAGCCGTGTCGATGCCGAAATAAAGCTGTTGAAGTTCCACACGCCTCAGATGCAGTCAACAAGCGTTGACATGACAATCGTCGATGACAACCGTACGCTATCAGAACGCATTGCACGCCTCGCTGCCGGCGAGGACATCGCTTCACCGTCTGAAGAGTAAACTTTACTACTGTTTACTGTATGTAGTAAAGCGGCTGCAAATTGTGGCCGCTTTATTTCATTGTAAATCAGCGTTTTACATTTTTATGTATCGCATTGCGACAAAAAATTATCGCAAAAGTATCGCATTGCGACAAAAAATTATCGCTACAAAGTAAAGTAAACAAAGTAAAGAAAAGAAAAGAAAAGAAATATATAAAGAAAATAAATTTTCTTATTCTCGTCGTCGTCGACGCGCACGTACAGACGCGCGTGAGAGAAGATTTCAAAAAAAAGGCTTCGCCGTGATGGAGAAGCCTCGCAAAAGATAAATCATTTCACAAGCCTGCGCTCGAACTCACTCATTGCGTCCGCAACGGTCTCGTCAAGAAGCTTGGCATACACCTCACGGGTAATCTTCGTGCTGCTATGCCCAAGAACCTTCGACACGATTTCCATGTCAACGCCACTGTTCAGCAGCATGGTCGCACCGGTATGCCTCGCCCAGTGGCTGCTCAATGGCTTGTCGATGCCTGCCATCACGGCAAGGACCTTCAGGCACTCGTTGTACTTCACGTTGCTCATCATCGGCAATCTACCGCCATTGCGTACCAGAACATCCCAGGCAGGCCGTAGCACAAGGAACGTATACTCATGCCCCGTCTTTCCTCGATGGCCAACATACATGCGCTTGCCCTTGACAACCCTTATTCCCGAAGGGTCAAAGCCCGCAAGGTCCGTATACGAGAGGCAAGTGTAGGTCTGGAAAACGAACATGTCACGGGCATGCATCAGAAAAGCAGTAGGAGGTTTAACACACTCTATCCTCCTGAACTCCTCGCGTGTGAGATATTTGCCTATGCCGCCACTCGACTTGTCCTTATCAATGTGCAGACGCCTGTAAGGGTTCCTGCGCATGATTCCGTCTTCAATCGCATCCAGTATAAACGAATTCAGGAACCTGTGATAATTGTTCCATTTCGAGTACGGCTTCATGCCTCGTCTGGCGAGAGCCTCGTCCATTTTGAGCACGTTAAGCTCAGTAATGTCCGCGAAAGTCACCATCACACCCCACGACTCAAACCAACGCAGAAAACGGTTGTAACGCTCCTGGCTGTCAGCTGAACGGCCGTACTTGCGCACAATAGCACGCTCGTTGAAATAGTCTATCAGCAGGCGTCTCTCCGAAACATTCTCAACAGATGATCTCTTCTGCCGGCCAGAGATAACGGACGCAATGGTCATCATGTCAAGCTCGCCCCTCTCCATCAATCCATTCACAATCTTTCGCGCCTCAGCGACAAACAAGTCAAGCGTTCGCTGCAACTCCAACGCGTCCAGGCGCTTGATTATAACGCCATCCTTCCATTGGTTTGGATAAATTCTCACACCAGTAGTCACAAACCGTTGTACACGGTTGTACGTAATTCGCAACTCGATAGCACCCTCCTTGGTTCGGGATGCTCGTTTCTGCCTGTCATAGATAAGTTTGAAAATTGGTACTCCCATAAAATCGTTGGTTTTAAATGTTAATTATGCCGCAAACCATGTTGGTATTACTCAAAGTAAACACATGGTATTACATTTATGCATTATGATATTTCGTTATAGGCTATGATTATATATACAATCCGAGGGAACTATATCCCCTTATAGGCAAAATAAACTACTGACAATCATAGTCTTACCATCTTAACTCACTGAAAACCAACAAAAAATAATGGGAAGCCACCTCGTGACTTCCCAATTTATTTTGCGGAAGATGAGGGATATTTTTTAAGATGTAACTTGTTGTGTATCAGCTATTAGCAGAAACAATCATCAGTATTGTATTACAATGCTATTATCGTTTATTACAAGACATATCATGATACATCATCACAGACTTTTCTGTGGCAAAGGCTTTTGCCCATGTCTTGTAGTCGTATTCCAGCCCGCTGTTCGTGTCGAAATACGGGCTTTCCCAGAGGTCTGCCAACGAGGCGTAGGCTTCTGCAGGGTCTTTGCCGTATGCGTCCACCACTTCTGTTCCGTATTGCTCAACGAGGATATTTGTCCAGTCACTTTGGTCGCAACCGGGATTGAGAAGCAGCACCTCGAACGCTGCAGCTTTCAGTTCGTCCAGCGAACAACGTCCGCAAAATACCTCTGAGACTTCGTTAGATGCGCCACAATCGATTTTCTCGTCGTTCGTGGATAGTTGTCCCACCCCGCTGATAAAAGTCGGTTGTGCGGCATTTTTCAGCGTCTCACGTTCATTCGCCTCTGTTACGGCTTCCATCAGCATGGACAGCTTGCGAAATGCTATGTCTTCTTTACTGCTCATGGTGCAATGCGATTTACATAGGGGTTTGCGGTCTTATAGTTTCCTGCACTATCGGGGACAAGAAGTTTTTTTGTCCATGTATCCATGACCACTACACCACCAATAGATTTATATCTATGATTAAGCGCATTAAGGTACAGACCGCCAAAGAACGTAGCTATTAGCAACGCTATGACGATATATCGAAAAGGCTTAAATGTCTGTATATGTCCTTCGCTCATCGTTACATCAATATTTTAATCGTCCTAACAATTCATTTCTTGTTTTTTCCTCACGATACGCACAGTATCTGCGCCATTCATTAGGGATTTCAATCTGCTTAAATATCTCCTTAAACTTTTCTTCTGAAGCGTGTGAATCAACACCATGTTCAGCCATGAATTCTTGATATTCATCGTATAGACGTTGGTAGTGTCGGTAACGCTTTACAGACATTCTTAACTCTGATGCTATCTGTACATCAGGGTCTTTTAGGGCTTTGAATGTTGCTGTTAGCCACATCATTAGAAAATAGGCTAACACAGAAAAGATTCCGCTAAATATACATTGCCACAACAAGGCATCGAAAATTATTGATGCCAGCCAATATCCAATAAAAAGTGCTACGAACATCCAAAGCAATTGAATGATTAAATTAACTATGATGTTCTTCATTTCTCCATCAAGATTTTAATCGTCCGCTCTTTTTCATCCAATAGCCTCTCCAGCATGGTGACACGCTCCTGTAATACAGCAGAGTTATCACCAACGGTCACATTGCCAACAGCATTGTTGTTACCCGATATGTTGTTGTTACCGGCAATGGAAAATCCACTGCCCTCAGTCGGATAAAAGAATGACATCTTTACACCGATAGCCTCTGCTATTCTTTCAAGTGTGCCAGAGCGAACATCTTTAGCAGATAAAACAGAAGAAAGCGACTGCGCAGTCACTCCTAAAAGCTCTGCAATGTCTTTTTGGCTTTTACCAGCCTCAATCAATTTAAGTTTTAGTTCCTGTCCTGTCATAAGGCATTTTTATGATTATTATCGTTAATAAAGTTTAAATGATAAGGCTTTCTTTGGATAATTCAACAAAACGCCTTATCTTTGCACCAACTTTAAGCCCCGTTGCCATGCAACAGGCTTGTTTTCAAACCGCAAATATAAACATTTTTAAGTAAATACACGAATAAAAATGGCAAAATCTGAATTTCGCGTCGTACGAGAGACGCAAGTCAACACACCCGAGAGCCTCCTCACTATAGCCAAGGGACATACCGTAACGGTATCGTGCAAGGAGTTCTCTCCATTGAGCACCGTGAAGAGTGCGGCCACACGCCTCAACCAGAGGCTGGAAAAAATAGAGTTCGAAGTATCAACACCTGACAACGGTGCGACCATCATCATCAAGCGCAACTGATATGAGCACAAAGACCAATCCCTATTGCGCTACCTGCCCAAAGGCACATAACGCCATCAATGGCCGCTACTGCAATGCGCTTCGCTGCTACGTCGAGTACGCAAAGGAACCTTGGTGCAATATGCAATAACCCTTAAAAAACAAAGATTATGGAAAAGTCAATCAAACCATTTTTCAACTGGCGCACACACGTGCTGCTCATCATCGCGGCCCCGGCACTGATACTCATCCTGGGCGAGTGCGACGACATGTTCAGGCTCGTCATCACCAAGGCGGCAGGATTTCTCCTCGCATACATCGCCTGCATGCTCGGCAGCTACTGGCACAGACACGGAAAGCTCAACGAGCTGAACGAAGTAACCGAGGAGGACTGACCATGCCCATAGAGCTCACAGCCAAGGACATTGATGCAATAGCCTACAAGGCTGCGACAATAGTGGTGCGTCTGCTGAAGAAGCACAACGGTGACGACGGAAAAACCCCCGTCATGGTGTCAACGAAAGAGGCCGCAGCAATACTACACATCTCACCGGGGCGCATGAGGCAGATTGCAGGACGTTTCCCGCATGTCAAGCAGGGAAACAGCAAGCAGGGGAAACTCCTCTTCGTTAAGGACGCACTAATCGAGAACTATTAAGCATGGGAACAATGAGCCACAACAAACCGAAAACCCAGATACCGCACATTCAGGAGCTGATAAACGAGTGCTATGAGGCCATGGTACGCGCAATCAATGACGAGTGCGATACCAACGGAGCTGAGGACGCACGAAGCGCAGCATGTACCGTCGACACCAACGACGGTTACATAGATCTCTGTATGGACCACTGCGGAAACACTTCCGTTGTCATCGTCCACGACAACGCCAGCGAAGGCGAGTGCCCGATACTCTGCAAAGCCATTGCGGACGGACTGCCAGACTGGAGCGAGACCGTTGAGCAGTGGGAAGAAGACAACCCATACGAAGACGAATGGACAAGCCACGGCTTCGCCGGTGAAGCAGACTACATTCACTGGAGATACGGATAGACCATTAGGTTTTTAATTTTCTTTTCATAAGTCTATTAGTTAGTTGTTAAAATTCATCGTCTCTCCTCCGTCGTGAGACGCATAAGGAGAGACACACGGCAGGTTAGTTCAACATGGTAGAACGGCAAAACCAGCACAGTGAAGAATCCTAAAATACCACACTGCCAAGCAGGTTCGAGCCCTGCACCTGCCACTATAAGCAACAACCGATTATCACGACAAACATTATGGACTACGCAATTTACAAAACCATCAACAACGGACGGCCAACCGTCATCAAACGTTTCACACAGCAGGACTGCAACCACAGGGCTAAGCTTGCTGCACGAAGAGCCCTCAACGATATGTGGTATCACTACATCCAGCACCATAAGACAAAGGGCAGCAACCTCAAAGCCACAAGGTATGGCTTCGAGTACGACCACATGACAAGCGCCAACACAAAGGAGCACGTGCGCTACTTTATCGACTATCTATAGCACGACCCAAACAAGCACAACATATCAAGCCAACGGAAGGGCATCCCCCTGTGAAGGCTTTAAACCGGTGACAGGCGGCAACAGACCGCCACACGCCACGGAAAGCAGGCAAAATAGAGCAACCTGCAGGGAACCAAGAAACGGTTGAGCGTGGGAGCGTTACCCACCCGTGGCACAAACAACAGACAAATTATCATGGAATCAATATCCATCAAGTCAAACATCTAAAAAACAACAAATCATGGCAAAAGAAATGCAACTTACCGTTCAGGAGAGCCGTGAACTCCTGCTGAACCCTGCCTATCAAGCGCAGAAGACGTTCGAAATCCAACAGCGTATGGCAAACATGTACGTGCAATCAACTATCGTGCCGCAATCGTACCGTGGCAACATCGGCAACTGCGTAATAGCTATCGACATGGCTCAACGTATGCAAGCCAATCCACTGATGGTGATGCAGAACCTCTACGTAGTCAACGGAAATCCTGCCTGGTCTTCCAAGTTCCTTATCTCATGCATCAACATGAGCGGCCGCTTCACACCTCTCCGTTACCAGTTCATCGGAAAACGCGGAACACAGCAATATGGTTGCCGTGCATATGCCTACGAGAAAAGCGACAAGGAACACAAGGAGGCTCTTTGTTCTGTATGGGTTACTATGGAAATGGCAGAAAAGGAGGGATGGACTAAGAAAGCGGGCTCCAAGTGGCTCACCATGCCAGACCAGATGCTTATCTATCGCTCTGCTGCTTTTTGGTCTCGCGCCTATGCTCCCGAAATCTCTATGGGCTTCCTGACCAAGGAAGAAGCAGAGGATGCCGTCTATGATGAAATCGTTGATGCACCTGTTATCACATCGTCACAGGACGACGATATTCCCGAACCTCCAATTACCGATGCTCCAACCGATGAAAATGCAGGTACAGAACAAGAACCAGTACAGCCGGCCGCACAAGCTGCTGCGCCCTCTCCTACCGCTAACACAAGTGGGAAGCCTGCTGATGCTGTTACCGCTGCCATGCAGAAGCAGACCACTCGCAAGACGACCTACAAAGCACCTGCTCCAGTAGAGACCGCCGATGGACAGCGTGTTGACACCGAAACAGGTGAACTGTTCGCACAGCAATAACCGAGTATCCCAGTGGGCAGGTGTGAAAACATCGAGTAACATCTGCCCACATTTCAAGTTTCAATCAGTAACCATTAAAAGTAATTCAATTATGGCATTCCAAATTATAAGACCAGCAGACCGTCAAGGATGGCTCGCACAGCGTGAAAAGGGTATCGGCTCGTCAGAAGTCGGCACAATCCTCGGTGTTAACCCATGGGAAACCCCCTACCAGCTTTGGAGACGCAAGAAAGGATTGTCATCTCGCGTAGAGGAAAACGAAGCCATGCGTGCCGGTCACATTCTTGAAAGTGCAGTCGCCACCTACTTCGAGCAGGAGAGTGGACGGCAGGTTATCAAGGCTTCCGAGGGCGACTGGCTCGCAGTCGACACCGAACGTGACTTTTTGCGCGTGTCACCCGACCGCACTTATTGGTTGGAGGGTAAGCACAGCAACGACAACAAGGGTATCTTGGAGTGCAAGACCACACAAATGGATATTGACGATACCGACCTGCCTAAGTACTGGTTCTGCCAGCTCATGTACCAACTCGGCGTGATGGGCTACCGTCAAGGCTCTCTCGCTTGGCTCATACGAGGACGTAAGTTCGGCTATCGTGACATCAACTTCGACGCCGATTTCTATGCTTACATGGTGGAGCAGCTTGAAAAGTTTTGGCGAGACTGCATCGTCGGCGACCAAGAGCCTCCCGTAACAACTATTGAAGACATTCAAATCAAGTTCCCTCGTTCTACTACCGGCAAGACTGTTGAGGTCACAGAGGAACTCATGGACGACCTCAACATCCTCAAAAGTATCAAGCCTCAGCTCGACGAGCTTACACGGCAGAAGAAAGAGATTGAGGACCGGGTGAAGACGTTCATGGCTGATGCCGACACGCTCTGCATGGCTGGCACCAAGGAGCATAATCCTATCGTCATCGCTACTTGGAAGACAGCCAAGGATAGCACGAAGTTCAACGAGAAGCTGTTTGCGGCCGAACGCCCGGAACTCTACGCTGAATACCAGCGCACTATGGCTGGCTCGAGACGTTTCATCATAAAGTGACAACAGAGAACTATGAACATGAAATTAATCCGCGAGGGCGAGGCGTTTTGCCATCTGTATGTTGGTGACAAGGACCTGTGGCTGTCCGTGTCACAGCTTGCAGAGCTTCGCAGCTTCCTTAACGACATGAATATATGAGCTTTAACAACACACGTACACCGACCAAGTCGAATACAAAGCCAAAGTATCCTGTTCCCATGCGTCCTAATGGCAAGAATGGTACAATGGCGTATTACATGGAAGGAGAGCTGAAGCAGAAGTTCTGCCGCCTGTTCACTATTCACTCCAACCGACGCATCATGCAGTGGTTCGGCATCTCATTCTCCACAGTCCAGCGTTTCAAGCGGGAGTTCGGCCTGAAAAAAAACATGAAGGTTATCCGCAAGGAGCAGGCACGTGACATAAAAAAAACATGTGAGCGCAACGGCTACTATGACTCTATGCGTGGCAAGAGACCGTCTGAGGCCTGCATGGAGGCCGCAAGGAAAAAGAGAGCTGCGGGCTTCTGCCCTATCACGCGGCTCAGGGAGACAGACCCTCGCAAGTATAAGGAGACCATGCGCTTGTGGTCTGAGAGGCGTAAGGAGCTTGTACGTAAGGAGAGGCTGAGACGGAAATACGGTCTGGAGCAGAAGACATCGCTGCGCATTACGCTGGACCCTATCAGTCATCGTGCATCGCAACAGAAACACCTTATGGTGAAGAAGCGCAACTATTTTGCCGACCCCAGCTCAGCATGGAGTGTATGTTATGACAGCCTTACGCTCCGCTCGACACGTATGGAGGCTACGGCCAGGAAGCATGGTCTAAGGGTGGTCCAGGCCGACGAGGATGATGGCGAACAGTAAGAAACAGAATATTTTATCTAAAAAAATAAAAACTATGAACGAGAACATTGATTTGACTAAGATTTTAGCGAACTGCCCAGAAGGTTGGGAATTTTGGAGTGACAATTATGGGAAAGTGCGGTTTATGTGTATTGATAAAAGTTGGAACTCTCCGATATTTGTAAAACGTACCGATGGATGTCGCACATGCTACACCAAAGAGGGCTGGTGTAGCATAGATTGTCCTGCAAGTTGTCTCTTGTGGCCTTCAAAGGATTGCCGTGATTGGTCTAAATTTACAGCTCCGTGGTACAAAAGTTGGAAGTTTGACCCTATGACATTGCAGCCGTTCGACAAGGTACTTGTAAATGATCACTCGGACACTATGTGGAAGGTTGATTTTTACTCTCACAAGGATGAAAGTAAGGCATATCCTTACAGATGTATTGGTAACTCATATACATACTGCATACCCTATAACGATGAAACCAAGCAACTTGTAGGCACAACAGACGAGGCACCTGAGTATTACAGATATTGGGAGGATTGATTATGGATTGGATTATGTATTTTATAGCGTTCATACTGGGCGGAATAGCAATGTTTATGACTATTTGCATAGTATACGCTGCAAAACGGGAGGAACCTGTGAACAGGGCGCATTTCTATGTGGCCAGAGACAAAGATGGTACGCTTTTTCTTTACATTGGTAAACCCTATAGAACTGATACTCAATTTTGTGGCAGCATTATGGATGAAAGTGTTATTTTGTTGACTGGTTACCATTTTGAAAGTTTTGGTTTAAATGAAAATGATTATAAAGAGCTCAAATGGGAAGATGAGCCGCTTGAAGTTTTCGTAAATATGGAGGATTGATTATGACAAGAGAAGAAGCAAAAGAAATGCTGCCTTTCATACAGGCATATGCAGAGGGTAAGGCAATAGAGCAAAGTTTAGACGGCAGGCGTTGGTTTGAAACATGCTATCCGTCATGGAATCCAAATCTAATTTATCGTATAAAGCCAGAACGAAACTACAGGCCATTCAAAAGCCAAGAAGAGTGTTGGAACGAGATGCTGAAACATCAGCCGTTTGGGTGGATATATAGTAAAAACGATAGTTGTTATTATTGTATCATAAGTGTTGATGAAGATAAAATAGAATTGTCTCCCGAAATGCAACCGCATTCCGAAACAACAATAAAAGAATATTATATGGAAAATTCTTATGTTGGTTTTGTCACAGCATTAGAAGATTATGAATATACTTTTGCCGATGGCATACCATTCGGAATTATGGAGGACTGAAAGCGTATGAAAACAATATTTATCGACGTAATGCACAAGGGCCGTTTCGTAATGACGCTGGCTTATAAGTACAACCCACTCTTCAAAATCGACATCAAGGATGTCTTTGAGAAAATCATCGAAAAGCGTCCAACGCTACGGGGCAAGCATCTGGAACTTTATTTGGATTAAAACCATGAGCAAGAACAACATCGAAATCAACATCTATGGCGGTAACGTCCAGGTGATGCCCAACGTTACGGAAGTCGAACAGCATATTCACACCAAGGATGGCGAGACAGTAATCATAAACAAATTCAAGCTATGACACAAGGAGAATATACAAGGCTTGTCGCACAGATAGCCGTACTGAAGGAGATAGCCGAGGAATACTCCGGCAAGACCATTGATAACATTATCGTACAGATGGAGGCGAGGAAGAAAGAGGTTGAAAATAGTGCCGTAAAACAATAAACTATCAGACAGTATTTTTAACAATTATGAATGCATGATAGAAATTTCCAACCGTCAATTCGAAC
The DNA here is from genome assembly GCA_022788105.1 of Prevotella sp. GTDB lineage: Bacteria > Bacteroidota > Bacteroidia > Bacteroidales > Bacteroidaceae > Prevotella. Next base: position 362 of record JALEVZ010000066.1, on the reverse strand, counting down.
AGCTCTTGGACAAGTTGCCTCGCCTCATCGCAATGGCACGTAAGCAGGAACTGTCCCTCAAACAACAAGAGGACATCAGGCAACTCCGGTTGCTCTATAACCAATTACAAAAGAAAAAGAATTGCAAGTTTAACAATAAAAATTAAAAAGTTATGACACGTAAAGAAATCGCCAAGGAACTGGCTAATCGTTCCAACCTCACACCATCACAGGCTGCTCACGCCGTAGAGGGTATCGTTGAAATCATCGCCGACGCACTCGCCAAGGATGAACCCATCCTGCTGCGTGGCTTCGGCACAATCAAGACTGTGCAGCGTGCTGCCAGGCCGGCACGCAACATCAGCAAAGGCACAACGATGATG
>JALEVZ010000025.1 GCA_022788105.1 Prevotella sp. | reverse complement strand
ATCTCAATAATTTTTAGTACCTTTATGATTGTGAATCAATTAATTATAAAATTAAAGGATACTATAGTTATGGAGATTACCAAGAACAAAATTACGGAAATTTTCTGTATTATCGATGATTTTTGCCAAGAATATGATAAGGAAATTGCACGCATGTCCATTTGTGAGCCAGACGGGCGTAAGCACCGCAATCGGAAATGGACTATGAGCCGGTCGGAAATCTGGCATAGCAAGAAAAACGACAGTCGCTTATCCCGAACTCAGGTTAATAGTCTTTTTGTATATAGTTATGTATGTATGTTTTTTGTGATAAACTTGCGAGTGAGCTTATTTCACTACCTTCACGGTCTGGTTTCTGCCCACCTTCACCATCACGGGCTTTGTGGTGTCCACGCTTATGGTGTTGGTGCCTGCCGCGAGCCTTACGCTCTTGAGCAGCTGTCCGCCCATGGTGTAGAGATTCACTGTCTTGCCTGCTATTTTGTCTGTGGCAATGATGGTGATGCAGCCGTCGCCCACCGTCACCTTGGCCTGCGGGTCAGGCTCTGCGGTCAGTCCGTTGATGCCTGTGGGGTCTTCGGGCTCATATTCAAACGCGAGATAGCGGAAATACTGTCCCTGCATTGTCACTACGCCGCCCGTCACGAGCGTCTGCGTGTCCTTGTTATAGAGTGCGGGCATGCCCATTGACTCCTCATAGCCGAAGAGTTCGTATCCGTCCTGCTCCAGGGCCGCCGTCACCTCCGACTCGCTCTTGTATCCAATTCTGTTGGCGTTGTTTGTGACAATATAATAGGCGAGCAGCTGTCCGTCTTCGTTGAAATAGGAGTACACCAGCGGATATTCATAGTCGCCGGTGTAGCCCAGCTCAAACGGGGCAAGGTCTTCCTCTGACATGGAGGGATTCATGACAGCGAAGGTCTCGTTGAACGGCTCGTAGAGCTCATACATGGCCGCGCTGACATCGCTGCGCTGTTCGCCCCAGCCGGTGAAATACTTGGGAAGGGTCGCAGGCACCTCGTCCTTTACGCTCACCTGAAACACGACTTCCTCCAGCATTTTCTCATAGTCGGGATAGTCTTTCATGCTTGACTCCTCATAAATCTGCATCCTGACCTCGGCGTTGCCCTTTTTAAGGCCTCTGAACCACGGGCCGCCGCTCTCCACCACCGTGGAGTTGGAAGACACGAACTCGATGGCTATTCTTGGCTTGGTCTCAAGATAGCTCTTGACGGTCTCCGACAATGACTTGATGAACATGTGGTTTTGGTCGCCCACTGGCACGTTGATGTTGTCTGACACCAGTACCGACTGTGCGGATGCCATGCCTGCCGACAGCGACATGAACAATCCAAGGCTGAGTAGAGATTTCCTCATAGTGATGTTTATAGACTTTAATAAGTTAATAGTAATCAGTGACATAACACTCTCTTTGGGTCTTCTTTGCTGTTGTTTGCAAAAAGTCTTTTCCCCCTGCAAATATAGATATTTTATTTAATTCTGTCAAATGAAATCGGCTAAATTATTGCAGAAGAAGTGCAGAACGCCCGTTATGCGGACATTCTACACTTCCTTTTATTTCTCTGCACGGCCTATCTTGCCACTTTCACTGTGCGTGTGCTTCCGTCCTGATAGGTGACGGTCTTGAGCAATATGCCCTTTGTGCCTGCGCCAACCCTGCATCCTGCAATGTTGGTGTAGCTCACGCCTGTCACACGGCTGCTGCCTGCCACGTCATCTATGCCTGTCTGGGTGGCCAGGTCATAGGTCACGATGTCCGACTCGACAGATTTGCCTCCGAATGTGTTGATGACCTTCACGCCTATCGTGTTTATGTCATCATAGAAGTAGAACGTGTGCTTGCTGCCGTCCACGAAGATGTCCCAGTCGTCGGTGAAATTATAGCCAAATGTGTCCATCTCTCTTACGAGTCTTTCATACTGGTCGGGTCCGAAAGACTTCAGCTCGCCGTCAAAGTATAGCTGATAGGTGAGCTGCGAGGGGCTAAGCACGTCGCCATTGACATCCTCCTGCGGCAGGTTAAACACCGCTTCGCCCCATCCCTTGCTTTGGCTGTAGGGCGTGACGCTCACAAACTCCGCGCCCAGCGGCTTGGTGGCCTCGGTGGGGGTCTTGATGAACTTGAGAGACGGCTTGTCGTAGTCTATCTTGTAGAACACGTCGCTCTTGCCGTAGTTCAGCAGGAACGCCTCGCTCGATTTCAGCCTCTTTCTCGCCGTGTCATAGTCAAAGACTATCTCGTCCGTGGCCTTGTAGTCCTCATAATACGTATCATATCTGTCGTCATAAATCTCGCCCCACTCCGCGCTCTTGAAAAAAGAGTAGTATGCGCCGTTCTGTCCGAGATACTGGTCTGTGGCAAACCTCACCTTGTCGCCCTCTATCACTCCCATAGCCACCGCCTCGGGCATTTCGGGGTTGATATGGTCCACATACATCCTGTCACCCTCTATGCTCACGTTGACAGTCTCCGCCATGTTGCCGGAAAAGAGCTTCCACTCCTCCGTCACGGCTGTCTTCGGGGCGGTGGGTATGGTGCTGTCAAACACCTGGTAGTTCAGATGGGTGTCGCCATACCACAGCCAGTCACCGTTCTCGTCGCACAGTGCTATCATGTCGTCGCCCCTCTGCACTATGGAGCCGTCCTCCATCACCTCCAGCTCTATGTAGTTTTTCTCAGAGTCCAGCTCAAAGCCGTCATCATTTACCTTTACCTTGTTGGCGTAGTACACCGTGTAGTAATATCTGTCGTTTTCATCAAGGTTGAGCGTCTCATAGGCGGCCTGCGGCATGTCTATCCTTATGATATTGCCGTCGATGTTGCCCCTGAGCCACGCATAGTTGTATACCTTTGAGAAGATGTTATAGAAATACACCCTCTTTCTGTCGTCAAACACCACCTTGCCCACATAGCCGTCCACGTCCACGTGCGTGAGCGTGCCAAAATTGTTGTAATAGCCCGTGCTTGTGCGGTAATACTCCTTGAGCTCGCCGTCAGGCTGCTGCGATATTATTTTCCTCGGTTGCGTGTCTGCCGCCGCTACTGCCGCGTCTGTCTGCTGTGCCGTGGCCATGCCGCCCAGCGCGAGCGATGAAATGATAGTGAGTAGAAGTTTCTTCATAAAAGTGTCTTTTAGGTTAATTGATATGTATGTCTTTTTCTGTCATGCTGCCTTGCCGCCCTGCCGTCATTGTCATGCTCGTTGTGCAGGCGTGCGCGTCGTCTTCCCGTCCTCAAGTGTCGGCTGTGGCGGCAGAGTGTCCCGTGTGACACCGACATCCTTGCAATGTGTGTCTTGCAGCCGCCCTTTTGTGTGTCGGCGTATGCAGGGTGCCGGCGTCTCTTGGTCCGTTTCCGTCTCTTTGGCAAATTTACAAAAAAAATATGAAAGCTCATCGTCAAATCGTCGTTTTTCTTCTTTCTCCCGTTCAAAATCTTTCTTTGCGTCGTGTTTTTGCGAATGTGCTTGGTCCCGCCGCGCCGCTTGGCGCAGGTGGGGGTCACGTCGTCTGTAAAATAGTGGCAAGCGGGCAGTAAATAAAATAATGTGAGTTCGACGAATATAAACCATCTTGATTTATAGTTGTCAGTTACATGTCTTGATTTTCTGCCCACTGTTCGCACTGCTTCAATACTATGTTCATGGCATTTTCTGCTTCTTCAGGTGGGTAATTGTATTTTTTCAACAATCGCTTGACCAGTCGGCGCATATTGGCACGTTCTGACTCTCTGCGATTCCAGTCAATGGTTCTGTTCTTGCGGAGCATGTCAGTCAGTTCTTTTGTCAATTCAACCAGCTGCTCATTTGAATAGAAGTCCTTAACAGCCTGTGGACGGGTCAGGGCATCATAAAAAGCCTTCTCTTCGTTTGTCAGGCCAAGGTCATTGCCCTGCTGCTCTGCCTTCATCATCTCCTGAGCCATCTTTAAAAGCTCTTGTATGACTTCCTCGTTGCTCAACAATCCATTGATATAACGGTTGAGGGTTTCGCTGAAGCGGTTGCTGAACAGCTCGCCAGTGACAAGGTTTGAGCGTGTCAGCGTACGGACACGTCCGCGTATCAGGTCTTCGAGCAACTTGACTGCGAGGTTCTTTTCCTTCATCTTCCTTACCTCTTCCATGAATTTCTCATCAAAGAGCGAAAATTCGGATTGTTCATCAAAGAGATTCACCACACCGTCACTGGTTACACTCTGCTCAATGAGAGCCGCAATGCGCTGATTGATTTCCCTCTTTGTCACCTTCCCGGGTCTTTGGAGTCGAACAATCAGTGTGCGTACCGACTCCATGAAGCCAACCTCAAAGCGTTCTTCTCCAATGAGGAGCGAGCGGCAGAGGGTCACTGCCTGACGGAGAAGTGAGGCGTTCTTTATGAAGTCTTTACAGTCAATGGCCTTGTCAGGCGCAATCATGTGATTGACCGCTCCCTTAATCAGCCGGGCGCGTTCGGCAGGGCTTCCATGTTGGAAATTGCTGTAATCATAGCCATGCAGGAGGTCACGGCAGATTTCAAGCCTTTCCTTGAACTCTGAGTATGCCCTATCCTTGATGTCGTTGTTGCCGTAGTTGCTCTGGTCGCGCTTGGTATAACGTTTCATGGCATCCTTCAAGGCTGCTGCGATACCTACATAGTCTACAATCAAGCCGCCGGCCTTCTCCGGGAACACTCGGTTCACTCGGGCTATTGCCTGCATCAGGTTATGGTCTTTCATTGGCTTATAGACATACATCGTGGCCAATGATGGAACGTCGAAGCCTGTCAGCCACATGTCAACGACAATCGCTATCTTCATCGTGTCGTTCTCATCCTTGAACTTCTTGGCAAGCTCCTTCTTGTATGCCTTGCCACCGATGATGTCTGCCCATTCCTCAGGGTCTTTATTGCCGCTGGTCATAACCACCTTCACTTTCTCCGTCCATTCAGGCCGAAGTTCAAGGATGCGCTTGTGTATCTTCATCGCTATTGGGCGGGAATATGCCACAATCATAGCCTTGCCACAGCAGATGTGCTGACGGTTGTCGGGTGCGCCCTAAATGTTTACCGGACAGTAATATATAAATATGTGTAAAGTCAGAAAAAGTGTGTGGTTTGATTGATTATTCGTTAGAAAAAGTGTGTAGTTTAGTTGGCTATTCGTCAGAAAAAGTGTGTAGTTTGGTTGCTTATTCGTCAGAAAAAGTGTATATTTGCAACAAACATTCATCATAAATGACGTAATCATGCAGAGAGATATATATAAACAATTGTTAGATTGGAAAGAGAAAGAGTCACGCAAGCCTTTGATTCTCAATGGAGCAAGACAAGTAGGCAAGACCTATATCCTGCGTAAATTCGGAGAACAAGAATATCAGAAGTTTGCCTTCTTCAGTCTTGACCGTAATTTAAAAGTCAGAGAAGTATTTGAAAAAGGTGAAAGTACGGCAGATATTATAATGGCATTATCAGCTATCAGCCAAGTGGATATCACACCTGGCGATACTCTTGTAGTGCTCGATGAGATACAAGATTGTCCCAAGGCTTTAGAAGCTTTGAAGTTTTTCTGCGAGGAAACACCCGATATTCACATCATCGTTGCTGGTTCCTTGTTGGGACTTTCGCTGCATAACGGCGTGTCCTATCCCGTTGGCAAAGTGGAGGAGTTACGTCTCTACCCCATGTCTTTTCTCGAATTTCTGAATGCAATGAACAAGACACAGTTGTTAAGTATCTTAAAAAGCAAAAACTGGACGGTCATCAATATGCTTGAAAAGGATCTTATCAGTCTCTTACGCCAATACTATTATGTAGGAGGTATGCCTGCCGCTGTATTGGCTCATGCTGAACAAAAGGGTCTGCAAGAGGTAAGAAGCATACAGCAACAAATTCTTGCAGACTATCGTCGCGACTTTTCCAAACATGCCCCAGCACGCGAAGTGCCACGAATCAACATGGTATGGGATAGCATTCCTGCTCAACTTGCTAAGGAGAACAAGAAATTCATCTATGGAGCTGTAAAGAAAAGCGCCAGAGCTGTAGATTTCGAAATGGGCATCCAATGGCTGATTGATGCGGGGTTGGCATATAAAGTCATTAGAGTCAATGCTCCTCGTTTGCCTCTTAAGTTCTATGAAGACACCGATGCCTTCAAACTCTTTATGCTTGATGTAGGACTGATGGGCGCTATGACAGAAACACCAGCCGAGGCAATGCTTGTCGGAGACAACGTGTTTTCAGAATACAAAGGTGCTTTTACAGAACTATATGTTTTCACTCAGCTAAAAGCTTTGGGTATGTCGCTCTACTACCACTCGATAAGCAATTCAACGATAGAAATAGATTTTCTTACGCAACATCATGGCAAGGTGGTGCCGATAGAAGTAAAAGCGGAGGTCAATGTAAAGTCGAAGTCGCTTAGAACCTTCATCACCAATAATCCAGAGCTTAAGGCTGTACGCTTTTCCATGCTTCCTTATAAAGAGCAAGACTGGATGACAAACATTCCTCTATATGCTTGCATGGTTGGAATGTAAGCAGCTATTCACCACCTCACCCTTACATCTTCTCGCTGTCAATGTTCACATGATTGACATTGACGTCTTCGTGTAGGAAGATGCGGGCTGTTTCGCGGAAGCGTTCTTCGCTTTCTGTGGTGAAATAGCGGCATGTGCCGCCTTTTGTGAGCTTTTGCTCCATCTCGGGATGACGGTTGAGGTAGTCGGCAAGCGAGTTGGCTACGTAGGTGCCCTGCGCCATTATGCGCACTCCGTCTGGAACGTTCTTCACAACCGAACTCATGAGCAGCGGATAGTGGGTGCAACCGAGGATGATGGTGTCGACGAGCGGATCCTTGCGCATCAGTTGGTCGATGCGCTTCTTCACGAAGTAATCTGCGCCGGGCGAGTCTGCTTCGCCGGCTTCTACTATCGCAGCCCAAAGCGGGCAGGCAACGCCCGAAACCTCAATATCGGGGAAGAGTTTCTGAATCTCTATCTTGTACGAATCGCTCTTGATGGTGCCTTCTGTGGCGAGTATGCCCACATGACGTGTCTTTGTTAGTTTGCCAACCTCCTCTGCCGTGGGGCGGATGACGCCAAGCACGCGACGGTCGGGGTCGAGCACGGGCAGATCGCGCTGCTGAATGCTGCGCAGCGCTTTTGCTGAGGCTGTGTTGCAGCCAAGGATGACGAGGTGGCAACCCATGCTGAAGAGTTTCAGAACCGCTTGACGCGTGAACTGGTAGACCACTTCGAAGGAGCGCGAGCCGTATGGGGCGCGTGCGTTGTCGCCGAGGTACATATAGTCGTACTGCGGGAGGAGCTGGCGGATGCCGTGAAGGATGGTGAGTCCGCCGTAACCAGAGTCGAAAACACCGATTGGACCGGGATTAGAGGGAAATGGCATAATTTTCTATTTTATATAAAGCGAAAATTGATAATTGAAACCTGTGGCAGCCGTGTATTTACGGCGGTCAGCAATTTCAATTATCAATTTTCTTTTTTCCTAATATGTAGCAGCTTTCTGCCTTTAGTTCAGCGCTTCTTTGATAAGCTCTGTAGCGTCTTCGCCCATTTCGGGGTTGACGTACGGGCAGGCGTCGCCGTCGGTGTTGAGGATGAAGGCGTAGCCCTGCGCCTGACCTACCTTTGTGAGGGCATTGTAGAGCTTGTTCTTCACCGGCGCGAAGGCGTCTGCCTCTGCCTGCTTCAGAAGTCGCTGCGACTCGTTCTTGAAGTTGATGTTCTTCTGCATCATCTCCTGGAGTTCAGCCTGGCGCTTGCGCAGGATGGCAGGCACGAGGTCTTTCTGTACGTCGAGAAACTCTTCGTATTTGCTGTTGAACTCGTCTTCAGCGCGCTTCATCTCTGCGTCGTACTTCTGTCTCAAATCGTCGATGCTGCGCTGTGCCATGACATAGTCGGGCATTGATTTGAGAACGTTGTCGAAGCTGAAATAGCCGAAGCGTGTCTGTGCGTTCGCCGTGAGCGAGAGTACGCCGAGCACGATGAGAAGGAACAATTTCTTCATGTCTTTTGCTGCTTTATATTGTTGTCAATTGAATAGTAATGGTTGAGTGTGCGGCTGCCACGGCAGCCGCTGCTTGCGTAAGAGAGCTGTGCTTTCTTACTTTGTTGTCTTGTTGAGCTGAGCCTTAACCTCTGCTGTAACGTCCTTGCTGAGAGTCTCGCTGATGTAAGGTATGCCGCTTGTTACGTCCATGATGTAAACGTAGCCGCCTGCCTTGCCTACAGCCTTGATAGCCTCAACGAGCTTGTTTGTGATAGGGCTGATCTTGTCCTGCTGGAGCTTGCCGAGAGCCTGCTGGTTGTCCTGCGCTGTCTGCTGGATCTTCTGGTACATCTGAGAGAGGCTATCCTCGGTCTCTTTGCGCTTTGTCTCGTTCATTGTAGACTTGTTCTTCTCGTAGTCCTCGTACTTGCGCTGCATTTCGTCCTGCATAGCCTTGAGGTCGTTGTCGTACTGCTTTGCCTGTGCTTCTACCTCGCCGCGAGCCTTGATGAACTCAGGCATAGAAGCCATGATCTCCTGTGCGTTTACGTGACCGAACTTCTGTGCGAATGTTGCCATTGGCATGAACAACATAAGCATTAAAATCAATTTCTTCATTTTTGCTTTTTATTTTTTTTTGTTATTAATTATTTCTAAGCCTTCCTAAGCCTCTTTAGGCCTTCCTAAGCCTTTCTAATTCAAAACTGGATAATTCATAATCGGCGAAGCCGACAATTCAAAATTCAAAACTCAAAATTCAAAACTCTTTAGTTAGCGTAGCCCAGCTTCTGCAGCACTTCGTTGCTGATGTCAGCCTTCGGCGAACCGTAGATTACGCCGGTGTCGCTTGAGCGGTCGAGCACGAGCGAGTAGCCGCGCAGCTCTGCTATCTCCTTAACGGCGGTGTATATCTCC
>JALEVZ010000112.1 GCA_022788105.1 Prevotella sp. | reverse complement strand
GAATAAATTGTACCTTTGACATATTAGAAATTTCTTTCCATAAAGGTACAAAAAAATTATGGAATAGCAAAGCCCGAGCTTGTGAAAGTTCGGGCTTTGTGATATTTTAAAAGAGGGTGTGAATTTTGACACACCCCCATTCTTTACAGGCTTTTCGCGATAGCGCTACCTGCTTGTACGGCGAGCAATCCGAGGAACAGGCTCAGCGAGATGTATAGTGCTGCCACCATGCTGTTGCCGTTGCGCAGCAGCCCCATGTTCTCGTTGCAGAACGTGGAGAATGTGGTGAAACCGCCGCAGAACCCTACGGTGAGAAACAGTTTCAGCCCTTCGCCCATGCCTTCTGCCTTGCAGGCGAGCCCACACACCAGTCCTATGAGCAGACATCCTGCCACATTGACCGCACACGTAGCCACTGGAAACGCCGTAGTGGCATGTTCCTGAATAAGACGCGACGCTACATATCTCGCCGCTGAACCTAAGGCGCCGCCAAGCGCCACTATCATTATAGACCTTATCATATATGGTTGCAAAGTTACACAATTTATTTTGCATGGCAAATGCAGCGGTGCGAGCAATCGTGTTGAGGGTATAGCGCAGGGCTGCAAGGCGTGCCGTGCAAACCGATATATATAAAAGGGTGGGGCAGTAAGCCGCATTGAATAAATAAAAACACTATAATGGACAAAGCAAAAGACTTTCGCGAACTCTTCGACCGCCCCCACCGTCACGTCGCTGCCACAGCCTGCCGATGTGCACACGTTCAGGTTCTACGCCACTCTCTGACGCGCTCTCCACGCTCTCTGCCTATTATGACGTGTCGCTCTCTGCCCCGTCGTCAGCCCTCGGCAAGCGTTTGACCGGCGACTTTGAGGCTACACAGCTTGCCGACATAGTAGATATGATAGAACAGGTGCTCGACGTTAAGGTCGCCGTGGACGAATAAATGGCGCGTCAGCGTTTCGTCATGTTGAAAAAAATGAGTAAGTTTGCATCTGCTATGAGAAAGATATTGACACTACTCTTGTGCCTCGCCGCCTCGTGGGTGGCAGGCAGCGCTGTGACGGGCGAGCCCAAACGGGTGGCGCAGAGTGCCACGGCGCGACAGCTCGCACGTGCGGGCTACGTCGATGTGAAAGACGCCGACCCCACCATAGAGGTGTCGTTGATGTATGCGCGCGCCGACAATTTCACGGGCCGCGTGCTCTACGACGACTTGCGTGAGGCGTTTCTACACCCTAAGGCGGCAGCGGCGCTCGTCAAGGCGCAGCGTAGGTTGAAGCAGTTGAGGCCCGACCTCAGCCTGAAGGTCTATGACGCGGCGCGCCCTATGCACATACAACAGAAGATGTGGGACGTGGTAAAGAACACTCCCAAAGACATATACGTGAGCAATCCGGCGCATGGCGGCGGCATGCACAACTACGGACTGGCGGTAGACATCACGCTGTGCGACGCTCGTGGCGACACCCTCGACATGGGCACGAAGATAGACTATATGGGTCGTGCCGCCCACATCGACGCCGAAGAGACGCTTGTCGCGCGACGTGTCATAAGCCGTCGTGCGTTGCAAAACCGCCGTCTGCTGCGCGAGGTGATGCGCTATGCTGGGTTCAAGGCGCTGCGCACGGAGTGGTGGCACTTCAACTTGGTGTCGCGTGCGGTAGCGAAGAAATATTACAAACCCATAAAGTAAGCGAAACTCGGGGTTACTCTTTAAACCATTTCACACCTCCCTTCTCCCATTATGACCACTTCTACAAACACGCCATCCACCCCCACTGTGCAGTCGGTGCTTGCTGCTGACATGCAGGAGTTTATACGTCTTCACCGCACCGACGACGTGCGCACACTTGCGCTGCGGGCGCCGCGCAACGCCACCTTCGACCTCACGCTCGCTCTTGAGCAGATAGCGGGGTGGCAGACGGCACGCCGCAAGCTGCCGAAGTGGGCTGAGTGTGAGGGGCTTATCTATCCGCCGCACCTGTCTATGGAGCAGTGCTCGTCTGAGGCTACGGCGCGCTATAAGGCTGCGGTGGCAGCGCGGCTGATGGGTGCGAGTGGAGATGACGCTGCTGCGGCGACGTCGATGGCAGACCTCACGGGTGGGTTTGGCGTCGATTTCTCGTTCCTCGCGCCGCTGTTTGGCAGTGCTGTGTATGTGGAGCGCAACCCACGGCTCTGCGAGGTGGCACGTCACAACATGCCGCTGCTCGGACTGGAGAGTGCCGAGGTGGTGTGTGCGGAGGCGGAGGAGCGTCTTGCCGCCATGTCGCCCGTCACCATGCTGTTTCTCGACCCTGCGCGCCGCGACAGCCACGGCGGCAAGACGGTGGCAATGGCAGACTGCTCGCCCGACGTGTCGACGCTGCGGCAGATGCTGCTTCAGAAGGCGCAGACGGTCATGGTGAAGCTCTCGCCCATGCTCGATTGGCACAAGGCTGTGGCTGACATGTGTGGCAGTGTGGCTGAAGTACATATCGTTGGCACCGGCGGCGAGTGTAAGGAGCTGCTGCTCGTTGCCGATGGCGCGTGTCACGAGAGTGTGGAGGTGACGTGTTGGAGCGACGGTAGGGTGTTCTGTTTCACTGCCGACGGGTCTGACACGGTGTTGCCGCCCATTGCTGAGGCTGCCGTTCTGATGGGCTGCGGTGCCGATGCGCAGCTCTGTCTGTGCGAACCCGACGCCACGCTGATGAAGGCTGGCTGCTTCGGACTGGTGGCTTCGCGCTACGGACTGAAGGCTGTGGGTCGCAACAGCCACCTCTTTGTTGGTGCCGACCCTGGCGCGTCGTTCCCTGGACGGCGCTTCCGCCTCGTGGCTTGCACGTCGATGAACCGCCGCAGTCTGAAGGTGGCGCTCGCTGGGGTAGACCGCGCCAGCGTGGCGGTGCGCAACCTGCCGCTGTCGCCCGACGCCCTGCGTCGTAAACTTGGGCTTAAAGACGGTGGTGACACCTATGTGTTTGGCACAACATTGGGCGATGGCACCCATGCCGTGATGGTGTGTAAGAGATTTTAAGAGTCTTTTTTCGGTTTTCTGACATTTAATTGCTAATTTTGCATTTTGCATTAAATAATGTGTGAATATACAAAAAACAATACATAAATGTCATCAGTACAAATAAAGAAAGTGGAGTCGCGCACGGAGCTTAAACAGTTTATTGAGTTTCATTACGACCTCTACGAGGGCAACGCCTACGACGTGCCAAACCTCTACAGCGACGACCTCAACACGCTGCGACGCGACCGCAACGCCGCCTTTGAGTTCTGTGAGGCGGAATATTTCCTTGCATACAAGAACAATAAGATAGTCGGTCGTGTGGCTGCCATTATCAACCACCGCGCCAACGAGCGCTGGCAGAAGAAGGAAGTGAGATTCGGATGGATCGACTTCGTTGACGACCGTGAGGTGTCGGCAGCGCTGCTCAAGGCTGTGGAAGACTACGGTAGCGAGAAAGGTATGACCGATGTGGTGGGACCGCTCGGCTTCACCGATATGGACCCCGAGGGCATGCTCACATGGGGATTTGACCAGCTTGGCACCATGCCCACTATCTACAACTACGAGTACTACCCCCAACACATCGAGGCACTCGACGGATTTGTGGTGGACAACAAGTACGTGGAGTATAAGCTCTACGTGCCCGATACGGTGCCTGAGAAGTACGCTAAGATTGCGGAGATGATTCAGAAACGCTACAATCTGCGCGTCAAGAAGGTGACAAAGAAAGAGATTTTCGAAGAGGGATATGGCTACAAGATTTTTGAACTGATAAACCTCACGTACAAAGACCTGTATGGCTACTCGGAGATGACAGACAAGCAGATAGAGCAGTACATCAACATGTACTTCCCGATGATAGACCTCAGTCTGGTCACACTTATCGAAGACGCAGGCGCAAACAACAAGCTCGTGGGCGTGGGCATAACCATGCCGTCGCTCTCGAAGGCACTACAGAAGTGTCACCGCGGTCGTCTGCTGCCCTTCGGATGGTGGCATGTGCTCCGCGCTGTGAAGGCTCATAAGACCAAAATCGTGGACTTGCTGCTCCTCGGAGTGCTACCCGAATATCGCAGCAAGGGCGCCAACGCGCTGCTCTTCTCTGACCTCATACCGCGATACCAGGCCTACGGCATAGAGTGGGGAGAGACTCAGGTGGAGCTTGAGAGCAATGAGAGCGTGCAGAGCCAGTGGGGTGCGCTCGACCCCGTGATGCACAAGCGACGCAATTGCTACCGCAAGAAGATAAACGGCTGACACTGTCGCACACACAAGGTACACAAGCTGGTGACAGTACACAGCACCCACAACCGTAATCTATTGTCGTTCGCGTCTCACACAGCACTGGCGTGAGAGACGCGAACCACCGTAACTTTAAACGAAAACCATGACAGAAGAAATCGAGAATATAGGCACACAGCCCACCGTAGACTATACAGACGAAAATATACGACACCTGTCCGACATGGAACATGTGCGTACACGCCCCGGCATGTACATCGGACGACTCGGCGATGGCAACCTGCCCGAAGACGGAATATATGTCCTTCTGAAGGAGGTGGTGGACAACTCTATCGACGAGTTCAAGATGAACGCAGGCAAACGGATAGAGGTCGACATCGACGAGAATATGGCGGTGAGCGTGCGCGACTATGGACGCGGCATACCGCAGGGTAAACTTGTCGAGGCAGTGTCGGTGCTCAACACTGGCGGTAAGTACGACTCTAAGGCGTTTAAGAAGAGCGTCGGACTCAACGGTGTGGGCGTAAAAGCTGTGAACGCGCTGTCGGAGCGATTTGAAGTGAAGTCGTTTCGCGACGGAAAGGTGCGCTCTCTCGTCTTCGAACGTGGCGTCTTGCAGAGCGATAAGACCGAAAACACCGACGACGAGAACGGTACGTTCATCTTCTTCCGACCCGATGCCACACTCTTCGTGGGCTACCGCTTCCACGACGACATTGTGGAGACCATGCTCCGAAACTACACTTACCTCAACTCTGGGCTTACTATAATGTATAACGGACGTCGCATCTTGTCGCGAAACGGTCTTGCCGACCTGCTCAACGACACGATGACAAACGACGGACTATACCCCATCATACACGTCAAAGGGGAGGATATAGAGATTGCTTTTACCCACACGAACCAGTATGGAGAGGAATATCACTCGTTCGTAAATGGCCAACATACCACTCAGGGCGGCACACACCAGAGCGCATTTAAGGAGCATATCGCCCGCACTATAAAAGAATTTTTCGGCAAAAGCTACGAGTACGGCGACATACGCAATGGATTGGTGGCGGCGATAGCCATCAATGTGGAGGAGCCGATGTTTGAAAGCCAGACCAAAATCAAGCTCGGCTCGCTGCAAATGGCGCCGGGTGGCGAGAGCATAAACAAGTATGTGGGCGACTTTATAAAGCGCGAGGTCGACAATTTCCTGCACATCCATCCCGACGTGGCGGAGGTTATGAAGCAGAAAATAGAAGAGAGCGAGAAGGAACGAAAGGCTATGGCTGGCGTGACGAAGCTCGCCAGGGAGCGTGCCAAGAAGGCAAACCTACACAACAAGAAGCTCCGCGACTGTCGCATACACTACTCCGACGCTAAGAACGACCGCAAGGAGGAGTCGTCGATATTTATCACTGAGGGTCTGTCGGCAAGCGGAAGCATCACCAAAAGCCGCGATGTGAACACGCAGGCGGTGTTCTCTCTGCGTGGCAAGCCGCTCAACTCGTTCGGCCTAACGAAGAAGGTGGTGTACGAAAACGAGGAGTTTAACCTCCTGCAGGCAGCCCTCGACATAGAAGACGGACTTGACACGCTGCGCTATAACAAGGTGATTGTCGCCACCGATGCCGACGTTGACGGCATGCACATACGCCTGCTCATCATCACATTCTTCCTACAGTTCTTCCCCGAACTTATCAAAAAAGGACATGTGTATGTGTTGCAGACACCGCTGTTCCGCGTTCGCAACCGCCGCACGAAGGTCAAAGACAAGGCTGTGGTGGCAGATGCCGACAAGCGACTGGCAAAGGGTGAACACAAGAGCGACTTCATAACACGCTACTGCTACAGCGAAGAGGAGCGTGTGGCAGCCATCCGTGCCCTCGGTCCCGACCCCGAAATCACACGATTCAAAGGCCTCGGCGAAATCTCACCAGAGGAGTTTGTTCACTTCATCGGTCCTGACATGCGCCTCGAACAGGTCACCCTCCACAAGACAGACCAGGTACAGAAGCTGCTCGCCTACTACATGGGAAAGAACACTCCGGAGCGACAGAACTTCATCATAGACAACCTTGTCATCGAGGAAGACCTGCCAGACGACACTCCCGAGATGGAAGACTGAACCTGCCCGACATCTGACCGTCAGGCGACAACCACGTTGTCGGCGCAGCAAAGCGGTGGATGGTGGGGCAGAAGAGTATTGAATTATTAAGCAAAACAACAAGTTAGAATGTACAATTCAAACAAAACCTACATGAGCAGCGCCTTTACAAGGACTCTGCTCATGCTTTTTATAGCGGCTGTGGCAGCAGTGGATGCAAAGGCACAGCTGCGTATGAACCTCGGCGAAGACAGTCCGATGCGTAAGCTACAGATTGCCGAGATGGCGATAACCAACCTCTATGTCGACTCGGTAGACGAGCAGAAGATGGTGGAAGACGGCATACGCGGCATGCTCGAGAAGCTCGATCCCCACTCCTCATACACCACTGCAAAGGAGACCAAAGCCATGAACGAGCCGCTGCAAGGGTCGTTTGAGGGCGTGGGCATACAGTTTAACGTGTCGCAGGACACGCTGCTCGTCATACAGCCGACGCTCGGCGGACCGTCAGAGAAGGTCGGCATCATGGCTGGCGACCGCATTGTGGCAGTCAACGACACCGCCATTGCTGGCGTGAAGATGTCGCGCGACGAGATGATGCGCCGTCTACGCGGAAAGAAAGGGTCGAAGGTGGCGCTCACGGTAGTGCGCCGCGGCATCGCCGACAGGCTGTCGTTCACCGTCACCCGCGACAAGATACCCGTCAAAACCGTCGATGCTGTCTATATGATTCGCCCCAATGTGGGATATATCCGCATCGGAAGCTTCGGCGCGACGACCTACGAAGAGTTTATGGAAGGCGTCGACTCGTTGAAACGTAAAGGCATGGTAGACCTCGTGCTCGACCTTCAGGAAAACGGTGGCGGATACATGCAGTCTGCCATACGCATAGCCAACGAGTTTCTGCGGAAGAACGATCTCATCGTCTACACCGAAGGACGGAGAAGCAAACGCCAAGAGTACAGCGCCAATGGCGGCGGCCGTCTGCTCGACGGAAGGGTCATGGTGCTCGTGAACGAGTATTCGGCGTCGGCGGCAGAGATTGTGACGGGAGCGTTGCAAGACCAGGATCGCGCACAGGTGGTGGGTCGTCGCTCCTTCGGCAAGGGTCTGGTGCAGCGACCGATAGAGTTTAAGGACGGCTCCATGATTCGCCTCACCATCGCCCACTACTACACCCCGTCGGGCCGTTGCATACAGAAGCCCTACACAAAAGGCGACAAAGAAGACTACGCTATGGACATAGAGAAGCGCTTCAAGCACGGCGAGCTGTACAGTGCGGACAGCATACACTTCGCCGACTCGCTGAAATATGAGACGCTGCGACGCCATCGCACGGTGTATGGCGGCGGTGGCATCATGCCCGACTTCTTCGTTCCGCTCGACACCACGCAGTACACGCCGTTCCACCGTCAGTTAGCGGCAAAGAGTTTCATCATCAACGCCAGCCTGCGCTACATCGACTCACATCGCAAGGAGTTGCGCAAGCGCTACACATCGTTTGACAAGTTCAGCGCCGAGTTCACCATTCCTGCCGCTGTCACCGACGCACTGATAGCCGATGCCGCTAAAGACGGCGTGAAACCTAAGGACGGTGCAGAACTGCAAGCCACCATGCCGCAGCTGAAGCTGCAACTCAAGGCGCTCGTCGCCCGTGACCTATGGGACATGAGCCAGTACTTCGCCGTGATAAATGAGAGCAACCACATCGTCATGAAAGCTGTCGAGCTGCTCGGCGTGAAGTAGTGGGGGAGCGCCTCGCCGCTGCCCTATGATATATAAAAAGAAATGCACCGCAAGGGATAATGGAATCGGTTCCACTCCCTTGCGGTGCATTCTTTTTATGTCATTATGCCCCATTGACAAAATGAAAGCGCCCCTTTGGCGTTGTCACTACGGCCTAATGGCGATGCCAAAGGGGCCTAATGACGACGTCAAAGGGGCGTAGTGAGAAGCTCACGGCGCTTTTAACACATGTTAAGAATTGGCGTCAGAAATTGTAACAAAATCTTAGCAAAGTGTCACGAAAACAGCCATTATGCTTTCTTTCAGACTTTCTGCCCAAGCGGTGTTTACCGCCTGTTTCCGTCAGTGGGTTTTACAGCCTTCGGCGTCCAGTTCTTCAGAAAGCGCAACACCTTCTTTTCGCTGTAGCCGTTGCCCTCTTCGAGGAAGCTGGAGTCTTGCGTGTGGAGCACGTTGCCGCGCTCGTCGAGCACCACGAAGACGGGGAATCCGAAGCGCGCCGGGTTGCCGAGACGCTTCATCATCGCCGCAGTCTTGTCGGCGCCGCCAGCAGTTGTCGCAGCGGCGGTGGCGTTTGCGGTGTTGCTGCTGGTGTTTGCAGAGTTGCTGTTGGCAGTGTTGCCTTGCGCTTTGGCGGCAGACGCCTTGCGCGGGTCGTAGTTGACGTGTATGAACACGAAGTCGTCGGCGATGGCTTTGCTCACTGCCGTGTCTTTCTCCGCGAAGTCGGCGAAGCGCAGACACCACGGACACCAGTTGCCTCCGACCTGGCACACCACGTATTTGCCACCTGCCGACGCCTTTGCCAGCGCCTCGTCTATTTGTGTCATGGGATTGATGGTCTCGTCATAGACGCGCTTCAGTGCTCCCTGTGCGTCTGCCGCTGTCGTCGCCGCGGCGATGAATAGTGCGAGCGCGAGCGTTCGCATGGTTGTGATTGTTGTCTTCATATTTATTCGTCAGATTTCTTCTACAATATCTTCCATAGCCTTACGCTTCTTCTCTGTGTGCGGACAGTCGTCGGCTATGTGGCCTACGGGAATGATGGCTACTGCCTCGAGGTGGTCGTAGGGGAACATGTCGTGCATGGCGGCGGTGTCGAAGTTGCACACCCAGCAGGTGCCGAGACCGCGTTCTGCGGCTGCGAGACAGAGGTGTTCTGTGGCTATTGCCACGTCAATGTCGCCGTGTGGCTTGTTGTCGCAGGGACGTGTCCAACATTCGCTGTTGTCTTTCATACAGACGATGTAGAGCGGTGCGGTGCGGAACCACTCGCGTTCGTATGTGTGCCACAGCTTCTGACGTGCCTCCTCGCTGCTCACGATGATAAACTTCCAGGGCTGGCGGTTGACGGCAGACGGTGCCATCCGCACACACTCCATGATGTAGTCTATGTCTTCTCTGCTTACCGGTTCGGCAGTATATTTGCGTGCCGAGAACCGCTTTTGGCTCAGTTCTTTGATGTTCATGTCTGTAATGTTTCTTGTAACAGGTGCAAAGTTAGTGTAAACTGTAGACTCTGCAAAGAAACTTGGTTTGTTATTGAGTCGTAGTATGAGGTTTTTCTTCATGTTCTCGCCTTTTCTCCTTAATCTGAATTTACATGTATGTCTTTACGCATGAATGTAAAACGATGGGCGTTGAGACTTGTAATTGTCTAAAAAACATGGTTGTGCGAGTTGCAATTGTGCAGAATAATGTATATCTTTCCTCTATAAAACAAACTGAATATCTCCGCAAAAGGTAACTAAACACCTGTATAATAAAAATGAGGCGCATAGTTTCCTTGACCCAAGCGCAAACAAGGGTCTCTCCTTATGTGCCTCCGCCATGTCAAGTTCATCACGCAATTGTGATATCATATCAATCTCTGCAAGACTTACCACGCCTTTGAGTGATGCTGTGATGACATCGATGCCGTGGTGGTTGATGATGCGCCCATGTATCAGCTTCACCAACTCTTCGGGGTCGGTTATCCCTTGTGAGATTGCTCTCACCACGGCTTTGTAGCTTTTGCTGTCAACATGGGAAACGTAGTTGCTCAGACGTATGTTGCAGCGTTGCAGCACGGCATCAAGTTTGGACAGCTTTCTTACTATCTCCTCGTTAAGGTCGAATATACGACGGTCGTACTGGCGCAGCTGTTGGATTGTCTCAGGAGGTACGAAGCTGCCGCGTATAAGCTCCTTCATCGTACACTCGGCAATCCACTGTGCATCCTTCACGTCACTCTTGCGACCAGGGAGCTGCTTGATGAAATACGG
>JALEVZ010000107.1 GCA_022788105.1 Prevotella sp. | reverse complement strand
GGTGTAGACAAGGAGCTTGGCTCTTCCATGAAGTCGGTAGGCGAGGTCATGGCTATCGGCCGCAACTTCGAAGAGGCCATACAGAAGGGTCTTCGCATGATTGGTCAGGGCATGCACGGCTTCGTTGAGAACAAAGAGCTTGAGATTGAAGACATCGACGCTGCTCTCCGCGAGCCGACAGACAAGCGTGTGTTCGTCATCTCAAAGGCTATGCACAAGGGTTATACCGTAGACCAGATACATGAGCTTACAAAGATAGACAAGTGGTTCCTTGAGAAGTTGAAGCATATCATCGACATCGACGAAGAGATGAAGAAGTGCAACATCAATACTCTCGACAAGGACCTTCTCCGCACAGCAAAGGTGTATGGCTTTACCGACTTCCAGATTGCGCGTGCCGTAGGTTTGGAAGACGAACTCAAGTCTATGCGTAAGGCTTCGCTTGTTGTTCGTTCACGTCGTAAGAGCTATGGCATCATGCCTGTCGTTAAGCAGATTGACACTCTGGCAGCCGAGTATCCTGCACAGACCAACTATCTCTACGTCACATACGCAGGCGTAAAGAGCGACATACAGTTTGAGAACGACCACCGTTCAATCATCGTGCTCGGTTCTGGTGCATATCGCATCGGTTCGTCGGTAGAGTTTGACTGGTGTGGCGTACAGGCGCTCAACACCATTCGCAAGGAAGGCTACCGCTCGGTTATGATTAACTACAACCCCGAGACCGTGTCTACAGACTACGATATGTGTGATCGTCTTTATTTCGACGAGCTTACATTCGAGCGTGTTATGGACATCATCGAGTTTGAGCAGCCTCATGGCGTCATCGTCTCTACAGGCGGTCAGATTCCTAACAATCTCGCTGTGCTTCTCGACGAGCAGCATGTACCCATCCTCGGAACAAAGGCTAAGGACATTGACAACGCTGAAGACCGTGCTAAGTTCTCGCAGATGCTTACCAACAACGGCATCAACCAGCCAGAGTGGAGTGCGCTGACAAGCATGGAAGACATCGAGCGCTTCATCGAGCGTGTCGGCTTCCCAGTTCTTGTGCGTCCTTCTTATGTGCTTTCAGGTGCTGCCATGAACGTCTGCTCTAATGAGGATGAGCTGACACGGTTCCTCCAGTTGGCTGCCAACGTGAGCGAAGACCACCCGGTTGTTGTGAGCAAGTTCATCGAACATGCTAAGGAGATAGAGATGGATGCCGTTGCTAAAAATGGTGAAGTCATCGCCTATGCAATCTCTGAGCACATCGAGTTTGCTGGTGTTCACTCTGGCGACGCTACCATACAGTTCCCGCCGCAGAAACTTTATGTCGAGACCGTTCGTCGTTGTAAGCGTGTAGGTCGTCAGATTGCAAAGGAACTGCATATCAACGGTCCGTTCAACATCCAGTTCATGGCTCGTGACAACGACATTCTTGTGATTGAGTGTAACCTCCGTGCGTCACGTTCGTTCCCGTTCGTGAGCAAGGTGCTGAAGATAAACCTTATCGAGTTGGCAACAAAGGTTATGCTTGGCCTTCCTGTTGAGAAGCCCAACAAGAACCTCTTCGACCTCGACTATGTCGGCATTAAGGCGTCACAGTTCTCGTTCAACCGTCTGCAGAAAGCCGACCCCGTGCTCGGTGTAGACATGGCGTCTACTGGTGAGGTAGGTTGTCTTGGCAGCGACACCAACGATGCACTGCTCAAGAGCATGCTCTCCGTTGGCTATCGCATACCGAAGAAGACCGTGCTGCTGTCTACAGGTAGCGCAAAGCAGAAAGCCGCAATGCTCGATGCAGCACGTCAGCTGGTAGACAATGGCTATGAGCTGTATGCTACTGGTGGCACATCTCGCTTCCTTGACGAAAACGGTATAAAGAACACGCTCGTCTACTGGCCGTCTGATGAGGGCAAGGAGCCGCAGGCTCTCACACTCCTTCATGACAAGAAGATAGACATGGTGGTGAACATTCCGAAGAACCTCACGACCCATGAGCTTACCAACGGTTACAAGATACGTCGTGCGTCTATCGACCTCAATGTGCCTCTGATTACCAACAGCCGTCTTGCAAGCGCGTTTATCAACGCTTTCTGTACCGAGAAGCTCGACGACATCGAGATAAAGAGTTGGGCAGAGTACAAGTAATGCACATGTAGAAGTACGCTAAAGGTACATATACAAGTAAGACCTCAAGCCTCGCACCTGCTTGTAAGGCAGGTGCGAGGACAATCCAAAATAAAAGTCCGGAACCATATCGTGTGTAGATAAGGTTCCGGACTTTTCTCTTATTGTTGCGGTCTTGCTACGTTAGTCCCATAAGTTGTTGCTTTTTGAGCGGGCGTTGCCACAGTCTTCATGCGTGGACGTGTTTTCTACAAGCCCTGGCTCACCTCCGTCCATTGTTACAGAATATCTTCCTGTCGATGTCGCAATGAAGTCTGTTGTCTCTATGGTGATGCACATAGTTTGCGGTACAGAATATGTCTTTTTCATTTTTACGTGTCCTTATTTTATTATTGTTTTCTTTCCGTCAATGATGTAGAGTCCGGGTGCAAGCCGTGTCGGGTCTTTGCTTACGAATTGGCCATACATGTTGTAGACCTTGCCGTGAGTGCCTGCGTCTGTCCTTATCTGGCTTATTGCAGTGGCTTCTGATGGTCCCATACACACTTTCGTAGTAGACGTCTGCTCGGAAGTTAAGTCTGTAGGCATGACGAAGTAAGCTCTGAATCCTGCCATTGTGCCAGAGCCAGGGATGCGCAATTCCGTCCCGTTCGCTCCACTCAGTATTCTGTATTGCGGTCCTATGATTGCAGTAGGATCGAATATTCCAGTAAAGGTAAACTCTTTGCCGTCTTCCGATTTGTGGGTCACAGCCACAGGAGCCGTCACCTCTATAACTTTTTTCTCGAAAGTCATGTCTTTCGTGCTGATGTCTTGGATGGGCTTCATGAGATAGGGCTTGCCAGCCTCTGTCGCTGTCACCGACTTAAAGTTCAGCTCAGTGCCCTTTGTTGTGCTGTTGGTGCTGATGCCGCTGAACTCCTGAAACTTTGCACCATGAAATAGAGTGCTAATCTCGTTGGCGTTGAGAGAGAAGGGGAGACAGATGGTGTACCATCCGCCGTCAGCGACGAAGTCGCGCTCCAGCTTGACCTCTTTTATGCACTTGCCTTTCAGGTCTTTGCCACTGATGGTCGCTTTCCATGTGTTTTGCGGATTCAATGTCAGGCTTTCGGTAGTGGAGTATGCTACCTTCTTATATATTTGCACCGTATATTTATTCCCGTAGTTACCGAAATTGAATGTGTTTCCTTTTTCTGTACTTCTTATAACGTTATACTGGTGCTTTATTATAGCGTTGATTCCTTCAAACGTAATTTTTAGTTTCGTATCCTTCTTTATATCTAACAGAGACAGATTCTTGTCGTCTCCACTGCTGCACAGAAAGATTCTTGTGGATTCGCTTGCAGCGATAAATCTCAAATTGCAGGCAGAGGCATCCTTATAAAATTTGAATACCGCAACGTCTTCGTTTTCGATAGCCAATGGGCCGTCAAAATTAATCGATGTTGTATTGTTGTCTTTCGCTTTTTCAAACTTCTTAGCGAGTGCTGTTTTGTTTTTTGTGCTGCAAATTATGATTTCCGTCTCGTTTTCTAGTTGGTTAAGACTTGTCACCAACTCATATTTGTCGCCAGATTCTCCCATACACGGGAGTACAGCCATCCACATCATTGCAGACAAGATGCTTTTTTTCGTCAATCTCATATTGTGTTTCGTTTAGTTAGCTTAGGTTTGTATTTATACCCTTGCACTTTCTTGTGGAAAGTACAAGGGCATTATCTGTGCATTTATCTTATTTTGGCTTTGGGTTCTTTAGCAGATTAGTGCTATCAATACACCTTCAGAGTGTCGCCCACTTTTATCTGGTAGTCGGGAGACAGACCGTTTTTCTTGTATAGGCTCTTCAGGCGTATGGCATATTGCTGAGCGATGGAGTACATGCTCTCGCCGTCTTTCACAATATGTGGACGTCCCTTAAACGACTTGACGGCACGTTTCCTCTTTTTCTTCAGATATATTATGTCGCCAGCGTTTAGCTTGTCGCGTCGGTCGCGTTCGTTACATTTTGCTATCTTGCGATACGATATGTTCACCTCTTTACCAATAGACTTGAAGGTGTCGCCGTCACGTGCAATGAGATAGTAGTTGTCGTTGTATATCTTTATCGGGTGCAGCCGCTGCCCGCTTACTGGTTTGTCCTTGCTTGTGTGGGTGGCGAGGAACTTGTCGTAGTGTGTGGCGTGGTCGTAGCGGTTGAGCTTGTATAGCTCTATTATGCCGATTAGCTTGTTGGCATATTGTGGGTTCGTAGCGTAGCCGCAAGCCTTCAGTCCGCGTGCCCATCCTTTGTAGTCGGTCTTCGACAGCGCGAACAGCCGCGAGTAGCGCTGTTGTGTGGCGAGAAACTTGCTGTGGTCTTCAAAGCTCATGTACGGGTTGTCGTACACGCGGAAACATTCGCCTGCCTCGTCATCGTCGTGGTACATCTTGCGCCCTCTCCATCCGTGACATTTTATTCCGAAGTGGTTGTTGCCTCGTACGGCAAGTTCGCTTTGTCCAGCCCGGCTCTCAAACAGTCCCTGTGCCAGCGTGATGCTTGCCGGGATTTTGTATTTCATCATCTGTTCGATGGCCAGATCCTTGTATTGGTTAATGTACGATTGATATGTTGGGCTCCATTTCATTTGCGCCGCGGCAGATAGTGTCGCGGCGCAAATGATTAGGCATGATAGTAATCTTTTCATTCTCTTTTTATTCGTCCTTTGTTGTTTCAGAGGGTTTGTCAAGAACTTCGTAACGCGAATGTTTGCTTATGTATTCCGGCACGATGTGCTTCATCTTGCGCACCGTTTCCATATCGTCATATTTTGACGCTATGTCGCGCAACTCTTCCAACTCGCGTTCTGCGTCTTCATATTCATAGCTGCGCACCATTGCGATTCTGATTTTCTTGTGGAACGACGGCAGCGTGTTCTCGTTCTCGTTCAGCACCTCTTCGTACAGTTTCTCGCCGTCTCGCAGTCCGACAAACTTTATCTGTACGTTCTTTGCTCCACTGAGCATTATCATTCGCTTTGCGAGGTCTGCTATGCGCACGGGCTCACCCATGTCGAACACGAATATCTCGCCACCCTTGCCGTGTGTGCCTGCCTCAAGCACCAGCTTACAGGCTTCGGGTATAAGCATGAAGAAACGTATGATTTTCGGGTGGGTGACAGTGAGTGGGCCTCCTGCTTCCAGTTGCTTTCTGAACAGCGGAATCACCGAGCCGTTGCTTCCCAACACATTGCCGAAACGTGTTGTCACAAACTGTGTCACGCCCTTTATCTTGCCGTCCTTGATGGCTTTGTCGAGACTCTGCACATATATCTCGCAGATGCGCTTTGAACATCCCATCACGTTTGTCGGGTTCACAGCCTTGTCTGTAGAAATCATCACAAACTTCTTCACGCCGAACTCTACGCTTAGATCTGCGATGACCTTTGTGCCCCAAACGTTGTTCTGCACACTCTCGCTGGGGTTGTCTTCCATCATCGGCACATGCTTGTATGCTGCGGCGTGGAACACGTAGTCGGGGCGGAAGCTGCTGAAAATTTCTCTCATGCGGTCTTCCTTGCAAATGCTTGTCACCACGGTGTGTGCCGTTATGTCGGGGTAGTGTACCTGCATCATCAGTCTTATGTCGTGCTGTGGTGTCTCTGCCTGGTCAATGAGCATCATTTCTGCCGGCTTGTAGACTGCGATTTGTCTCACCATTTCCGAGCCGATGCTGCCTGCCGAACCAGTGATGAGCACCTTCTTGCCTTTCAGCAGTGCGCCCACACTTTCCATGTCGACCTGTATTTCTTCGCGTGGCAGCAAGTCCTCAATCTTCACCTCGCGCATGTGAACCTTTTCGTTAGGGTTCTTGTGCTCGTTCCACTCCTCAGCGTTTTGCGCGATATATATCTTCACACCAGCGTTGAGCAGCATGTCCTGGAAGTCGTGGTTGTTGACAAACAGCTCGTGCTTCAACGGGCTGACAAGCAGTGCCTTGACATTGTTCTTGGCTATGATTTCCTGCAAATCCTGTCGTGTGGAGTATATGCGCTTGCCCATGAGACGCTCGGAGTAGTACGGCTTGCTGTCGCCGATATATCCTATTATGCGAAACTTCACTGGCTTGGTGTTATACACATTGTTGGTTATGCTGATGGCTCCAGCGTTGGTGCCGTACACCATTGCGTTTTCAGCGGTGGCTCCGATGAGCACGTTGTCGTAAAGGTGCTTTATGACGATGCGCGTAGCGCACATCAGTGCTGTGGTGCACAGAGGCATCATGAACAGCATGCGGTCGGTGAATGCGTAGAATGTGCCCGTCAAATCGTAGTAGTGGACTATATGGTTGAACGCCAATATCAGCACAAATGCCATCACGTTGGCATAGGCGACGCGTAGGAGGTCTACAAACTGTGAGAAGCGCAGAATGCCAGAGTAGGTATGAAACGTTCTGAAGCCAATGAGGTTTATGACTCCGAACATGAGGAACGAATGGAACAGTCTGGGCCACTCTGCCATCATTTCAGATGCAGGGTGCCACATCCACATTGCAAACAATCCTCCGAAGAAACATGTAAAAAGGTCAAACGCCACAATGCACCAATAGGGTAGTGTGGCTTTGTTGAAATACCAACTGACGATTTTGCTCAATATTTTCATATAGTATCTTTTTCTTTAAACTTGCCGTCTTGTTGATAACGATTCAAGTTTGATGTGTTATCTTTAAAATTCTTGTCTTGCGTTTACTGCGTTTTGCTAACGCCTTATTGATGCAGTTTATTGGTTGTTGGTGGTGTGAGATGCTGCTCACAGTGTGGTATAAATGGACATGACATGCGTAGAACTGTTGCTGAAAACACTATTTAAATAGGTTCTTTAAAAAGTGTTTTATAGGTGTAGAGCCGCATGTAGGACTAGTCTGTCTCTTTAAATACAGACTTCAAGGCAATATAACTTCGCAAAGTTAGCATTTTTTTGTGAGAATAGAGGCGGTTTCGTCTGAAAAAATCAATAAAAAGCAATGCTTTTG
>JALEVZ010000089.1 GCA_022788105.1 Prevotella sp. | reverse complement strand
GTGTGCCGCCTCGTGTCGAGCAAGTACACACGCTCGAAAGTGCGCAAGTCGCTGCCCGTCGACTTCAGCTACATCATACAGGAGCTGTTGCACGAGACCACCGACGACGTGAACAAGACCGACTACGTGAACGGCATCATCGACACCATAATCTCTACCGGACGCGCCGACAGTTTCATCATTGCCATCTCCAACGTCATACAGCAGCTCTCGATAGACCAGCTCCACATACTCGGCGACATCTACGACCGCGGCTCCGGCGCACACATCATCATGGACACCCTCGCCTCCTACCACAAGTGGGACATACAGTGGGGCAACCACGACGTGTTGTGGATGGGCGCACTGGCAGGCAACACCGCCTGCATCTGCAACGTCATCAGACTGTCGCTGCGCTATGCCAACCTCACGACGCTCGAAGACGGCTACGGCATAAACCTCGTGCCGCTCGCCACATTCGCGATGGAAACCTACGGCGACGACCCATGTACCGAGTTCACACCCAAAGTGAGCGACGAATCGCGTATAGACCAGAAGACCAAGCGCCTCATTGCACTCATGCACAAGGCGATAGCCATACTACAGTTTAAGGAAGAAGGTAAGCTCTACGCCAAGCACCCCGAATGGGGAATGGCAGACCGCATGCTGCTCAACAGCATCGACTACACCAACGGCACCGTCAACATCGACGGCACCGACTACCCCCTGCGCAGCAACAACTTCCCCACCATCGACCCCGCCGACCCCTACACCCTCACCGCCGAGGAAGAGGCGCTCATGGACAAGCTGCGCCACTCGTTCCGCGTGAGCGAAAAACTACACAAGCACATACGCATCATACTGCAGCACGGCTGCATGTTTGCCATCTTCAACAACAACCTGTTGTTCCACGCCTCCATACCACTCAACGACGACGGCACACTGAAAGAGGTGGAAATACGTCCCGGCACAAGGCGCAAAGGCCGCGAGCTGCTCTACGACATAGGCATGCAGATACGCTCCGCCTTCCAGGAAGACACGCCCGCCGCCGACCGCGACTACGCCATAGACTACTTCCTCTACCTGTGGTGCGGCCCCAACAGCCCGCTGTTTGACAAGTCTAAGATGGCGACATTTGAGCGCTACTTCGTAGAAGACAAGTCCACGCACAGCGAAGAGAAGGGCAACTACTTCAAGCTGCGCGTCAACGAAGACATCGTAGACTACATACTCGACTCCTTTGGCGTGTACGGCCCGAACCGCCACATCATAAACGGCCACGTGCCCGTGCATGTGTCAAGCGGCGAAAACCCCATCAAGGCCAACGGCAAGCTGATGGTGATAGACGGTGGTTTCTCGTCAGCCTATCACAAAGAGACCGGCATAGCAGGCTACACACTCGTCTACCACAGCCGCGGATTCCAGCTTGTGCAGCACGAGCCGTTTACCAGTGCCGCCGACGCCATACAGAAATGTCTCGACATTCGCAGCACGACCTACATCATAGAGATGTCACACCACCGCATGCGTGTGGCAGACACAGACATAGGCACCGACCTGAAGCGACAAATCAGCGACCTCAAACAGCTGTTACGAGCTTACCGCCACGGCATAATAAGCGAAAACTGCGGACGATAACTGCAAAAAAGCGGCAAAGCCGAGAGCAGCTCGCTCACATATATATATAACAAAAAATCTCCGGATTGAGCCAGCAGGCTAATCCGGAGATTTTTTTATTTCGTCTTCCTTGACATGGCGTCAAGGGAAGAGCTTAATTGCGTGTCGATTACTTGTTGAGGAACTTCTTGCCGTTCTTCACAACAATGCCCTTGTAAGCAGCGTTCACGCGCTGTCCAGCAACGTTGTAAGCAGGAGTGTCAACGTTCTTGTCAACGGTAATGTTGTCAACACCAGAAACTATGCCGTTGAGAGAGTAAATTGAGCTGTTAGTAACCTGAGGAGTATTGTTGTTATAGTTTACAAGCTTTCCATAAACCACAACAACGTCGCCAACATTGATCTGATTATTGCTTGTAAAATGCTTATTGTCATAGAAATAGCCACGGTATACGGTGAGCTTATTTGCTGCTGTAGCATCATCAGAGATGTCATAAGTGGCGTTACCAAACGATGCACTAACCTCCTTGATGCTTGTGATCTGACCCTTCACATACACCTTAACGTCAAGACCTTCGCCTGCATTAATCAGCTCAAGAGCCTTGGCCACGGTGTAAGCAGTCTCGGGAGTGTTCTTGAGGTCTACAGAAGGAACGTCCTTAACGGTAAGCTCGTAAGACACCTTTGCAGCCTCATACTCGTCGTTACCCTCAAACTCGGCTGTGA
>JALEVZ010000081.1 GCA_022788105.1 Prevotella sp. | reverse complement strand
GTCGCCGAAGATACACAGAGAGTGAGAAGCCAATGTACGGGCTGACACGTTGAATACGCAAGGCAGCAACTCACCGGCTACTTTGTACATGTTAGGAATCATCAGCAACAGACCCTGCGATGCAGTGTATGTTGAAGTGAGGGCACCAGCCTGGAGCGATCCGTGGAGGGCGCCGGCTGCACCAGCCTCCGACTCCATTTCCTGGATAGAAACTCGCTGACCGAAGAGGTTCTTGCGACCCTTAGCAGCCCATTCATCTACGTGCTCGGCCATCGGAGATGACGGAGTGATAGGATAGATAGCAGCAACCTCAGTGAACATGTAGCTCACGTGAGCGGCAGCTGTGTTACCATCACATGTGATAAACTTTTTTTCTTTAGCCATTTTGTTTATAAAATAAAATGTTAATGTATTTTTCTACTTTTATTATCTTGCTTTACAGCTTTTATTATCTTGCTTTACAACTTTTATTATCTTGCTTCACAACTTTTATTATCTTGCTTCACAACTTTTGTTGTTGTGCTTTTCTACTTTCTTTTCTTGCTTGTGCGCCACTCTAAAGAGTCCTCGACTAATACACAAAACCGAAGAGCCAGAGTGGTATTCGGTTGTCTTGTCCTATCTCTGTGCCATATCTTGCGTATATGGTGTCGGGGGTATATCTTGCCTTTGGATTGTCGTCTGCGGGGCAAACCTTGAATTTGCGTGCGCCGTCAACAATGTAATAGGCGTCCTTGTTTCCCTGGTTCACAACGTGGTCTTTCCATAGAGCGTTCACAAAGAATGTCTCCATGATGTCCTGTTTGCTGTATTCTATAGGATAGATGGCGTACATAAGGTTGGGGTTGTGCATCATCACCTTCGCCGGTTTCCTCGGAAACTCTTCTCCTACGGGGTAGATTATGTTGATAAGACGTGCGTCGGCAAGATATTTTATGTAGTTCATCACCGTTGCGCGGCTTGTCTCTATCTCATGTGCAAGGTTGCTGATGTTCGGGGCTTTAGGTCCTTCCACCGCCAAGAGATAGAACAGTTTCTTTATCTTGGACAAATACTTCAGTTCTATCTGCTTTATTAGCAAGATGTCCACCTCCGTCATCATGTTCATGGTCTTAAGGAGGTTCTCCTCAAAGTTTCTGTTTTCAAGGAAGAACGGGTAGAAGCCGTGGTGAAGATATTGCTTGAAATGCTTCGCTGGACTGGCCTTTGGCAATATCTCTTTCACTATCTGTTCGTGGTTGCTGAGTATGTCTGCAAGGCTGATGGGTGCGAAGTTGTTGCCTGTTTGCAGGTTTAGGTATTCACGGAAGGAGAAACCTCTGAGGTTGTAACGCTTCACTATGTCATCGAGATTGGGTATGTCTTCTTTCAATCTCATCACGCTGGAGCTTGTGAACACAATCTTCAGTCCTGGCAGTTCGTCGTAGCATCGGCGCAGTTCAGTGCTCCAGTTCGGCTGTTTGAAGATTTGGTCTATAAGCAGAGTGCGTCCTCCCTGATGGTAAAAGTCGGCAGCAAAGTCGGCTATGCCACGCCCTTGAAAATAGAAGTTGTTCATGTTGACATATAGACAGCTACGGTCTTCTTTGTCAAAATGTTCTTTGGCATATTGCAGCAGGAACGTGGTCTTCCCAACGCCACGTGTCCCCTTTATGCCAATCATTCGGTCGTCCCAGTTTATTTCATCCATGAGGGCGCGACGTACCTTGGCATAAGTGTGTTCCACAAGATATGTATGCGTTTTGAAGAAAGCTTCCATCCGTTGAATGTTCCTCTGTTTTGTTCCTTACTCGGGGTTCACTTTTTGTTCGACAGGTCTACCTTTTTGCACATAGCGAGCCTGTTTTATCTGTTGATAAGCCCACCGTCTTGTTTGATAAGCCTCCCTGCCGTCTTATTAATATAATAAATAATGTGTGCAGGACCCCTTTTATTTTTGCAAAGTTAATACTTTTTTCTATAAATGCAAACTCTATATAGCAAAATAATCTTATTTTTTGTCACACCGTGACGCCTGTTCTTCGGCGGCGTGTTGGGGCATTGTTGTAAGCAAAAAAAACCATGATTTGAAAAAGAAAAAAACTTTTTCAAATCATGGCCATTATTATGTGATTGACGTTTTGTGTCGTCTTTAGTTGGCAGACTCAAACTCGTGGAGGAAGCGCATGTCGTTCTCTGAGAACATACGCAGGTCTGCCACGCGGTATTTCAGGTTCGTTATGCGCTCGATACCAAGTCCGAAGGCGTAGCCTGTGTAGACCTTGCTGTCGATGCCACAAGCCTCAAGCACGTTGGGGTCTACCATGCCGCATCCGAGAATCTCTACCCATCCGGTGTGTTTGCAGAAGGCGCATCCCTCTCCGCCGCAGATGTGACATGAGATGTCCATCTCTGCGCTGGGCTCTGTGAACGGGAAGTAGCTCGGGCGCAAGCGAATCTTTGTGTCGGGACCGAACATCTCTCTTGCAAATGTCAGCAACACCTGCTTAAGGTCTGTAAACGACACGTTCTTGTCAATGTACAGTCCTTCCAACTGGTGGAAGAAGCAGTGTGCGCGTGCTGAGATAGCCTCGTTGCGGAACACGCGACCCGGGCAGATTACGCGGATAGGGGGCTGCTGGTGCTCCATCACACGGCTCTGGTCGTTGCTTGTGTGTGAGCGGAGTATGATGTTCTTTGTCACGTCGTTGGGGCTGGTCTCTACAAAGAATGTGTCCTGCATGTCGCGAGCCGGATGGTCGGCAGCGAAGTTGAGCTTTGTGAATACGTGCTTGTCGTCGTCGATTTCCGGACCCTCTGCCAGTGTGAATCCCATGCGCTGGAATATGTCAATAATCTGGTTGCGCACGATGGTCAACGGGTGGCGTGTGCCAAGTGCGATAGGGTAGGACGAGCGTGTGAGGTCGAGGTCAAGTCCCTCCTCCTCGTCAGCGCTATGCTGCTCTTTTAACTCGTTTATCTTGGCTACAGCCAGATTTTTCAGCTCGTTGATTTTTATACCGACGGTTTTCTTCTGGTCCGCAGACACCTCACGGAAGTCCGCCATGAGTGCGGAAATCTCGCCTTTCTTGCTGAGATACTTCAGTCTCAGTTGTTCTATTTCTTCGATATTCTTGGCTGTGAGGCCGTTTACTTCCTTAAGAAGTTTGTCTATCTTGTCTAATATCATAATCATTAGCTATTTAAAAACGGTGCAAAGTTAACATTTTTAGTGGAAATAGGGAAATATATGCAAACAAAAAGTTGATAAATTTCCTGTAAAAGAATACTTAAATAGAAATAAAGTTGTAATTTTGCACCGAAAAGTTGAGAGATAACAAAGCCCCCAATAATTAATATCATTATGAGAAAAGGTGCTTTTTGGATTGTAATGGCAATTGTTGCCAGCGTGGTGGCGTTTGGTTCCGTAGGATGCAGTGACAAGAAAGCGACGCCGATAGACTCGACGGCAACAACCACAGACAGCGGTGTTGTAGTAGCAGACACCATGGAAGCCATCATATCGGAGACTCCTATGCCCAAGACCGCAGATGAGTTGTTCGATGATTTCTTTTTTAATTTCGCTGCCAACCGTAAGCTTCAGTTTCAACGAATAAAGTTCCCGCTGCCAGTAGAAAGCTATGGTAAAATGTCTACTGTGTCAAAGTCGCAGTGGCGTATGGACCATTTCTTCATGCACCAAGACTATTATACACTCATTTTCGACAACATGCGACAGATGGCACTCGTAAAAGACACGACTGTCAGTCATGTCGTTGTTGAAAAGATATTCCTGTCAAGAAATCGTGTCAAGCAGTATAAGTTCGATCGTGAAGGTGGCAAATGGATGCTCACGTCTATAAACAGCAGGGCTATCGCAGCCAACAACAACTCTTCGTTCCTGAAGTTCTACAGAGAGTTTGCTACAGACTCGGCGTTTCAGGTGAAAAGCATTAACGACCCGTTGAAGTTTACAGGCCCAGACCCCGACGACGAATTCAGTACCATGAGCGGATTCCTTGCACCAGAACAGTGGCTGTCGTTTGCGCCAGAGCTGCCCGCTGATGTTATCTACAACATACTCTATGGACAGAAATACGCAGAGAGCAAACGCAAGATATTCGTTATGCGAGGTATCTCCAACGGCATGGAGACCGAACTTACATTTGAGCGACACGGACATCGGTGGTTGCTGATGGCGTTGTCGATGTAGGAACGTTTATTTAGTTATATAACAAGATTAGAAGAAAAGAGAAATATAGCGTGTTATGAAAGTAACGCTTTTAGGTACTGGAACTTCTGGAGGAGTGCCGTCGGTAGGGTGTCATTGCCGCGTGTGTCGCAGCAACAATCCCCGTGACCACCGTCTGCGGTGCGTGGCTCTTGTAGAGACCAAACACACGCGCTTGCTTATCGATTGCGGACCGGATATACGTCAGCAACTATTGCCATTGGACTTCCGGCCCATCGACGGCGTGTTGCTTACCCACGAACACTACGACCATATCGGAGGCATTGACGACCTGCGCCCGTATTGCAAGTTCGGTCCTATACGGCTCTATGGTGACAAGGTAACGCTGCGCCATGTACGCGCCAATCTTCCTTACTGCTTCCCTCACGGACCGGCGCAGTGGCTTGAGTCCGTGCTGCCGGGGCTGAAACTGAAGCTCTATCCTGGTGTGCCGAAGTTGTCGCTTACACGTGTCGTTCCGCACCAGCAGTTCACCATCGGCGACATAGACATAATGCCTATCAGCGTGATGCACGGCAATTTGCCGATACTCGGCTATCGCATAGGTCGCCATTTCGCCTATATCACCGACATGAAGACCATAGACCCTCAGGAGCTGCAATATCTTGACGGCGTGGAGACCCTTGTCGTAAACGCGTTGCGCTTTGACAAGCCCCACCATTCCCATCAGACTGTCGACGAGGCGGTGGCGTTTGCAAAGAGCGTCGGCGCTCACAAGACATACCTCATACATTGCAACCACGACATAGGACTCGCTTCAGAGGCGCATCACCGACTCCCATCGGGAGTGTCGCTGGCATACGACGGACAGGAGATATGGACCGACTGACCTTTAAAAAACATATAATCACTTTTAAAAACAACTACAAAAACAAAATGTCAGGATATTTAAGTACAGACACAAAGAAGATAACAGCCAATCGTTTTTACGATTTCAAGCAAAGTGGTGAAAAGATAAGCATGCTCACGGCATACGACTACACAACAGCAAAGATTATCGATGTAGGTGGTGTAGACAGCATACTCATCGGCGACTCTGCCTCCAACGTGATGGCAGGCAATGCCGACACATTGCCTATCACCGTAGACCAGATGATATATCACGCACGCAGCGTAGCCCGCGCGGTGAACCACGCGCTCGTGTTGTGTGACATGCCCTTCGGCAGTTACCAGGTTTGTCGTGACGAGGCAGTGCGCAACGCATTGCGCATAATGAAGGAGACCGGCGTCGACGCCTTGAAGCTTGAAGGTGGCGTAGAGATATTGCCCGCGATAGAAGGCATCTTAAACGCTGGCGTACCCGTTTGCGGACACCTCGGTCTTACACCGCAGAGCATACATAAGTTTGGTGGCTACGGACTTCGCGCCAAGAGTGAAGAAGAGGCTGCTAAGCTCATATCAGACGCTAAGGCCCTCGATGCAGCCGGCTGTTTTGCCATCGTGCTTGAGAAGGTGCCTGCCGAACTCGCTGCAGAGGTGACAAAGAGTGTCAGCTGTGCCACCATCGGCATTGGTGCTGGCAACGGCACCGACGGTCAGGTGCTGGTCTATGCCGACATGATGGGCATGTCAAAGGGCTTCAAACCGAAGTTCCTGCGTCAGTATGCCGACCTTTGGACCACTATGACCGACGCTGTGGGCAATTATGTCCGCGACGTAAAGTCCACCGATTTCCCCAATGCCTCTGAAAGCTATTGATAATAAAAACACTTAGTTTTGCAAGCTTTAACATGTTGGCTACCAGCATGCATAAGCATGCGAAACTTTGATGAAATAGAATAAAAACAATAAGGACAGGATGTTAAAGGAACTACAACCCACTACACCCGTACACAAAAGTCTGTGGCATGGCGGCTTCGCCATGCTTGCCCTTGCGGCGCTGCTGCTTGCTGCGTCTGCCTACATGTTGCTTGCGCTCATCCCTATAGGTAGAGCTGGCAATGTCGATTTTGTCGTGTCGCAACCAACTGCACACATGTGGTACTCGTTGGCTTACGCCGTCGGACTCTTCTTCTTTGGTCCGTTGTGCAACTGGCTTGTGCAGCGTTACAGACGCGGCATCGTGTGCGTGCGTGCCACCGAGTTGTATGCGGCGTGCATCGTCGTGTCGTGGTTCGTGTTTCGTGGTATGCTGCCTGTCGATTTCTTCGGGCTGGTGGCGCTACGTTTCATCACAGGAGCCTTTTACGCTCTGGCGGTCATGGTGTTGCTCAACACCCTCGTCATAGACAAGAGCGAGTCCAATATGCGCACCAAAGCCAACCATATTATGGCGTGGCTGCTGCGTTTCGGCATGGTGCTCGGTCCGCTGGTCGCCATTGTCGTGAGTCGCAATGCTGCCGTCTCTGATGTCTGTGTGTGGGCATTGGCTGCCGCTGTGATTGCCGCCGTGCTTGTGCGCCTTGTTCATTTGCCGTTCAAGACGCCAGAAGAAGACCTCCATCACCTGTCCGCAGACCGCTTCTTATTGCCCGGCATGTGGCGACTTTTCTTCTTTACATGCCTTTGTTTCGCCTGCTTCGGCTATGTGTTCTCATTCGTTTCGTCTGTCGCCTTCTATGCCATGATGCTTGTTGGCTTCCTGTGGGCACTCATATCAGAACGTTTTAGCTCGGTGTTTGTACACTCAGACACCAATCTGCTCGTAGCCTTCTTCTTCATATTGTCAGCCATGTCGGTGTTCTGTTCGCCCGATGGCATGCTGCCCGGCTATTTCACGCCGTGCCTTCTCGGTGCGGGTATAGGCATGGCAGGCGCCCGTGCGCAACTAATGTTCATCGACAGCAGCGGCCATTGCAGGCGTGGCACAGCTGTCACCACCTTCCTTTTAGCATGTGAGAGCGGTGTGGCAATAGGTTTGGCAGTTGGTTTTGCCATTGCCAACTGACACTAACTTTACTACTTGAATGTAACTAAAAACCAAGACTTATGACAATGAAACACTTATTTTGTGCAGCCTTTGCGCTTGTCGCTATGACCGTAAGCGCTAAAGACAACTACGACTATGTCGACCCGTTCATAGGCACGACAAACTATAGTGTGTGCAATCCGGGTGCCGTTATGCCACATGGTCTGATGTCTGTTGTCCCGTTTAACGTCATGGGCAGCGACCTCAACAGATATGACAAGGACAAACAGTGGTGGTCGGCACCATACGAATATACCAACAAGTTTTTTACAGGCTTCGCACATGTCACGCTTAGTGGCGTGGGATGCCCTGAGATGGGTTCCGTGCTCGTCATGCCGACAACAGGAGCCGTTGAGGCAGACTGTAGCAAATACGGTTCTGAATATGAGGCTGAGAAAGCTTCGCCTGGCTATTACTCCGTGCGCTTGAAGAAGTACGGCATCGGTTGCGAGGTGACCTCCACCATGCGCTCTTCGTGTGAGCGCTTCACGTTCCCGGCAGGACAAGGCAACGTGCTTGTCAACCTCGGCGACGCGCTCAGCAACGAGAGTGGAGCGTGGGTGCGCAGGGTGAGCGACACGGAGATAGAAGGCATGCGCAATCTTGGCACATTTTGCTACAACTCCAACGCTACGTTCCCCCTTTACTTCGTTATGCGCGTGAGCCGCAAGCCTGCACAGACCGGATTTTGGAAGAAACAGCCCAGCCTCGGCAAGGTGAAAGACGCGTGGGCGAAGTGCAGCGGACGCTACAAATACTACAACAACCACGGACGCGACATGGCTGGCAACGAGATAGGCTACTACATGTCGTTTGACTGCCAAGAGGGAGAGACCATAGAGGTGCAGGTAGGCGTGTCTATGGTGTCTGCCGCCAACGCACGTCTCAACCTCGAGACGGAGCAGCCCGTGCGCGACTTCGAGGCTACACGCAGCGCTGCCCGCAAGGCATGGGCGACGGTGCTCGACAAGGTGAGCGTGGAGGGTGGCACCGAAGCGCAGCGCCGAACCTTCTACACAGCCTTGTACCACACACAGATTCACCCCAACGTGTTGCAAGACGTTAACGGCGAATACCCGCGTATGGAGAGCGACGAGGTGCTCAAGACCAGTGGCAACCGCTACACCGTGTTCTCGTTGTGGGACACCTACCGCAACCTCACACAGCTTCAGACCCTCCTTTTCCCCAATTTGCAGGAGCAGATGGCACAGTCGATGATAGACATGTACAAGGAGTGGGGCTGGATGCCGAAGTGGGAACTCTACGGCCGCGAGACGTGGACAATGGAAGGCGACCCCTCCATTCCTATAATAACAGACATGTATCTCAAGGGCTTGCGGGGCTTCGATGCTGCCGCAGCCTATGAGGCGTTTGAGAAATCTGCCAACATTAAGGGTCGCGAAAACCTTCAGCGCCCCGACAACGACGCTTACATCGACCTCGGATATATACCTTTAGGATGGTTTTCTGCCGACATGTCTGGCGACAATTCCGTGTCACACGCCCTGGAATATTATGTTGCGGACAACGCTATGGCGCTGCTCTCCGAAGCTATGGGACGCAAGGCTGACGCCGCGGTGTATCGCAAGCGCAGTCTCGGATATCGCCACTACTACTCGCGCGAGAGCGGCACGCTGCGCCCGATAAACAAAGACGGTTCTTTCCTGACGCCGTTCAATCCGGAAGACGGCGCAAACTTCAGCAACTGCCCAGGCTTCCACGAGGGGTCGGCATGGAACTACACGTTCTATGTGCCCCACGACGTGAAGGGACTGGCGCGCCTCATGGGTGGCGACAAGAAGTTTGTAGAGCGTCTGCAGTATGTATTTGACAACGGACTGTACGACCCTGCCAACGAGCCAGATATTGCCTATCCATACCTGTTCAGCCGTTTCCGTGGCGAGGAATGGCGCACGCAGAAGACCGTGACAGAGCTTCTTAACAAGTTCTACACCGACCGCCCCGACGGCATACCTGGCAACGACGATTGCGGCACCATGTCGGCATGGGCCATCATGTCGATGATGGGCATCTACCCCGACTGCCCAGGCGAACCTTACTACACGCTCACCACTCCTGTCTTTGACAAGGTGACGCTGCACTTGGATCGCCGCTACTATCCCGATGGCGACATAGAGATAAGCACCGACCGCACCTCGCCCTCGCAGCAGTATGTGAAGCATGTCGTGCTCGGCGGCAAGCGTATCGACCGCTATCGCATATCGCACAAAGAGCTGGTCAGCGGCAGAAAACTTGTGATGCAGTTGAAGTAAAATTGTCGCTTGGACTTGTGCTGGGAGACAATTCTGTCGCCTCGAAAAGTGGCGCGTGAACGTTGGTTTCCCGATTGAGTACGTTTGACAAAATGATAGTGCCCCTTTGAGCTTGCCATTAGGCCCATTTGACAAGCTCAAAGGGGCTTAATGATGATGTCAAATGGGCCTAATGGGAACGCGAGGGCATTTTTAACAAATGGTAAGAATTGACGTAAGTTATTGCCGCTGAAATGTGACAAAACGTCACGAGAAACGCCGTTCTGCTGTCTTTGTGTTTTTCTCGTGTTTCGCCCCTGCAGATGTGATGACGTCGGTCGTTGGTGAACGCAATCAATAATGGGGTGTATAAAAAAACAGCACCGTCTCTACGTGTTCGTGAGACGGTGCTGTTGTTGTTTTGTCTTGCCGCAACGGGTCGTTTGTCAGAACGTGTTACACCATTTCTTCAATATATCCTTTGGTGAACATGTCGTAGCTCAAGGCTTCGAGTTCAGACAGCGACATGTTGCCTATTGCGTGTTCTATCTTTGAGATAAGTTCGCGACGGCGTGTGTCGTCTTCGCCGGTCTGGCTGAAGAAGTGACGTCTGTTGGTCATGGCTGCTGTTAGAATGGCAGGTCGTCGGCGCTCTGCTCGCCAGCCTGAGGTGCGAAGGGTGCAGCTGCTGCGTTGGGTGTGGCAGCGGGCTGGGCGGCGGGAGCTGCGGTGAATGCACCGGGGTCCATTGCTGGGGGCACAGAACCTACTGCGTTGGGGTCTACCAGACGCACGTCGAAGGCGCGTATGCTGTTGAACCAACGGCCGTTATATTCGTGGGCGTCGATGTCGAACGACACGTTAATCTCCTGTCCTACCTGTATGTTGAAACGCTGCAAACGGTCTGCACCGAATACAGAGAACACCATCTTCTTGGGGTATGCGTCATGTGTTTCGATGACAAAATCCTGGGCTTTCCATTCTCCACGAGCTGAAACGCCACTTCTTGCCTCAAGTGCGGCAATCACTTTTCCTTGTAATTCCATAAGTCGTTTATGATTTATTGTTATTTTAAGTTTTATGCAGAGTGCCCACCTGTAAGTCGGGGCAAATGTCTGTTGTGTCGGCAAGAACGCCTGCGCTGGCACGCGCTTTAATGTGTTGTGCCTCTTGCCAAATTGTTTGCGAAATTAATAAATATAGTTGTAAAAACAAAATTAACGCGCCTTTTTTTGTTTAGTCCACCCCTTTTTTGTATTTTTGTGGAGAATTAAAGCCGCCATGCCAATATCGTGGTTCTGACACTGATTTGTGGAGGTCTGGAGGCGACGGTTCTTATGATTTTGCAATAAAAAGTATAACTACAAAAAAATATAACCAATGCGATTTACGTTATCAAGCAGTGTGCTGAACAGCCAGCTGCAGACTCTTTCAAGAGTCATTAACAGTAAAAATTCACTGCCTATCCTCGATTGCATATTGTTTGAGGTGGCTGACGGTAAACTTACGCTGACCGCGAGTGATAAGGAAAATGTAATGACAGTAGTGCTTGCACTTGACGCTTGCGAGGGAACGGGTGCGTTCGCTCTCCCCAAGAACATGGTGCTCGACGCCGTGAAGGAACTCCCGGAGCAGCCGCTCGCTTTTGATGTTAATGAGCAGACTTACGCTCTCTCGCTCTACTACCAGAACGGTGTGTACCAGTTTGTGGCACAGAGCGGAGCGGAGTTTCCGAAGGCAAAGGCACCCGAACAGGGCGTGACCACTCTTAACATAGCAGTGCCTGTGCTCGCCGAGAACATCACACGTTCGCTCTTCGCTACAGCACAGGACGAGCTTCGTCCGGTGATGAACGGCATCTATTTCGACCTCACACCTGACAGTCTTGCCATTGTTGCCAGCGACGGCCACAAACTCGTGCGCAACCGCAACTTCACTGTCAAGAGCGAGACTCCTGCCGCTTTCATCCTTCCCTCAAAGCCTGCTGCTCTGCTTAAGGTCATGATGGGTAAGGCCGATGGCGAGGCTGTGGTGTCGTTTGACAACAACAGCGCACGTTTCGTCATTGCCGACTCTACGCTCACTTGCCGTCTGATAGAGGGTCGCTATCCGAACTACAACTCGGTGATTCCTCAGGACAATCCTAACAAACTGACCGTAGACCGCAAGGCGCTTGTAGGTGCGCTGCGTCGTGTGCAGCCGTTCGCAAGTGAGAGCACACAGTCTGTTCGTCTGCATATCGAGGGCAGCAAGCTCGTTGTCTCTTCTGAGGACGTGGACTTTGCAAAGACCGCTAAGGAGTCGATGCCTTGCGATTACGCTGGAAAGACTATGGATATCGGATTCAAATGTCCGTCGCTCATAGAGATTCTTTCCAACATCGAGAGCGATGAGGTGACCATCGCACTTGCCGATCCCAGCCGCGCTGGCGTCATTGTGCCGTCGGTTCAGCCTGAGAACGAGGAGGTGCTGATGCTTATCATGCCTATGCTTCTCAACGATTAATCATATTATTAGGTAACTGAAGTTTCGCAAGTTTTCCGCTCGGCTCTGCCGCTTGCTTCAGCAAGACTTGCTG
Source organism: Prevotella sp. (assembly GCA_022788105.1). GTDB lineage: Bacteria > Bacteroidota > Bacteroidia > Bacteroidales > Bacteroidaceae > Prevotella. Next base: position 23,216 of record JALEVZ010000081.1, on the reverse strand, counting down.
TCAGTAAACAAGTAGACGAGTCAACAAGCTGTATGCTTTATGGCTCAAATACATCAAATCGCCATTATTAAGTTTTGGTAGCAGCCTGTCAACTTGTTAACTATAGCATGCCTTAGGCATGCGAAACTTAAATGAGTAAATATAATATTTGAAAATACATCCGCAGGCTTCTCTTTTTGTGTGAGGTCTGCGGATATTTTGGATGAAAGATGAGACTGAATTTGTCTAAGCCGCTCGTTGTGTTTGACCTGGAGACTACAGGACTTGACCTCGTGCGTGACCGCATTATACAGATTTCTTATATTAAAGTGATGCCCTCTGGCGAGGAACAGCGTGAGAGCCTGTTCGTAAACCCAGGCAGACCGATTCCGTCACTCGTGACGGAGCTTACGGGCATCAGCGACAGCGATGTTGCCGATGCGCCTGTTTTTAAGGAGGTGGCGGCAACGCTTGCCGCGAAATTCAAGGGGTGTGACTTCGCGGGTTACAACTCTAACCACTTCGACATACCTATGCTGGCAGAGGAGTTTCTTAGAGCTGGCATAGACTTCGACTTCTCTAACGCACGCCTTATCGACGCACAGACCATCTTCCACAAGATGGAACAGCGCAATCTCGCGGCAGCGTATAAGTTCTATTGCGGACGTAAAATGTCTGACGACTTTGAGGCTCACCGTGCCGACCAAGACACGGAGGCGACCTATCGCGTGCTGATGGGTGAGCTCGATATGTATAGCCCCGAGCGCCAGACGGAGCCAGAGCGTCTGTTGGAAAACGACATGGACTGTCTGGCTGCGTTCTCAAAAAACAACGACAACGTCGACTTTGCGGGTCGCATAGTGTGGAAAGACGTCGTGGGCGCTGACGGTAAGCCTCTTGTTGGTGCTGACGGCAAGCCCATGAGACAAGAGGTGTTCAACTTCGGCAAGCACAAGGGTCTGCCTGTGGCAGATGTGCTGCGACGCGATCCGGGATATTTCAGTTGGATGATGAGTGGCGACTTTACATACGACACGAAACAGGTGCTGACACGCATCCGTCTCAGAGAACTGAGCAACAGGGGTGGCGCATCGTGTGTGGTGAAATAAATCAGAGCAAAACCAAAAACATTAAACCAAATGCTTAAAGGCAAAAAGATAGTATTGGGCATTACAGGCTCAATCGCAGCTTATAAGGCGTGCAACATTATAAGGCTGCTTGTGAAAAGCGGAGCGGAGGTGCAGGTGGTCATCACGCCTGCAGGAAAGGAGTTTATCACGCCCATCACGCTCTCTGCTCTTACGCAGAAGCCTGTCATATCTGACTTCTTCTCACAGCGCGACGGCACGTGGCACTCACATGTTGCACTCGGTCTGTGGGCAGACGCCATGCTCGTGGCGCCGTGTACGGCAAGCACTTTGGGTAAGATGGCACATGGCATTGCTGACAACATGCTCATAACGACTTATCTGTCGATGAAGGCTCCTGTATTCATTGCACCGGCGATGGACCTCGACATGTACGCCCACCCGTCGACACAGGAGAACATGGAACAGGTGAAGCGTTATGGCAACATCATCATTGAGCCGCAGAGCGGATTCCTTGCCAGCGGACTGGAGGGCAAGGGACGCATGGAGGAGCCGGAAGCGATAGTCGAAGCGCTTGACAACTTCTTCGCACGAGACCGTAAGTCGCCGTTGTGCGGAAAGAAAGTGATGGTGACTGCTGGCCCGACTTACGAGAAGATAGATCCTGTGAGGTTTATAGGCAACTATTCAAGTGGTAAGATGGGCTTTGCCATTGCAGAGGAGTGTCGGCGTCGTGGGGCAGAGGTGGTGCTTGTTGCCGGTCCTGTGGCGGTGACGTGTTCGGCAGGAATACGACGTGTCGATGTGGAGAGCTGCGAAGAGATGTACGGCGCTGCCGTGAAGGAGTTTGCCGATGCAGACGTGGCTGTCATGTCGGCGGCTGTCGCAGACTACCGTCCCGACAATGTGGCTGACAAGAAGATAAAGCGCGAGAAGAAAGGTCCGATGGAACTGACGCTTGTGCCTACGCACGACATTGCGGCAGCAATAGGAGCTATGAAGCGCCCGGAGCAGCGGTTGGTGGGCTTCGCCCTTGAGACCGATGACGAGATGTCTAATGCCAATCTGAAGCTGGAGCGCAAGAATCTGGACTTCATCGTGATGAACAGTCTGCGCAACAAGGGCACGTGTTTCCGCTCAGACGAAAATCAGATAACGATTATCGGCCGCGACTATCAGAAGGAGTATGACCGCAAACCGAAGTCGGAGGTGGCGGTAGACATCGTAGACCAGATAGAGGCAATACTGTAGCGGCATCACCGACGGACGATATGTTGTTATTAATATAAGGTAAATGAGTGACGGTTGTGCGTGCGGTTTGTGCCAGCGTATGGCTGAATGAATGGTTAAACAATGCGAGTATGAAAGCTTTTCCGCGTTTTATGATTTGTGGAGTGGTGACGGCTGTGCTGTCGCTCTGCTCTATGGTGGCGGCGGCACAGGAACTTAATGCCCGTGTCACGGTGAACCATAATCAGATTCAGGGTACTGACGCTTCGGTGTTTGACGAGCTGCAACAGACGCTGACTCAGTTTATCAACGACAGACAGTGGACTAACTTGCAGTTTCAGAAGAACGAACGCATACCATGCAATTTCAACATAACGGTGACGAAGTATGACAAGTCTTCAAACATGTTTACGTGCAAGGCGCTAATACAGGCAACGCGTACGGCTTACAATTCGTCGTATAGCACGACCATTTACAACAATACCGACAACGACTTCAACTTCGAATATGCGCAGTTTGACCAGCTTAACTTCAATGAAGAGATGGTTGACAACCAGCTCACGGCGCTGATAGCGTATTATGCTTACCTGCTGATAGGAATAAATCTGGACACCTTTTCGCCGATGGGGGGAGAGGATGTGTTGCAGCGCTGCATGAATCTTACAAACAATAGTCAGAACCTTAACTTCCCCGGATGGAAGGCTTTTGACAACGACAGAAATCGTTTCGCCATTATCAACGACTATCTCGACGGCGCGATGAAGCCGTTCAGACAGCTTCAATACGACTATTACAGATTGGGACTGGACGAGATGGCGTCTAACGTGGAGCGCGGACGCACAAACATAACGACTGCCATTGAGCAGAATCTGAAGAAGTGTCATGAGGACAGACCTATGAGCATGCTTCCGCAGATATGGACAGATTACAAACGAGACGAGCTCGCCAATATATATAAAGGTAAAGGCACACAGAAGGAAAAGGAAAGTGTGTACGAGATATTGTTCTCTATAAATGCCAGCCAAAACAACGCATGGGAGAAAATTAAGGAGTAGAAGAAGGCGAGATATTTATTCTTTTGTTTCAAAAAAACGACGTAAATAGCAAATGTTAAAGAAACTGCATATAAAGAACTTTACGCTCATTGACGAGTTAGACATACAGTTTTTTCCCGGCTTTTCCGTGATAACGGGCGAGACAGGCGCGGGAAAAAGTATTGTGCTCGGAGCTATAGCGCTGATTCTTGGCAACCGCGCTGACGTGCGACAGGTGAAGTCTGGCGCCGCCAAGTGTGTCGTGGAGGCTGTGTTCGGCATAGGACACGACAGCAGTGGCGTGATGAAACGCTTCTTCGAAGACAACGATCTCGACTACGTGCAGGACGAATGCATCTTGCGACGTGAGGTCAGCGCGTCGGGCAAGAGCCGCGCTTTCATCAACGACACGCCTGTCACGCTGATGGCATTGCGTGAGTTGGGCGAGCACCTTATTGACATTCACAGCCAGCACCAGAACCTGTTGCTTGGCAAAGAGGGCTTCCAACTGAATGTGCTCGACATCATTGCCCGCGACAATAAGGCACTGGCGGACTACAGACAGGCGTATGCTGAGTTTGTGAAGGCGCAGGAACTGTTGAAGGAAATGCGCACGGCTTTTGACGAAAACATGGCGGAAGCCGACTTCTTGAGATTCCAGCAGAACGAACTGGCGGAGGCTGCGCTGTGTGCAGGAGAGCAGGAAGAGTTGGAGCAGAAGTCCGAGACGATGAGCCATGCGGAGGAGATAAAGACCTCATTGTTCCTTGCCGACTCGTGTCTGAGCGGTGAAGACGGCGGCGTGATAGACAACTTGAAGTCTGTACTCTCTCATTTGGAGGATGTGGCAGCCGTATTTAAAAAGGGAAGGGAACTTGCCGACAGATTGGAGAACTGCTATATAGAGGTTAAAGACATTGCTGCCGACATCTCAGCAAGTGCTGAAGACATCGACTTTGACCCGCGTGAATTGCAGAATATAAACGATAGGCTTGACACGATATATGCGCTTGAACATAAATATAGGGTCGATAACGTTGACAGTCTGCTCGATAAGCTCGGTGAACTGAACTCCAAGATTGAGAGTATAGACACCGGCGAGGAGAAGATTGCGGAGCAGGAACAGCTTGTGAAGCAGTTGGAGACGGCGTGTGTCGATAAGGCTGCGGCGCTCACAGCATTGCGTCGGAAGGCTGCAAAGACCGTGGAGGAGGAGATGAAGAGTCGACTTGTGCCGCTCGGCATAGCGAAGGTGAGGTTCAGTGTGGAGGTTCATCCTGACAAGCTGAGCTTCGACGGCGCAGACAAGGTGACGTTCTTGTTCAGCGCGAACTCCAGTTCACCGATGCAACCAGTTGAGCAGGTGGCGTCAGGAGGTGAAATCGCGAGAGTTATGCTTTCTCTCAAAGCGATGATTGGCAACGCTGTGGAATTGCCGACAATCATTTTTGACGAGATAGACACTGGCGTAAGCGGCAGAGTAGCGGAGCAGATGGCGCACATAATGAAAGAGATGGGTAGCAACGACAGACAGGTCATAAGCATCACCCACTTGCCTCAGATTGCGGCATTGGGCACCACTCACTACAAGGTTACAAAGGAAGAGGGTGCTGAAGGCACCATAAGTCGCATGACAATGTTGTCTGACGAAGACCGCGTAAGGGAAATTGCACAGATGCTAAGTGGCAGCGAGATAACGCAAGCTGCTATGGATAATGCTCGCGAGTTGTTGAGATAGAAGCTCTTATAAGGGCTTTTGCTAAACTCAAATTACTTTCAATATAAACAAAAACGACTGTCGTTAAAAGCAGAAGCGGCTGTTGTTAAAAGCAGAAACGGCTGTTGTTAAAAGCAGAAATTACTTTCAATATAAACCAAATTTACTGTCAATAAACAAAGAAAAAATAATCATCTGATGAAAAAAATAATAGTATTGCTTTGTGTAGCCTTATCGGTGATGGTGGCAAATGCCCAACCTTCTGCCGTGAAAAAGGCTGCAAACTCGGTGTTTACACTCACTACGTTTGACAAGGATGGCTCCATTAAGGCGTCGTCACGTGGCTTTTTCTATGGCGCAGACGGTGAGGCGGTAGCTCCATGGACTCCTTTCGTCGGCGCTGCGACCGCTGTTGTGGTTGACGCTAATGGAAAGAAATATGATGTGTCGACCATGATGGGCGTAAACGAACTCTATGATGTGTGCCGCTTCCGTGTCGGTGGCAAAGGCGTTTCAATGCGTCCGGCAACAAAGGCAGCAAAGGCTGGCGCTAAGGTTTGGCTCGCAAACAATGCAGGAGGAAAGGCTGCTGCGTCAGCAATGGAGGTTGTTAAGAACGAGGCTTTCATGCAGAAATACTCTTATTACATCCTTTCGGGCAAGGTGGCAGACAACACTCTGGGTTGCCCTGTTGTCGATGACAGCGGTGCAGTGCTTGGTTTGTTGCAGCCATCAGAGACAGACGGCGATTCGCATGCTACCGATGTCGCTTTCCTTGACACCGTAGCGACCACCGGACTGTCGCTTAACAACCCTGTGCTGAGACAGACTGGCATCCGCGTAGACATGCCAAAAGACAAGGAACAGGCTGCTTTGTTCCTCGTGATGGCACGCGAACAGTCTGACTCGCTGCGCTATGTGCAGTATGTAGAGGACTTCAAGCGCCTGTTTCCGACAGAACTTGACGGCTATACGGCTTTAGCTCAGGTTAAGATTAACGCCCATGACTATGACGGTGCGATGTCGGAGATGCGCGATGCAGAGAAGAACGTGCAGGACAAGGCTGCCGCTCATTCAGAGTGGTCGCGCCTGATGTACCAGAAACTGGTGTTCCAGCCAGACAGCACATTCACCAAATGGACTTTCGACAATGCTCTTGAGGAGGCACGTAAGGCTTATTCTATAGACCCGCAGCCAGCATACAAGCATCGCGAAGCACAGATTGTGTTCTCGCAGCAGAACTATGCTGAGGCTTACGATATGTTCATGGAACTTACCAAAACCAAGCTGCGCAATGGCGAGTTGTTCTATGAAGCCGCGCAGTGTAAGACGCAGTTGAAGGCTCCAGCACAAGACATCATCGTGCTTCTTGACAGTGCCGTTGCCGCATGCCAGCAGCCTTTGACAAGTCTTGCTGCTCCTTATGTGCTCTCACGCGGACATCTTTACGACGAGATGGGCGAATATCGTAAGGCTCTGAAGGACTACCTCCTTTACGATTCGCTTATGGTTGGCCGTGCGAGTGACGTGTTCTACTACACTCGTTACCAGTGCGAGATGAAGCTGAAGCAATATCAGCAGGCGCTTAACGACATCGCTCATGCTGCCATCATCAACCCGTCTCAGCCTATTTACCTTGCGGAGCTGGCTTCATTGCAGCTTAGAGTAAACCGCTTTGAAGACGCTGTAAAGGCAGCCGACCTGTGTTTGAACATCGCTCCGGAAAATACAGACTCTTATATTATAAAAGGTCTTGCTCTTATTCAGATGAAGAAGAAAGAGGAAGGACTACAAGCTCTGAACAAGGCGAAGGAGCTGGGCGACAGCAGAGCGGACGCCTTGATTTCAATATATAAGTAAAACGCTCGTGCCTATATTGTGCTTTGCTTGAAGAGTAAGGCATCTACTTCGTTTTAAGTATTATGCGGCTCAATCTTGTTGCGTGGCTTCTCCTGCGCAGACGTGGACTGAGCCGCAAACACGTGATAATGTAATTATGCAACAGACATTCAACTATTGTGATGAGAAGTTTGCCGACATCCAGATTCTGCGCTATCGCATGAAGGGATTTGAGCAGATGTCTTTGAACAAGAAAATGTATATTTATTGCCTTGCAAAGGCAACACTGTGCGGTCGTGACATAACAACCGACCAGTTCGGAAAGTACAATTTGCGAATACGTCGTCTGCTCGAGGCTGTCTATGTGCTGTACAATGGCAACCGCGACGATGCCGATTTCCGTGCTATGACGGTCTATCTGAAGCGCATCTGGTTTTCAAACGGCATCTACCACCACTACGGATGTGAGAAGTTTGAGCCTGGATTCAGTGAGCAGTTCTTAAGAAAGACCGTCGCAGAGATGTCTCAACAGCTTGTGACAAGGCTGAATCTGGATGGCAGCGAAGCGCTCGAGACGTTGTGTGACGAACTCTGTCCCGTCATCTTCGACCCCGAGGTGTTACCAAAACGTGTTGACAAGACCGACGGAAAAGACATTGTCGCCAGCTCCGCCTGCAACTACTACGAGGGCGTTTCGCAGCAAGAGGTGGAGGCGTTTTATGGTAATATGACCGACAATAATGACGCTTGCCCGCCATCTTACGGCTTGAACTCCAAGCTTGTAAAAGACGCTGACGGCAACATCGCAGAGCAGGTGTGGCATGAAGGCGGCATGTACGGCGCGGCGATAAGCCATGTCATAACGTGGCTTGATAAGGCTAAGGCTTACGCCGAAAACGAACGACAGAAGCAGGTGATAGACCTGCTCATCCAATACTACCGCACTGGCGACCTGAAGACATTTGATGACTACTCTATTGAGTGGTTGTCGGAGACTGAGGGCGACATCGATTTCATAAACGGATTTATCGAAGTCTATGGCGACCCATTGGGTTTGAAGGCCTCATGGGAAGGCATTGTCACATACAAAGATTGGGAAGCAAACGACCGCACCGCCAAGATTTGCGGCAACGCACAGTGGTTTGAAGACCATTCGCCAGTGGATGAGCGCTTTAAAAAGGAGAATGTGAAAGGCGTAACGGCAAATGTCGTGTGTGCCGCGATGCTTGGAGGAGACGAATACCCGTCTACAGCCATAGGCATAAACCTGCCTAATGCCGACTGGATTCGTGCCGAACATGGTTCAAAAAGCATTACTATCGGCAACCTGACAGAGGCTTACAACCGTGCGGCAGAGAACAACGGCTTCCTCGAAGAGTTCGTTGCAGACGCCGACACGCTGGCGCTGATAAAAGCACATGGCGACATCTGCGACGACCTGCACACCGACCTGCACGAGTGTTTGGGCCATGGAAGCGGAAAACTGCTGCCTGGTGTGCTGCCCGACGCGCTGAAGTCGTATGGCAACACCATCGAGGAGGCGCGTGCAGACCTGTTTGGCCTCTACTACATGGCAGACGAGAAGATGCTTGAACTCGGTCTGCTCAACGACAAAGACGCGTACAAAGCCCATTATTATACGTACATGTTGAATGGCCTGATGACACAGTTGCGACGCATAACACCAGGCAACAACATAGAGGAAGCACACATGCGCAACCGTGCTCTCATCGCACACTGGGTGCTTGAACACTCTGATGGAGCGGTGCTGATGGTGTCGCGTGACGGCAAGACGTATGTCGTGGTAAACGACTATGTCACCCTTCGCCAACTCTTTGCCAAGCTGTTAGCCGAAGTGCAGCGCATCAAGAGCGAGGGCGACTATGCTGCTGCGAAGGCGCTTGTGGAGCGTTACGCCGTGAAAGTGGACCGCCAGCTGCTTGAAGAGGTACACGAACGCTACGAGAAACTCGACATTGCGCCATATAAAGGATTCCTCAACCCTCGTCTGTCGTTGTCTTACGATGCCGACGGACAGGTCTGCGATGTCTTGATAGACTACACCGAGAGCTACGAACACCAGATGTTACGCTACTCGTCAGAGTACGGATTCCTGCAATAGACGTTGGTGACAGACGTCTCACAGAGTGATAACTTCAACGAACAGAGATTATAAACAACCGATGAAAGAGTTCAACGAATCAGATAACAGTACCAGTCTCGACCCAGCAGCAGAGGTCGTCAAGAGCATAAAACGCTCGTTCCGACTGTTTATGAACGGAGTGGCAGCCAGCTCTATGCGCGAGAAAGGTCTTGACTACAAGATAATATGGGGCATACCCGTCACCCGAATCCGCGAGATGGCGGCAGCGTATGAGCCCAGCCGCGAGGTGGCGGAGCTGCTGTGGCAGAGCGATGTGCGCGAGTGTAAACTGCTCGCCATGATGCTCATGCCGGCAGACTGCTGTGACGAAGAGACCGTGATGACATGGGTAGGAGAGTGCCGCAACCCAGAGATGTCAGAGATGATGGCGTTCTATCTGCTCTCCCAGCTTCCCTTTGCAGACCGTCTTGTGGAGCGGTTGCTTGCCGACGAAGCTGCTCCGTCGCAGCTATGCGCGTTCCACCTCGTGTCGCGTCTCGCAACGAAAGGCGTGTCGTTGTCTGGCAAACCTGCCGTCGCCATGCTCGCACAAAGGGCGATAGAGGCGTTCGACGGCAGCGACATGACCATGAAACATGCCGCACTCAATTGCGTGGTGCGCTATGCCGAGCGCAATCTGTCATGTACGGAATTGCTCGTCTCAGAGCTTAAAAAACATGAAATAGACATTTTTTGAACAAATGACACGCGAAGTATTGATAAAAAGTCGTAACTTTGTCGTGTTCAAGAGAAAAAGCTGTATCTCATCCATGCAGATGGCATATGGCGGTTTTTAGGAATTATTTAATTAAATTGAACGCGTGGACAATTCTTTCCATGCCTTAACATTAAAATATAAATGAGCACAGGTAAAGTAGACGTCTTGCTGGGATTGCAGTGGGGCGATGAAGGAAAGGGCAAGGTAGTAGACGTACTTACGCCCGGCTATGACGTGATCGCCCGCTTCCAGGGAGGTCCCAATGCAGGTCACACCCTTGAGTTCGAAGGTCAGAAGTATGTGTTACGTAGCATCCCCTCAGGCATTTTCCAGGGAGGCAAGGTAAACATTATCGGCAACGGAGTGGTATTGGCTCCAGATTTGTTTATGGCAGAAGCCAAAGACCTTGAGAAGAGCGGCCACGACTTGAAGTCACGGCTTCACATTTCAAAGAAGGCACACCTCATCATGCCTACCCATCGCGTGCTCGACCGTGCCCTTGAGGCAGCAAAAGGCAAGAGCAAGGTTGGTACGACAGGCAAGGGCATCGGTCCTACATACACCGACAAGGTGTCGCGTAACGGTCTGCGTGTCGGCGACATATTCGAGAATTTCGAAGAGAAATACGCTGCCCACAAGGCTCGCCACCTCGAGATGTTGAAGGCACTTAACTTCAATGATTTCGATATAACGGAAGACGAGAAGCGTTGGATGGAGGGCATCGAGTACATGCGTCAGTTCTCTATCGTAGACAGCGAACACGAGATAAACAACCTGTTGCGCTCTGGTAAGAGCATACTTTGCGAGGGAGCACAGGGCACAATGCTCGATGTCGACTTCGGAAGCTATCCCTTCGTCACCTCTTCCAACACCGTGTGTGCCGGCGCATGCACAGGTCTTGGCATCGGCCCCAACAAGATTGGCAATGTCTATGGCATCATGAAGGCTTACTGCACCCGTGTTGGCGCAGGACCCTTCCCCACAGAACTCTTCGACGAGACCGGCGCAGAGCTTCGTCGCCTCGGCCACGAATACGGTGCCGTTACAGGTCGTGAGCGTCGCTGCGGATGGATAGACCTCGTGGCACTCAAATACGCCATCATGGTAAACGGTGTCACACAGCTCATCATGATGAAGAGCGACGTGCTCGATGGCTTTGACAATATAAAGGCTTGCGTTGCCTATCGTCAGAACGGAAGAGAGATAGACTATTTCCCCTACGACATAAACGAGGGCATCGAACCTGTCTACAAGGAAATACCCGGATGGAAGACCGACATGACACAGTTTACAAGCGAAGACCAGTTCCCGAAGGAGTTCAACGACTATGTGGAGTTCCTGGAGGCAGAGCTTGAGACTCCCATCAAGATTATCTCTATCGGTCCGGACCGTGCACAGACCATCGTAAGAAAGTAAAAAATAACGTAACTGCACTGCCGACAGGCAGCTTCGGCCATTGCCGTGGGGCGTCTGTCACAGTGTGAACTTGTCCTTTCGCAAGCTACGTCGTTCATTATTGATGTGAACCGTGGCTTGCGAAATTTCAGTAATAACAAAACTTTTTCCAAGAAATGAACAAGCCAAGTATCCCAAAGGGGACGCGCGACTTCTCGCCAGTGGAGATGGCTAAGCGCAATTATATATTCGACACGATAAAGGAAGTGTATGCCTTGTACGGATTTCAGCAGATAGAGACACCTGCCATGGAGTCGCTGCAGACGCTGATGGGCAAGTATGGTGAAGAGGGCGACAAGCTGCTTTTCCGTGTGCTCAACTCCGGCGACTATATGAGCAAGCTCACTGACGAGGAACTCAACGAGCGCAACTCGCTGCGTCTGTCGTCTAAAATCTGTGAGAAAGGACTGCGCTACGACCTCACCGTGCCCTTCGCCCGTTATGTGGTGATGCACAGAGAGGAGCTGCAGATGCCGTTCAAGCGCTATCAGATACAGCCCGTGTGGCGTGCAGACCGCCCGCAGAAGGGACGCTATCGCGAGTTTTATCAGTGCGATGCCGACGTAGTGGGTAGTGATTCGCTGCTCAATGAGGTGGAGCTTATGCAGATTGTCGACACCGTGTTTACCCGCTTCGGTGTGCGTGTGCAGATAAAGATAAACAACCGCAAAATACTCTCAGGCATAGCAGAGGTCATCGGCGAGCCCGACAAGATTGTAGACATCACTGTCGCCATAGACAAGCTCGACAAGATAGGTCTTGACAAGGTGAACGAAGAGCTGAAAGCCGACGGCATCAGCGACGAGGCTATCGAGAAACTTCAGCCCATCATCGCGCTGAGCGGTACCAATGAGGAGAAACTACAGGTCATAAGTGAGGTGCTCGCTACGTCTGAGCTGGGCATGAAAGGTGTGGAAGAGACACGCTACATACTCGATATGCTCAACGGCACACTCAACAACGAGATACAGCTCGACCTCACTTTGGCTCGCGGACTCAACTACTACACAGGTGCCATCTTCGAGGTCAAGGCTCTTGACTACGCCATTGGCAGCATAACGGGTGGCGGACGTTACGACAACCTCACAGGCATCTTCGGCATGCCAGGATTGAGCGGTGTGGGCATCTCATTCGGTGCAGACCGCATCTACGACGTGCTCAACGGACTGGACCTCTATCCTAAGGAGGCAGTCAATGGCACACGCCTGCTGTTCATCAACTTCGGCGAACGTGAAACGGCATATTGTATGCCAGTGGTACGTGCTTGTCGTGCTGCGGGAATAAGCACAGAGATGTTCCCCGACAAGGCTAAGATGAAGAAGCAGATGGGCTATGCCAATGCCAAAGCCATCCCGTTCGTGGCACTTGCTGGCGACAATGAGATGGCGGAAAACAAGTTCACGCTCAAGAATATGGAAACAGGCGAGCAGAGTCTGGTTTCAGCAGACGAACTTGTTGAAATGCTGAAGTAACAATACTGAGTATATATGAAAAGTGTGGCGCATGTCGTGCGTCACACTTTTTTTGTTCTATCTCTTCGAAATCTTTGCCGCAGAGACCACTTCCACGGTGCCGCCGTCTATCTTGAAGCGAATGTCTCGGTCTTCAAACTCCATGCCGTAGATGCGGCTTCCGTCCTTATGATATTGTGGTCTGGGGTCGAACGACAGCACCTCTGTCAGCGCCTCACATTGTTCTTCCCCCATGTCGCTCCTTACCTCTACTGGTATCGACACCTCCAGTCTTTTTATCTTGTCCGCACCAGTAAATCCGCTGCGGGCGTCGGGGTGGGCGTCTGCGTAGGGCACGTATGGCTTGACGTCGTATATCGGAGTACCGTCCATGAGGTCGGCGCCGCTGACATGTATGACGGGACCGTCGTTGTCAGACCAGTCTATGTGTTCAATCTTCACTGACGAGAGTCCGAGGTTGTTGGGACGGAACGGCGAACGGGTCGCCCATATACCCATGCGTATGTTGCCGCCGAGCACAGGTGGGCGCACGGTCGTGCCTGCTGCCTCGTGCTTGTTTGCCGAAAAGCCCCATATCAGCCACAGATAGCTGAAGCCGTCGATGCCTCTTATCGCGTCGGGTGTCCGCCATTCGGGTTCAAACACGATGCTACCCTTCAGCGAGTGGGCGAGTCCGCTCTGCTTCGGAATGCCAAATTTTGTCTTTAGTGGGGAGCGGAAGTGGGCGACAGGTCTTATTTCCATAGTTGTGTTCTCTTTGTTTTTCCTCGTCTTTATGGTTGTTGTTATAGTAGAATAAACGCGCGTGTGGTGGTATTATTGTGACAGAAATGATGTATTTTCCATGCTTGTAGTGCGCAAAGAGGGGTGAAAATACTTAACAAATGATAATTTTCGGGGAGAATTTTGTGGTTTGAAATTATTTTCGTAACTTTGCACACACAATAAAGTCGGTGCCATAGCTCAGTTGGTAGAGCAAAGGACTGAAAATCCTTGTGTCCCCGGTTCGATTCCTGGTGGTACCACTTATAAAAGAGAGATTTACTTACGTAAGTCTCTCTTTTTGTTTTATCGGTGTCGCGATTTTGCGAGTTCTCAAATCGTCACGCACCACTTGGTTTTGCGAACTGACCCGTTTGACAAAATGATAGTGCCTTGTTGGGCTTGTCAAATGGGCGTAGTGGCGTCGTCACTACGCCCATTTGACGTCGTCACTACGGCCCTTTGGGAAGGTTATGGTGCTTTTAATGGATGTTAAGAATTGGCGTAAGTTTTGATGGCGAAATTGTGACAATGTGTCAATCGAAACCGCCTTTTTGCTTACTTTCGGTTTTTGCCGTCTTGTCTGACAGACCTTAACTAAAAATAACACACACAAAGCGGCGATTTGTTTGCGTGTGTGAATAAAAATGATTAATTTTACACATTAAAAACATGCTGCGTCCGTTTAAACGCAAAATAAATGGCCTCTGACGCGATTTTTGTTTGAAAAGTCGGTGTTGTTAAGCCTATGTGACGGATGGAGTGACAGCTATACAAGAAGTAAAAGTAAATTATATTGATATTTAATGGACGAAAATCAGACGTTTGATTTGGACCGGATAATGAAGGTCAACATCGAGGATGAGATGAAAACCTCGTACATCGATTACAGTATGTCAGTAATAGTTGCCCGTGCTTTGCCCGACGTGCGTGACGGCTTCAAGCCCGTACACCGTCGCATTCTTTACGGTATGCTCGGCATCGGTAACACAAGCACCAACCCGTACAAGAAATGTGCGCGTGTCGTTGGTGAGGTGCTGGGTAAATATCATCCCCATGGCGACAGCTCAGTATATGGAGCACTCGTGCGTATGGGCCAGGATTGGAACATGCGTTACATGCTCGTAGACGGTCATGGAAACTTCGGATCGGTTGACGGAGACTCTCCGGCAGCCATGCGATACACCGAGTGCCGCTTGTCAAAGATGGGCGAGCACATTATGGACGACTTGGATAAGGACACTGTTGACATGGTGCCCAACTTCGACGACACTCTCCTTGAGCCGTCGGTCATGCCTACACGTGTGCCCAACCTGCTTGTCAATGGTGGCAACGGCATCGCTGTCGGCATGGCGACAAACATTCCGACACACAACCTCTCGGAGGTGATTGACGGATGTTGCGCATATATCGACAACAACGATATCGACACCGAGGGGCTGATGCAGTACATAAAGGCTCCCGACTTCCCGACAGGCGCCTATATCTATGGACTTCAGGGAGTTAAAGACGCTTACGAGACTGGTCGCGGACGCATCGTGCTGCGCGCAAAGTCTGAGATTGAAAGCGGCGACACCCATGACAAGATTGTTGTCACAGAGATACCTTACGGCGTGAACAAGGCACAGCTCGTAGAGAACATCGCCGACCTCGTGAAGGAGGGACGACTCGACGGCATCTCAAACGTGAACGACGAGTCTGGACGTCAGGGCATGCGCATCGTTGTAGACGTTAAGCGCGACGCCAACGCCAACGTCATTCTGAACAAGCTTTACAAGATGACGGCAATGCAGAGTTCGTTCTCTGTAAACTGCATCGCGCTGGTGAAGGGCCGTCCGCGTCTGCTCTCTCTCAAAGAGTGCATCCGCTACTTCGTGGAGCACCGTCACGACGTTACTATCCGTCGCACGCAGTTCGACCTTAAGAAAGCACAAGACCGTGCGCACATCATTGAAGGTCTGATTATTGCTTGCGACAATATCGACGAGGTGGTACACATCATCCGCGCAAGCAAGACTCCTGTCGACGCACAGCGCAATTTGGAGCAGCGCTTCAACCTCGACGAGGTGCAGTCAAAAGCCATTGTAGATATGCGTCTGGCTCAGCTCACAGGTCTGCGTATGGACCAGCTGCGCAATGAGTATGAGGAACTTGAGAAACTTATCGCTCATTTGCAGGCTATCCTCGACGACCCCGAACTGTGCAAGCAGGTTATGAAGGAAGACCTTATTGAGGTGAAGGAGAAATATGGCGACGAGCGTCGCACGAAAATCAAACCTTACGAGCATGAGTTCAATGCCGAGGACTTCTATCCCAACGACCCCGTTGTCATCACTGTCAGCCATCTCGGCTACATCAAGCGCACGCCTCTCAGCGAGTTCCGTGAGCAGGCGAGAGGCGGCGTAGGCTCAAAGGGTGCCCGCACACGTGAGCAGGACTTCACCGAGTATATCTATCCCGCTACCATGCACCAGACCATGCTGTTCTTCACAAAGAAGGGCCGCTGCTACTGGCTCAAGTGTTATGAGATTCCGGAGGGTGACAAGAACTTCAAGGGACGTGCTATACAGAACATGCTCAACATCGAGAGCGACGACTCTGTGAACGCACTGCTCCGTCTGAGAGGTCTTGACGACGAGGAATTTGTGAAGTCTCACTACGTAGTGTTCGCCACAAAGAACGGTACTGTGAAGAAGACTTCGCTGGAGGCTTACTCTCGTCCGCGTGCCAACGGTGTGATAGCCATCAACATTGTCGAGGGCGACGAGGTGGTAGACGTTCGTCTGACCAACGGCAAGAACGAGCTTATCCTCGCTAACCGCAACGGTAGGGCTGTACGATTCAACGAGAGCGACGTGCGCTGCATGGGACGTGTGTCTACTGGTGTGCGTGGCATGAAGCTCGACGAGGGCGACGATGCTGTGATAGGCATGATTGTTGTCAACGACGCATCTGCAGAGACTGTTATGGTGGTTTCGGAAGAAGGCTACGGCAAGCGCTCACAGGTTGAAGACTATCGCAAGACAGCACGTGGTGGCAAGGGCGTTAAGACGCTCAGCATCACGGAGAAGACAGGCCGTCTGGTGGCCATCAAGAATGTTACCGACGACAACGACCTCATGATTATCAACCGCAGTGGCATCGCCATCCGCCTGTCGGTAGCCGACTGTCGCGTGATGGGTCGAGCTACTCAGGGTGTGCGTCTGATAAATCTTGCAAAGAAAAACGATGTCATCGCAAGTGTTTGTAAGGTTATGAGTTCGGAACTTGAGGCTTCTGTAGAAGAGGAAAGCAAAAACAGCTTTAACGAGAAGCAGAACGCTATAGTGGCAGACAACGGCAACGAAGCGGGCGGCGAAGAAGTCAACAGCGAGGCACAGGTAGACGTTGTGGCTGACGAGCCGGCTGACAACACCGATGCAAAAGACTCTGCTTCAAGTGGCAATCTTTTCGCAGACAGCGACTTCTTCGGTGAGGAAAAGTAAACCCTAACGGCGCTGATGTGTGGTCAAAAGCACATCGGTGCTGTCATGAAAAAAAGTGTAAGACATTTTACTTAAATTATAATTTTATGAAGAAACTTATGTTTATGGCCATGATGGCAGTAGTTGCCACATCGGCTTCAGCTCAGGACATCAAAGCTATCCTGAAAGCAAAAACCTATTCAGAGGCTGAGACCATGATTAAGAGTAGCCTTTCTTCTTTGGACAATGCGGACAAGGCAAAGGCTTACAACAAATTGGTACAGCTCTCAGTAGAGAAAATCAACAAGGAGCAGGAAATCATTAGCAAGAACGCGCTGGCTGTACAGCTCAAGCAGGACAAGGTGGAGCCTTACGACACTGTAGGTTTCAACAAGGCTATCTGTACTGCCGTGCAGGACGCTATGGAGTGTGACAAGTACGACAACATGCCCAACGCAAAGGGCAAGATAAGTCCTAAGTTCCACAAGGCAAACCAGGAGAAACTCTGGAATCTGCGTCTCAACCTTATCAACGCAGGACAGGATGCTGCCAACGCCAACAAGATGGACGAGGCTGCACTCTATTACGGCGTATATGTAGAGAGCTCTTCTAACGCGCTCTTCGCTGACCGCGACAAGGAGAAGTTTCCTGACCAGTATGTAGGACAGGTAGCAAGAGTGGCTTCTGTGCTCGCTTTCCAGAACAAGAACATCGAGCTCGCAAACAAGTATTGCGACGTTGCGCTGGAAGATGCAGAGACATACAACGACGCTCTCGACCTCAAGATGTACCTCATGCAGCAGTCTCTGAAGAACCACGACGATTCTGTAAAGTGTGTAAAGCAGTTTGAGGCTCTCTATGCAAAGGACAAGCGCGAGTCTATTTTCAGCAACCTCGCTTCAATGTATGGCAACCTCGGCATGGAGGCAGAGCAGGCTAAGCTCATCGCCGACAAGATTGCTGAAGATCCGAAGTGCTATGCTGCCTATGCCCTCAAGGCTCAGGCAGAGATGAACGCTGCTAAGTGGGATGAGGCTATCGCTGACTTCAAGAAGGCACACGAGATTGATCCCAAGAAGAGCATCATCTGCACATACATCGGCTTCTGCATCAACTCAAAGGCTGCTGGAGTGTCAGATAACGAGGCTCAGAAGAAGTTGCTCGAAGACTCTGTAGTTTACCTGGAGAAGGCACGCGACCTCGACCCCGACCGTAGGGAGTCAAACTGGAGCTATCCTCTCTATCAGTGCTACTACACTCTCTACGGAGAGAACGACAGCCGTACTCAGGAGATGAGCAAGCTCTCTGGTCAGTAATCGACTGTATAACCGTATGACATTCAATGCGATACGATATGACGGCTGCGTTTATACTTCAATCCGGTTTTATAGCAACAGCATGCGTCGTGTGTCGCATGTAGAGTAATTAATTATAACGTCTCCCCATGCCGCGTAAGGGTATGGGGAGATGTCTTTCTATTCTCATAACAATCATACTGTAATGCAAAGAAAACATATCTTCATATTGTTCTTGTTGTGCCTCCCGTTACTCGTTAGTGCACAAAAAAAGGAAATCTCAGCAGCTCGTGACATGGTGAAGGCAAACAAAACTCTGCCTAAAGCCGAGGAGATGATGAGAAAGTTGCTCAACGACTCTTCAAACTTGCGCAATGAAAAGATATGGGTTGTGCTTTTTGATGCTGTCAGAAAACAATATGAAGCGGGTAATGAGCAGCTCTATCTGAAGAACAAGTACGACACGGCGCAGCTCTTTATCAATGCCCGTAAGATGTTTCAAATATATGAAGCATACGACTCCGTAGACATAACGCTGTGTAAGAAGGCGGGAGCGGTGCCTAAAGACCGCAAGAAACACGCCGAATTTCTTTTGCCTTACCGCAAAAATATTTATACAGGAGGTCAGTTCTTCCTACAGAAGAAGGACTATGCAAAGGCCTACGACTTTTTCGATACGTACATAGGGTGCATCGACCACCCGCTATTCTCGTTGCATAAGCTCGCTGAGTCAGACACTCACCTGAGCGACGCAGCCTATTTGGCTTTGTACAGCGGATATAAACTCAAAGACGTTAAGAAGACGCTGAAGTTCAAAGACTTGGCATTGAGCGACACTGCCAACATGAATAACAAGCTCCAGTATCTGGCGGAGACCTATCTGTCGATGAAAGATACTGACAACTATATACACGCAATGGAGGCTGGATTTGAGCGCTTCCCGTTGTCGATGTATTATTTCCCGCGCCTGTTCGACTATTATTTCAGAGTGAAACAGGACGTGGCAAAGTCGGACTCTCTTTGCAAAGGCGCGCTGCGCGCCGACAGCACGAACATGGTGTTCTTGCTTGCGAAGAGCTCTATATTGCTCGAAAAGAACGAGTATGACAGCTGTATAAAGGTGTGTGACGGACTTATTGCCCGCAATGACACGCTGGCTGACGCTTATCTTAATGCCGGATTGGCTTATTACAATCAGGCAGTTAAACTTGAAAGTGATGCTGCGGTGGCGCGCAACAACCGTGCCCGCCTCCGCTCTCTATATAAAAGTGCGCTCCCATATCTACAGCGCTATCGCGAGTTGTCGCCCTCTGCGCGTGACAGATGGGGATTCCCTCTTTACACCATATATCTGAACCTGAATATGGGTAAGGAGTTTGAGGAGATAGAAAAGATTCTCAAACAGTAGACATAAGGGGTAAATCAGAACGGGGACGGAAAGTGTCCCCCAATGAAACGAAGTAAAAACAGAAAACACAAAGAATAATGAATAGAAGTGAAGTGCTGCGTAAGCTCGGGGTGACCGAGCTGAGTGACATGCAAAAGGCAACTCTGGAGGCCTTTGGAAAGAAAGACCAAGACATTGTCGTGTTGTCGCCAACAGGAACAGGCAAGACGCTGGCATACATGCTGCCGCTGACAGAAGGCATCGATGTCGAGAGCGATAACGTGCAGGCTGTGGTAGTAGTGCCAGGCAGAGAGTTGGCTTTGCAGTCGTGCAACACATTGCAGTCGATGGGCTGCGGCGTGCGTGGCTACGCCTGTTATGGCGGTCGCATGGCGATGGATGAGCACCGCGAGATGCGTAATGTTATGCCGCATATCGTCTTCTCAACTCCTGGCCGTCTTGTCGACCATCTCGACAAAGGCAACATTTCACCTTATGGCGTACGCACGATAGTCATTGACGAGTTTGACAAGTGTCTCGATATGGGCTTCTCCGACGAGATGTCGCGTGCGCTTGCAAGGCTGAAGTTCGCGTCGCGCCATGTGCTGCTGTCGGCGACCAACGCTGAGAGCATACCACAATATGTACGCATGTCTGACGCACGGATTGTCAACTTCCTCGAAGACTGCGACGCTGTGAGCCGTCGAATAGACCTGCTTATGCTTCGTAGCCCCGTCAACGACAAGCTTGAGACGCTGTATTCTTATTTGTGTACGACAGCTGACGAGAGCACGATAGTGTTTGCCAACCACCGCGAGAGTGTGGAGCGCATCGCTTCTTTCCTCTCTTCGCGTGGCATAGTGGTAAGTGCTTTCCACGGCGGTTTTGACCAAAAGCAGCGTGAGGCGGCACTGTACAAGTTTTCTAACGGCTCTGCAAACGTCATGGTTTGTACAGACCTTGCTTCTCGTGGACTCGACATTGACAACATTGCGAACGTCGTTCACTACCATCTTCCTGAGACTCAGGAGGCATATATCCATCGTACGGGTCGCACCGCGAGATGGAATGCTGCTGGCACATCGCTCTTCATCTTGGGGCCTAACGAGTCGTTGCCCGACTATGTTGGTGAGTCGCGCGAGATAACTGTGCCCGACGAGCTGCCAGCACCGGGGTGTCCGCGTATGGTGACTATATATATAGGTAAAGGAAAAAAGGACAAGATAAGCCGTGGCGACATTGTGGGCTTCTTGTGTAAGAAGGGCGGTCTGCAGAAAGACGAGGTCGGAAAGATTGATGTCAAAGACCGTTATGCTTACGTGGCGGTAAAGTCTGGCGTCGCCGCTAAGCTCTTGAAGACCGTTGCCAACGAGAAGATAAAGGGCTTGAAAACTGTGTTTGAACTTATTAGATAGGCCGTTTTACGCTGTGACATAAAGCCGCTCATTAGAAAAAACAGTGGCAAAATGTAGCCAAATGACTCTAATCAGTAGAAAAATGCGAATTAATTTGCTCGTTTCGGATAAAAAGTGTAATTTCGCAAAACGGTAATTTAAACCGACTATAGGTGTTACCAACACCGCATTACCAATAACATAATAGTAACAACCAAAAACACATACAGATGAAAAAGTACAATTTCAATGCAGGTCCGTCTATTCTTCCCCGCGAAGTTATAGAGAATACTGCGAAACAGATCTTAGATTTCAATGGTACAGGACTTTCTCTTGCAGAGATAAGTCACCGATCCAAAGATTTCCAGCCTGTCGTTGATGAGGCAGAAGCTCTTATCAAAGAGATTCTCAATATACCTGAGGGCTATTCTGTATTGTTTCTTGGTGGAGGCGCATCATTGGAGTTTTGCATGATTCCCTACAACTTCCTTATAAACAAAGCTGCCTATCTGAACACCGGAACATGGGCGAAGAAGGCTATGAAGGAAGCTAAACTGTTTGGCGAGGTGGTAGAGGTGGCATCGTCTGCCGACGCCAACTACACGTTCATTCCTAAGGACTGGACTTGTCCTGCCGACGCTGATTATCTGCACATAACGACCAACAATACAATATACGGAACAGAGATTCGCAAAGATTTGGATGCACCTGTCCGCCTGATTGCAGACATGTCGTCAGACATCTTCAGCCGTCCGGTAGATGTAGCTAAGTATGACTGCATCTATGCTGGTGCACAGAAAAACCTTGCAATGGCAGGTGTCACACTGATTATCGTTAAGAACGATGCACTCGGCAAGGCTCCCCGTCAGATTCCTACCATGCTCGACTACCGCACACATGTGGAGAAAGGCTCTATGTTCAACACACCGCCAGTAGTCCCTATCTACTCTGCGCTTGAGACTCTGCGTTGGTTGAAGGCTAACGGTGGAGTAGAGGCTATGGACAAGAAAGCTCACGAGCGTGCAGAACTGCTCTATGGCGAGATTGACCGTAACAAGCTTTTCCGTGGCACTGTCAAGGAGGAGGACCGCTCATTGATGAACATCTGCTTCGTGATGAACGACGAATATGCTGAACTTGAGAAGCCGTTCATGGAGTTTGCAACGTCAAAGGGCATGGTCGGTATAAAGGGACACCGCTCTGTAGGTGGCTTCCGTGCAAGTTGCTACAACGCACAGACAATGGAAGGTGTACAGGCTCTCGTCGACTGCATGAAGGAGTTTGAGGCACAGCATTAATCATGTTTAAAACTTTTAAGACCATGAAAGTATTAGTCGCAACTGAGAAGCCCTTTGCTGCTGCCGCTGTAGAGGGCATAAAGAAGGAGATAGAAGGTGCTGGCCACGAGCTGGTGCTGCTTGAAAAATATGCTGACGTCGAAGCGTTGAAGGCTGCGGTGGCTGATGCTGACGCCATGATTGTGCGCTCAGACAAGGTCACGCCAGAGGTGCTCGACGCTGCTCACAACCTCAAGATTGTTGTAAGAGCTGGTGCTGGCTACGATAGCATCGACACAGCTTATGCTAAGGAGAAAGGCGTGGTGGTGGAAAACACTCCTGGTCAGAACTCCAACGCTGTGGCAGAGCTGGTGTTCGGTCTGCTCGTCTTCACCGTTCGCAATTTCTATAATGGCAAGGCTGGCACGGAGCTGAAGGGCAAACGTCTGGGCATACTCGCCTTTGGCAACGTAGGCCGCAACGTGGCTCGTATAGCAAAAGGCTTCGGCATGGAGGTGTATGCATACGACGCGTTCTGTCCGAAGACTGCCATTGAAGAGGCTGGAGTACATGCTGTTGACTCGCAGGATGCTCTTTTTGAGAACTGTGACATCGTGTCGCTGCACATTCCCGCCACTCCCGAGACTAAGGAGAGCATCAACTATGCTCTCGTAAACAAACTGGAGAAGGGCGGTATCGTCATCAACACGGCGCGTAAGGAGGTGATAAACGAGCCTGAACTGCTCAAACTTCTTGCCGAGCGTACCGACTTGCGTTACATCACAGACATCAAACCCGATGCTGACGCGGAGTTCGCCAAGTTTGAAGGACGCTACTTCTCAACACCTAAGAAGATGGGTGCGCAGACTGCAGAGGCAAATTCTAATGCAGGCATTGCTGCCGCGCAGCAGATAAACGCCTTCTTTGAAAGCGGTTGCACAAAGTTCCAGGTGAACAAATAA
>JALEVZ010000011.1 GCA_022788105.1 Prevotella sp. | reverse complement strand
GTTTGGCCCGTAGATGATGTCTTTGTCTTGTTTCATCTGTTGAAGAGGTATGTGAATTTAATGAAAATACGGTTTTAATGGTGCAAAGTTATAAAAAGTGGTGAAAATATGACAATATGTCTGAAAAATCCTTGTCTTTGCGTGTTGCTACAAACGATACGCGATGTGTGTCAATCGGAGACATGCCTTTGGCATGCTGATAGCTCTTGCTTATGCAAGCGGCAAGGCCGAGCGGAAAACTTGCGAAACTTCGGTGAAATAAAAATATAAAGAGTTGATTGTTAATAATATTTTTTTATAATTTTGCAGCCATTTAAATTCTATTTACGATTAATGCAAATAAAGCAGTCTTTTTTCTTACAAGCCATTGCTTCGGGAAGCAAGGAGGCCTTTGAGATGATGTTCCGCGAATATTATCCGAAGGTATGTGGCATGCTGAGCTCTATCGTAAAGGACGACTACATTGTCGAGAACATAGCTCAAGACCTGTTCCTCAACCTGTGGGTGAACAAGGAGCGCCTCGGCGACATCACCTCCTTCGACGACTATATGTACATCTGTACGCGCAATGCTGCCGTGGCACAGCTGAAAGCCGAAATGAAGAAACGGCCCTGCGAAAAAAAAGACTTCACAAACATGAGTGAGAACACCACGGAGCGCGACGTGCTTATGGACGAACTCTACGCCGTGGTGCGCAGCGAGATGGACAAGATGCCGCCACAACGCAAGCGCGTGTTTGAGATGAGCCGCATGGAAGGGCTGTCCACGGCACAAATTAGCCAGCAGCTCAACATCAGCCCACGCACCGTAGAGCGTCATCTCTCGTTGGCACTAAAATCTCTAAGGAAAATAGAGTATGCTGTGCTTTTATTGTTGATTTAACTGAAGCAAGCCATCGGCTTGCGAAACTTTTATTGTTAAAAAATGCAAACTGGTTGGGTGCTACGGCTTAGTTCTTACTCTTTAATACAGGAAAGCCTATGAAACTAACCGAAGCATACGCTATTTTCAAGCGTTACTTTAATGGCGAACTCTCGCCGAAGGACCAAAATCTCGTGCGGTTGTGGCTAACACTGGATGTCAACCGCGAAGAGAAGGATGCCGCACTGAAGCAGATGTGGCAGGAGGACGACTTTGCCCGGTCTGAAGACAAGGTGGAGGCGGCGTGGAAAGAGCTTTCTGACAGTATCGACAGCGTGGAGGAGGCAAAACAGCGACGCATCACCCTCAGACGTGTGCTGCGTTATGCTGCAGCGGTGTTGCTGCCCATCGTCACCGCCGTGGCGGCATGGGTGGGCTCTTCTGCCTACTACGCCTCACAAGCCAACATGCTGGAGTGTGCCGTGTCCGACGGCTCGTCGCGCACCATCTATCTGTCCGACAACACCAAAGTGCAGCTCAATGGCGGCAGCCGCATAATCTACCCCGAGCGTTTCGGGCTGTGGAACGACCGCAATGTGTATGTGGAAGGTGAGGTGCGCTTTGAGGTGACCCATGACGAGCGCCACCCGTTCATCGTCAATGCCGACAACATTGACGTGCGTGTGCTTGGCACTCATTTCTCCGTGCGTGCCTACCGCGACGAACATACCATCACCACAACGCTCGAAGAGGGCAGCGTGATGGTGAGCGACGGACAGCGTAAGGTCATACTCAAACCCAACGAGCAGGCGGTATATAATAAGGAAGACAGACTGTTTGGCAAGGTGACTATGGCGTCGACCGGTCGTGTGTGGAACTTCAACGACCTCGACTTCGACCATAAGCCGCTGCGCTACATAATGACAACCATAGGCCACCGCTACGGCGTGAAGTTTGATGTGGAAGAGGGTGTAGACCTCAACAGGGCTTACACCATAAACTTCGACTCTACAGAGTGTCTCGACGACGTGCTCAAGGTGCTGTCGATGCTCGAAAACGACGATATAAAGTTTGAACTAACAGGACATAAAGTATTAATCTTTAAGAAAAGAAAGGAGGCTCCGCAAAGAAAATAACGATAAACCCTAAGCGCTCCAGATAAGGAGAGACACGAATTGTTAAACACATCACTATTACTTATACCAATATTAACCTAACACAAATGTTATGAGAGAAAAATTATTGGGAATTAAGAGAACGATTCTTAATAAATCAAGGTTCATGCTGTTTGTTGCCTTCACAGCCTTTGCAACAGCAGCTTACGGACAGAACCAGACGGTGACAGTCCAAAAGGGCAAGACCACCGTGAAGGCGTTGATAGCTGCTATAAAGAAGCAGACAAACCTTTCTGTAGACTATGAGGGCAACACACTCAACCCCAATAGCTACGTAAACTTCAGTAACACAAATCAGACTGTTGCGTCTGTTATGGACGCAATGCTCAAACACAACAACTCACTATCGTACAGCATCTCAGGACGCCACATCGTGGTTGCCAAGAAAGGTGCGCATAAAGCACAGGCTGGTGACAACAAAGTCAACGGACAGGTGCTCGACGCCAAGACTGGCGAGCCTATCGTGGGCGCCAGCGTCATGGTGAAAGGCACATCCAAAGGCGGTGTCACCGACATCGACGGCAACTTCACATTCAACGCCCCTGCAGGCAGCACCATCGTGGTGTCGTATATCGGCTACCAGCAGACGGAGGTGAAGGCAGGCAGCAATATGCACATCAACATTGCTGAAGACAACAAGCAGCTCAGCGAAGTGGTGGTAGTAGGCTACGGCACTGTGAAGAAAGTGAACCTCACCGGCGCCATCTCGGCTGTCAAGAACGAAGAGATTGTCACCACAAAGAATGAGAACGTCGAGAACATGCTTACCGGTAAGATTGCCGGTGTGCGCGTCGTGCAGAACACTGCCGAGCCTGGCGAGTTCAACAACAGCTTCGACATACGTGGTATGGGCAGTCCGCTCGTCATCGTAGACGGTGTGCCACGCGACAACATGAGCCGCATCGACTCGCAAGACATTGAGAGCATTTCTGTGTTGAAAGACGCGTCTGCCGCCATCTACGGTGTGCGTGCCGCCAACGGCGTGGTGCTCATCACTACCAAGCGCGGTAAGGCTGGCGAACTCGACATGGAGTACAACGGCAACTTCGGTCTGCAGTTCCCATCAGGTTCGCCTAAGTCTGCACTCGCTGCCGACGCCATGACCATACTCAACGAGAAGAAGATGCACAACGTGAACGGCGGCAGTCTGCGCTTCTCTGACGAAGAGATAGAGGCTTATCGCAACGGCACGAAGCAGTCTACTGACTGGTACAACGAGATAATGAAGAGCGGTGTGCCACAGACAAGCCACAACTTAAACCTTAGTGGCGGTACCGAAAAGGTGCACTTCTACGCTTCGCTCGGATACCAGTACCAGCAGTCGTTTATCCGTAGTGGCGACGTCAACTACGACAAGTGGAACATGAGAGCCAACGTGACAGCCAAACCGTTTAAGAATCTCACCGTGGAGGCAAACATGTCGGGCATCATGGAGACCAACAACAAGAGCAACTACGACACGCACTGGATTATACGTTGTATGCAGCGCTCACCGTCGTACTTCCCCATCTATGCCAACAACAATCCCGAATATCTCTACGACACACGCGTCGACGACAACCCTTACGCACAGTCACATGCCGACTATGTGGGCACTCGCCAGTATAAGACGAAGTGGATGCAGAACTCTGCGTCGGCAACATGGGACATTCCATGGCTTGAGGGACTGAGTCTGAAGGGCATGTTCAGCTACGACTACAAGGAAAACAACAACAAGACATATTGGAACCAGTTCTATACTTACACTTACGATGAGGCAAGCGATACCTATAACGGTACGTCACACAACGGCCCGAACCGTATACGCCGCCAGGCTTACTTCAACGAGGCACTGCTTTATCAGGTGTCTCTCGAATACAAGCACCTCTTCAACAATGCCCACAACGTAGGCGCCCTGTTCCTCATTGAGGGCCGCGACCGCAAGGGCGACAACTTCTATGCACAGCGCAACCTGTCTATGCCTATCGAATATCTGTTCGCAGGCGACTCTAAGGACCAGCAGGGCAGCATGAACAGTGGTCAGAACGACGTCTACCACTTCACAAACCTCTCTTACATCGGACGTGTCAACTACGACTATTTGTCTAAGTATCTGTTTGAGTTCAGCTTCCGTTACGACGGTTCTTCGATGTTTGCAGCAGACAACCGCTGGGGATTCTTCCCCGCTGTATCGGCAGGATGGCGTGTGTCTGAGGAGAAGTTCTGGAAAAACTCAAGCCTTAGCTTCATCAACAACTTCAAGGTGAGAGCGTCTTACGGTAAGCTCGGCGACGACACCGCTGCCGCATACCAGTACATCTCTGGCTATAGCTATCCTGCTGGAGGTGACAGAAATCGTCTGCCTGGTGGTTATGTGTTTGACGGCGCTTATGTCAACGCAAGCAAGAACAAGGGCATTGCCAACGAACAGATAACATGGTACACCGCCAAAACTCTTGACATCGGTGTAGACCTCGAGTTCTGGAACGGCATGCTCGGATTCACGTTCGACTACTTCAACCGTATGCGCGACGGTCTGCTCGCAACCCGTGCCACAAGTCTGCCCGTAATAGTTGGTGCAAGCCTCCCGCAGGAAAACATCAACAGCGACAAGACCATGGGCTTTGAGATAGAGCTTCGTCACCGCAACGCCATCAAAGACTTCAAATATCAGGTGGGCGCAAACCTGTCGTTCACACGTACAAAGTACCGCCATCAGGAGCACGGCGCTTACGGCAACTCTTATGACGAGTGGCTCAACAGCAAAGAGGACCGCTACTCCGATATATGGTGGGGCTACGGCAAGGGTGGACGCTTCAACTCATACGAGGCTATCGCCAACTCGCCCATCTACGCCAACCGTGGCACGCTTCCTGGCGACTATATCTACGAAGACTGGAACGGCGACGGTGTGAAGAGCGACCTCGACCGCCATCCTATAGCCTACAACGGCGTTCCTAAGATGAACTTCGGCATCACGCTTGCCGCACAGTGGAGAGGCTTCGACTTCAACGCTCTGTTCCAGGGCGCGCTGAAGAAGTCTATCAGCTACGTCGAGATTCTTGCCGAACCCTGCTGGGGCGACGACAACTCTGGCACGCTTGACTACTTCCTCGACCGCTGGCGTCCGGCAGACTCACACGCCAATCCTTATAACACCAACACAGAGTGGATAAAGGGCGAATACGCTTACTCTGGCACTGTTGCCGACGGTAGCTCGCTGTTCCGCATCTTCAACACCAACTACATGCGTCTGAAGAGCATCGAACTCGGCTACACGCTGCCCAAGAGTGTGATGAAGTTTATCGGTCTGCAGAGCGTTCGCTTCTATGTCAACGGCTACAACCTGCTGACATTCTGCAACATGAAGTACATCGACCCTGAGCACACCAGCGACAACTGGGGATGTTCTTATCCTCTTAACAAGTCATTCAACTTCGGTGTTAATGTTAAATTCTAAATTAGGAAGGATTCCAATATGAAAAAGATAAATAAGTTAGTTTTAGGTCTTGTCGCAATGTTTGGCCTTTCAGCCTGCACAGACCTGGACGTCCCGCCATTGAATGTCGTTAATGACGAGCAGATACTTGGTTCTGAAGGTGGCGTGTCGAGTTACCTGGCACGTGTGTACGGCGAGTTCCCGATGGAGGACTTCCGCTACAGCCCCAACTATCTGTACGACCACTTCTGGGTGCTTCGTGTGCCTGCCGGCCTTACAGGTGAGGCGCTCTGCCGCGAGTGGGGTGGTGCTGCTACTGAGAGCACATCGGCAAACAACATAAACACGTTCAGCGACCAGTACAAGCTGATTCGCGAACTCAACTACTTCATTGCCAAAGCAGACAAGTATGCTGGCAACTTCAAGGAGGGACAGGTTGATAAATGGAAGGGCGAGATGCTTGCCATACGCGCGTTCACATACTACCAGATGGTGAAGCGCTTCGGCGGTGTGCCACTCGTGCTCGATGTTATCGACCCTGTCGGCAAGAAGAACGACGAGATAAACCAGCCGCGTAATTCGGAGGAGGAGTGCTGGAACCAGATAGCAAAAGACTTCGACGACGCCATAAACCTGCTGCCTGAGAAGTC
Organism: Prevotella sp.; assembly: GCA_022788105.1. GTDB lineage: Bacteria > Bacteroidota > Bacteroidia > Bacteroidales > Bacteroidaceae > Prevotella. The sequence continues at coordinate 10,482 of JALEVZ010000011.1, read as the reverse complement.
GCAGCAGCGCGGACGACTCAACAAGTACAGCGCTGCTGGTCTGAAGGCACGTGCCATGGTACACGCAGGAAGCATTGCCAAGTACAACGAGGTGAGCTACATCGACCAGAACACCAACAAGCGTGTGTGTGGTATGGACGCTTCACTGGCAAAAGGCTTCTTCCAGCAGGCTTACGACGCTGCCAAGATGGTGGAGGGACACTACTCTCTCTATAAGGGTGAGTGGAAGGCCGACGACGCCAACGCTCAGTATAAGAACTTCTTCCACATCTTCACCGACGTGACCAACAGCGAGGTGATGCTTGCCCGTGAATATCTGTACCCAGAGAGCGTACACGGCTACAACGCCTATAACGTGCCTCACCAGCTGCGTGGTGGCAACGGCTATTCTGCCGAGACTTGTCCTACACTCGACTTTGTGGAGATGTTTGACGGCCTGCCCAAAGACGCTGACGGCCACATCGCCGTGCTCAACGCCGACGACACCTACAAGCTCTACAACGACCCGATGGACCTCTTCGCCAACGCAGAGCCTCGCCTTCGTGCTACGGTGGTGTTCCCCAACGACCTGATGAACGGCGAGAATATCGAGATATGGCGTGGCATCTACACTGCTGCCGATGCTGCGACAGGCAAGATACGTCGCCTCACCACTGCCGGCGAGACACGCGCTTATCAGAACATTCCCGAGGTGGAGCCTAAGATTGTCTACTCGTCTAACGACACACAGACGCCTTACACCCTCCACAACGGCACCGTCATGAACCCCGCTGGCCGCAGTGGTTACTTCACAGGGTCGGGTGACTGTGCCCTCTCTGGTTTCACAATACGCAAGTACATTAGCGAGACACTCACCGACGAGAATCGTCTTGAAAACCACGACGACGACCCGTGGATAGAACTGCGCTACGCAGAGGTGCTGCTCGTGCGGGCTGAGGCTGCTGCCGAGCTTGCTTCGCTGGGCGACGCTTCCAAGTTGTCTGACGCCTACCAGTGCATCAACGACATTCGCGAGCGTGCTGGCGCCAATCTGCTCACCGCTGCAGAGAAGGCTAATGCCGACACCTTCATACAGACTGTACGTAAGGAGCGCCGCAAGGAGCTGGCCTTCGAGAACAAGACATGGTGGGACCTCAAGCGTTGGCGCGTGATAGACAAGGAGCAGAACAACCGTCGTTGGCGCGTGCTCATGCCCTTCTATGCTGACCATGCAGACAAGTGGTTCTTCGATGCGCGCTACGACGAAGGCAACCGCGTCTACACGTTCGACACTCGTTGGTACTACCAGGAGATTCCGTCTAACGCCATCTCTTCAAGCAACAACTTGATTATCCAGAACCCAGGTTATTAATATTTCACTTTTATTGAATCGTTATGAGAAAACTTATTTATATGTTCATGGGCCTTCTGTGTCTGACTTCTTGCGAACTCGACGACTACTCAGAGCCCTCAGAGACATTCACCGGAAAGTTTGTTGACAAGACTACCGGTGAAGGTGTGCAGACAGAAATAGGCGACAACGGCATACAGCTGTACATGTACGAGACAAGTTACAAGGAGAACCCCACTCCCTGGAAGTTCACTGCAAAGCAGGACGGCACCTTCAACAACACAAAGGTGTTTGCTGCCACATACACAGTGTTGCCCTACGGACCGTTTGTGCCTCTGACAGAGACCGACGCCACTGGCGCCTACACAAAGGACGAGCGCCTGAAAGACTACAAAATCAAGGGTAAGAGCTACTATGAGTTCAAGGTGGAGCCGTTCCTGCGCCTTAAAGTCGTAGGCGAGCCTGTGGTAAGAGACAACAAGATTAGTGTCACCGTGCATATCGAGCGCGGCACATCCAATGCCAAATACCAGCAGGACTGCACCGACGTGGTGCTCTTTGCCAACAACTCAAGCACCTATGTCGGCAACAACAACTACGACAGCCGCATCTCTACATTTGTGAAGGGCGACGCTGCTAAGGCTGCGGTGGGTAGCGACATAACCATCACTACCGATGATGTGAACAAGGCTAACGGCACCGGACAAAAGTATTATGTTCGTGTCGGCGCGCGCATCGACTGCAAGACCAATGGTGTGAGCCGTTACAACTACACTGAACCGCTCGTGGTGAACGTTCCGTAACGACCCGACTTGACAACTGATTTGGCTTTCTCCTCCTACGGGAGGAAGCCAAATCTTTTAAAGACCTTACTTGAATAAACTATTATTATGAGTTTCGCATGCTTATAGTTGACAAGTTGACGAGTAGACAAGAACTTGTGAAACTTTAGAAAAATCAAATTGCTATGAACCAGAAAAAAGCTTTTATCGTCTCACTGCTTGTGCTGCCGCTGTTGGCACAGGCGCAGGAGAAGACTACATTTCAGACCAGCGGACCGTGGAAGCCAACGACGGACATACGCTCAGACGTGGTGATGGTGTATGGCGCCAATGACAGACGGAACATGACCTTTGAGCAGCGCCTGGACTCATGGCGCAAGCGTGGCTACAAGACCCACTTCATGACAGGCATAGCATGGGGCGAATACCAAGACTACTTCACGGGAAAGTGGGACGGACGCTGGCATCTTGACGAGGGACAGAAGACAATGAAGGGTGACACGATATGGCACGGACACATGGTGCCATACATCGTGCCGACCATGAACTATCTGAAATATTTTAAGGAGCGACACATCAAACGTGTGGTAGACGCTGGTGTAGACGCCATATTCCTCGAAGAACCCGAATACTGGGCACGAAGCGGCTATAGCGAGGCGTTCAAACGCGAGTGGAAAGACTTCTACGGCTTTGACTGGCGCCCGCAACACCTGTCGGCAGAAAACACCTATCTGTCCAACAAGTTGAAATATCATCTCTACTACCGAGCGTTGAACGAGGCGTTCACATACGCTAAGGAGTACGGACGCAGCAAGGGCATGGACGTGCGCTGCTACGTGCCGACCCACTCGCTGCTCAACTACTCACAGTGGCAGATTGTGAGTCCAGAGGCGTCGCTGGCGTCGCTCGACTGCGTGGATGGCTACATAGCACAGGTGTGGACAGGCACATCGCGCGAACCCAACTACTTCAACGGCAAGGCTAAGGAACGCGTGTTTGAGACGGCGTTTCTGGAGTATGGCTGCGTGGAGTCTATGACGGAGCCGACGCATCGTAAGGTGTTCTTCCTTACCGACCCTATTGAGGACTGGCCACGCGACTGGGCGGACTATAAGCAGAACTACCAGGCAACGTTTACAGCCGAGCTGCTCTACCCGCGCAACGACAACTTTGAGGTGATGCCGTGGCCAGACCGCATATATGAAGGATTGTACCGTGTCGCAGCCAACAGCGAGGAGAAAGCGCACATACCGCGTTTCTATGCCACTCAGATGCAGGTGATGATAAATGCGCTTAACAATGTGCCGAAGTCGGACAACAAGGTGAGTGGCTCGCACGGCGTGAGCGTGCTGATGGCAAACTCGCTGATGTTTCAACGTTCGCCCAAGCCTGTAGAGGGCTACGACGATCCGCAGCTCTCTAACTTCTATGGTGAGGCGCTGCCGTTTGTGAAGCGTGGCGTGCCAGTGAGCATCGTACACCTGGAGAATGTGGGCTATGCTGACACGTGGAAGGACACGCGTGTGCTGCTGATGAGCTATTCAAACCTTAAACCGCTCGACCCAAAGGCTCACAAACACATAGCCGAGTGGGTGAAGCAGGGTGGTGTGCTGGTATATAGCAGCCGCGACGATGACCCCTACCAGAAGATAAAGGAGTGGTGGACAGAAGGCGACAACAGCTATGACGCACCCTCTGAACATCTGTTCCAGCAGATGGGCATGCCGCTGAAAGCGGCAGAGGGCAGTTATGTATATGGCAAGGGCCGCATATATGTCATACGTCAGAACCCGAAGGAGTTTGTGATGGCAGAGGGCGGCGACGCCAAACTTGTCGCTACGGTGAAGAAAGCCTATGAAGACGATGCTAAGGCAGGCACGTTGGAGTTTAAGAACTCGTTCTTCCTTGAGCGTGGCTACTATGACTTGGTGTCGGTGCTTGACGAGAACGTGACAGGCTCGGAGCCCTTTACGCTGCGTGGCAACTTCATCGACCTCTACGACAACACGCTGCCTGTGCTGCATGAGAAGACGGTAGCGCCTGGCACACAGGCGTTTCTTGTAAACCTCGACCGCGTGGAAAATCCTGCTGTGCCGCAGGTGGTGGCAGCGGCGTCGCGCCAGTATGACGAGGTGCGCAGCGCCAAGTCGTATGCGTTTGTGTCTAAGAGTCCGATAAACACCACCAACGCCATGCGTGTGCTCCTGCCCGCCAAGCCTAAGACGGTGAGCGTGAAGGACGAGAAAGGACAGCCCGTGACGTTTGAGAAGTCGTGGGACAAGCAGACAAAGACTCTGTTCCTGACTTTCGACAACTCGCCTGAAGGTCGCGCCGTGAGCGTGAAGTGGTGATGGCGGTTTTGGGCTGTTGCCCGTCTCTACCGCCCGACAGAGCTTAAATATCTGTTTACGAAAACAAAAGAAATAAACAGTTGATGAAAACAATGATTGATTTTGTGACTTTGAAAAGAAAAAACGATTAGTGGTAAAAGAATGATTAGTTTTGTGAACTAATAAACAAACGAGAACGGGAGTCGCGTGTGAACGTGGCTCCCGTTTTTCTGTGTTTACATTGCCTTATAGGCGGTGGTGTTTCTTATAGGCAGTGACGTCTTATAAACTGATGGCGGAGACGATGGTTAGTCATCGCCCCAGTTGGTGATGTCGTCACAGATGTTCATGTCGCCGGTTTGGTTCTATATTTGCCTCTTTCTTACATCCCAGTTTTTCTGTTTCGGGGTGTGTATCGTCTTCGCTTGTAGTCGTGCGGTTGAGGCGCAGTGTCTGGTCGCAGTAGTCTACTACGGCGGTGCGGTGGGTGATGAATATCACTGTCTTGTCGTGGTCGGACAGTATGTTGGCGAGCAGCTGGCGCTCGGTGGCGGGGTCGAGGGCGGAGGTGGCTTCGTCGAAGAGCATGACCTGACGGTCGCGCAGCAGGGCGCGGGCGATGGCGATGCGTTGTGCCTGACCTTCGCTCAGTCCACCACCTTGCTCGCTGCACTGCGTGTCAAGGCCGTGGGGTAGGTCTTTCACAAAGTCGGCGCAACTCATGTGGAGGGCTTCGTACATGTCGTCGTCGGTGGCGTCGAGGCGTCCGAGGCGCAGATTGTCGCGTATGGTGCCGCTCATCATAGTGTTGCCTTGCGGCACATAGACGAAGTTGCAGCGCAGGCGTGGTGACATCTCGCGACTGTCCTGCTGGCTGTAGACGGTGACATGGCCCTGTTGCGGGCGCAGCAGGGCGAGCAGAAGGCGTATGAGGGTGGTCTTGCCTGCTCCTGTCTCGCCGAGTATGGCGGTGCAGGTGCCGGGGGTGAAGTCGAAGGTCAGATTGTCGATGACGTGGCGCCCATCGTCGGTGTAGGCATAGCCCACGCCGTCGAGCCGTATGCCGCACGGACCGTCTATGTAGATGGGGTCGCCTTGTTCTTCCATGGGGTCTTCTTCCAGTTCCATGAGTCGCTCGGCGGCGGTGAACACGCCCACAAATGCGGGCACGAGTTTGGTGAGGCTGCGCGCGGGACTTTGTATTTTGTTTACCAGTTGTAGGAAGGCGGTCATACCTCCAAACGACAGGGTGCCGGCGGACATGCGCACGGCAGCCCATAGGAAGGCGACGAGGTAGCCGAGGGCGAAGCCGAAGTTGAGTATGAGGTTGGAGAACAGCGAGAACATGGTGCGCTTCACCACGTTGTGGCGCAGGCGACCCTGTGTGGCTTCGAGACGTCCTACCATGGTGGCGTCGCTCTCGAGGGTTTTGATGAGCATGCGGTGTTGTATGGTCTCTTGCAACACGCTTTGCACCTCGCTGTCGGAGTTGCGCACCTGGCGTGTGAGGTTGCGCATGCGTCCTACATAAATCTTGCTGAACGCCACGAACACGGGTATGATGGCGACGATGAGCAGCGCGAGTGTGTGGTCCATGGAGAACAGGTAGCAAAAGGCGCCAATGAACAGTGCCAGCACGGAGAGGGTGTTGGGGATGGTCTCGGTGAGGAATGACACGACTGTCGTGACGTCGGTCTCGAGGCGGTTGAGTACGTCGCCAGAGTGGCGCTTCTCCTGTCCGCTCCACTCTGAGCGCAGCAGGCGGTCGAGCAACTGTTGCTGCATGCGGTTTTGGGCGCGTATGCCGAGTATGTTTCTTATCCATACGGTGGCGATGCTCATGCCGAAGTCGGCGAGTATGAGTGCTCCCATGAGTGTCACGGCGTAGTAGATGTTGCCGTTGACGGTGCCCGACGCCACGTCGATGGCGTGCTTCACTGCCCATACCTGTGCCAGGCTGATGCCTACGTCGGCAAGGCCAATGGTGGCGTTGAGCACGGCTTGTATGTAGTTGCCGCGCCATGCACGCCACAGCCACCGCAGCAGTGTAGCGGTGGAGTAGTGTGTAGACGGTATGTTGAACAGTTGTCGCAGTTTCATGTTGCTGTGCTCCTTATCTTATAATTCCCTCTGTTTCCTTTATATTTTTTAAACCTTTAATCTTCTCTTTATTATATAAGATATGCGTCTTTATTTTCTTCCATCCACTCCCCACATCATTTTTTCGCGGAGCGAAGCGAAATAGCGTCGGCCATTGCGCTTAACGATGTTTATGGTGAATGGCGCCTTGCGGATGGTCAGTGTGGTGGCTTCGGTGAGCTTTTCGCTGCGGCCGTCGATGGCGATGAGGAAGTTGTGGGAGCGTGACTCTACGGTAAGGGTCACTACGCTGTCGTCGCCGAGAACGATGGGACGTATGTTGAGGCTGTGCGGCGCTACGGGTGTGAGGCAGAGTGTGCTGGTCTGTGGCACGATGATGGGACCGCCGTTGGAGAGGGAGTAGGCAGTCGAACCGGTGGGCGTCGACACGATGAGGCCGTCGGCCTGGTAGGTGATGAGGTGTTCGCCGTTGATGCAGGTGTCTATAGATATCATCGATGCGTTGTCGCGTTTCAACACGGCGATGTCGTTGAGGGCGTAGGGGCAGCCGGTGATGAGTTCGCCTTCGGTCTCTACCATGATGGCGCTGTGGCTCTCGGTCTCGTAGGTGCCGGAGTAGATGGCGTCGAGGGTGTCGGTAGCTTCGCTTGGCAACACGTCGGCGAGGAAGCCGAGGCGTCCCATGTTCACTCCGATGATGGGCGTCTGCTTCGGTCCTACGCGTGTGGCAGCCTTCAGGAATGTGCCGTCGCCACCCATGGAGATGACGTAGTCGGCGTCGAAGTTGTTGCCGTCGAACACGCCGCTGATCCTCGCCTCTATGCGGTGCTCCTGTTGCAGGAAGTCGTAGAACGGACGGTCTATGTATATCTCTGCACCGCGGCGCGAGAGATATGACAGTATGGTGAGTATGGCTGTCGATTTGTTGGGCTGGTATTCGTTGCCGAAGATGGCAAAGCGCAATTTCTTGTTCGTTTCCATATATGCCTTTATTGTGTGCTTATCTTTTTCTCGACGCTAAGTTATTAATTATTTGTATAACAGCCAAGTTTTTCGATGCGAAATGTGCCGCATGCCGCTTCTGCTTGATGTCGCTGCGCGGTCGCTTTTGTGTGGCAGGCAGATGTTGGGGGTGCGTTGTTGTGTCGCTTTGTAGCTGCCGTGTTTTGCTTGCGTTGTTGTGTCGCTTTGTGGCTGCCGTGTTTTGCCTGCGTTGTTGTGTCGCTTTGTAGCTGCCGTGTTTTGCTTGCGTTGTTGCGTCGTTTTGTGGCTGGCGTGTTTTGCCTGCGTTGTTGTGTCGCTTTGTAGCAGGTGTGTTTAAGTCGCGTCGTTGCGTTGCTTTGTAGCTGTCGTGTTTTGGTTGCGTTGTTGTGTCGCTTTGTAGCTGCCGTGTTTTGCTTGCGTTGTTGCGTCGCTTCGTAGCTGTCGTGTTTTGCTTGCGTAGTTGTGTCGCGTTGTTGTGTCAGCTTTGTTGCTGGCGTGTGGGCTGTGGTTTCGTTTCCCTATAAATATATAGTTCCTATAGTTGTTCTAGACCTTCTATTCCCTCTATTCCCTCCAGTCTCTCCAGTCCCTCTTTTCTTTCTTTTCATCTCTCTTCCTCTCCTCAAAAAAAATCCCGACCACTCATGCTATATCGCATTCAGTGGTCGGGCTGTGTCGCAGTAGCGGCTTTTATTCGTTGTCTCTCTTACTTGTTGCTGTCTTCGGGAGCCTTATCGATGAGGTCCATGAACTGGTCAAGTTTCGGAGTGATGATAATCTGTGTGCGGCGGTTGCGCTGCTTGCCCACAGCTGTGTCGTTAGAGGTGATGGGGTTGTACTCGCCACGACCACCAGCTGTCAGACGCTTCGGATCGACGCCATACTGGTTCTGCAGAGCCTGCACCACGCTTGATGCGCGAAGAGCAGAGAGATCCCAGTTGTTACGGATGTTCTTCATCGATGCGGCGCTGCTGTTTACAGGCACGTTGTCAGTGTTACCCTCGATGAGCACCTCGTAGTCGCTGTAATCTTTGATTATCTTTGCAATCTTGCTAAGAGTCTCGGCAGCACGGTCGTTTATCTCGTAGCTACCGCTCTTATAGAGCATGTTGTCGGCCAAAGAGATGTAAACCACGCCCTTAAGCACCTGCACGTCAACTTCTTTCATCTCTTCCTTGCTCAGCGAACGGGTGAGGTTGTTGGTGAGCACCATATTCAGAGAGTCGCTCTTCGACTTCACCTCTACAAGGTGACGGATGTACTGGTTCGACTCGTTAATCTGGTCAACAAGTTTAGAGATGTTGATATTGTTAGAGCCGGCGTTGGTGAGACTTTTGTCGAGAGACTGCTGCAGAGCGGCGTAGTCTTTCTTCTGCTGCTCAAGCTGGTCGGAGAGTGACGTCACGCGGGCGTTGGCTGCTGCCAACTGTTGACGGGTGTCAGAGAGCTGGTCCTTAACATTCTCGTTGTTCTTCTGCAACTCCTTATTCTCGAGCTGACAATTCTGCAAATCTTTCTTGCTGGCACAGCTTGCGAAAAGCAGCATGCCTGCACACATTGATAGTAATAATACGTTCTTCGTCATAGTCTTTATCGTTTTTTTATTAATATTTCAGTTTCCCTTAATATATTCCAGTTTCCCTTAATTATATTTCAGTTTTCCTTTAATATATTCCAGTTCTCTTAATTATATTTCAGTTCCCTTTAATTGTTTGTCTACTTATATGTATAGTCGTTGGATTTCGCTTGTCTGTAATTCAAAGTTACTTATTTATTTGTGGCGCAAATTTGTTTGTCCGTGGAACTAAGTTGCTTATTTGCTCTTTTGTGTTACAAAGTCACTTGTTCGCTTTTCAGAAGTGTAAAGTTATTATTCACTCGTCTGTGGCACAAAATCGCTTATTTGCTACTAGTCCGTGGTACAAAGTTACTTATAAGACGAATAGCCTGCCCCCTTTGTTGCATCACTTTATACATTTTTAACCTCAAGCACGTGTTTTATCTCTTTATTAACTATTTGTCATGCCCTTTTGCAGAATGTGTTAGACTCATTTTTCCTTTTTCTTTCTCTTTCTCTTTCTCTTTCTCTTTTCTCCTTTCTCCTTTCTCCATTCTCCTCTCTCCATTCTCCTTTTTCTCAATTCTCCATTCTCCTTTCTCAATTCTCCATTCTCCTTTCTCTCCTCCCTTTCCTTGTTATTCTCCTCTCGGTCTTCTTTTCTCATTCTTTTCTCTTTAACCCTTTTTCCCCGTCCTCTCCCGCCATGTTCCTCCTCATTATCCCCTAGAATATCTAGTATTTCTAGTCCATCTACCCCTATCTCTCCCCTCGAGTGGTCTTTTGTGTGCGCCCACACGCCCGCCCGCTTCGCACGTATAATAAAAGGTAACGCCCTCATCTTGTCTCTTTAAAATGTAAACAACTGTTAAAAACACACTCTTTTTATAAACTTTTCCCTTGAAACATTTGGCTCGTGTTCTAAAAAGCTATACCTTTGCATCCGCTTTCGAGAACGAACGCGATAAGCCAAATGAACAAAAAACGAAGTTTGCTTCAGTCTTGTCATGGCGAGCGTTTGAATCAAACGAACGACACTTGATGCTAACGCCGATAGTGAGTCCTTAACAAGAGAGCAACCAAAAGAAAGAGTTCTTTGAAAAAGATTTACATAAAACAGAGAAGTAGTACAAGAAGCAAGAGTGATAGTCTTTAAGACAATCGCTTTTGGGTAAAAAGAAAACCAGTCAATTTGCTTCATAATAAAGGATACTCATCTTGAACAGAGACAATTCACTTTCACCTTATATTATATATGGGTGTTGGTAAAAAAGATATTTTTACAGTGGAGAGTTTGATCCTGGCTCAGGATGAACGCTAGCTACAGGCTTAACACATGCAAGTCGAGGGGCAGCATGACGATAGCTTGCTATTGTCGATGGCGACCGGCGCACGGGT
>JALEVZ010000074.1 GCA_022788105.1 Prevotella sp. | reverse complement strand
CTCATGGGCAGCATCTCCATCCGGGAAATACGCCCTGTTCCACTATGATGGATTTTACTGTCGTCAATAGCGTTAGACCCTGTCAATATGAATTGACCAGGCAAGCCACGCTCATCAACCTTTGTGCGCACTGCATCCCATAGCATTGGGGCATCTTGCCATTCATCTATCAAGCGAGGCACTTCCCCTTCTAATAAGAATGAGGGCTTGGTAATGGCTGTAGCCAAATATTCTTCACGATGGTCAGTATCTTGTAAACTAATAACACTATTGGCCAATTGCTTGGCAGTGGTGGTCTTGCCACACCATTTTGGTCCTTCAATGAGTACTGCTCCCATTGCTTTAAGATGCGCTTTAAGTCGCACGTCAAAGACTCTATTTAGATATGCCATATTCGATTTTGTTTTATGCTGCAAAGGTACTCATTTTAATTTGATTACCAAACGTATTTTAAGTTTTTGATGTGTTTTATTTTAATTTTTTGTTGTAATCCATTTATAATTTTTGAGGTATTTTATTTGTAGTTTTTGGGGTGTTTTATCATGTGTTTTTGTGGTAAAGCACTACCTTTTAATAAGGTAGGCTGCACCTCGGAAATAAAAATAAATGTGATTTATTTTTGTTTTTCTCTTCATTTGCACTACCTTTGCAGCAGTTGAGTGCGTGTTTGCTTATCGTTGCTTATTTCCATATTTGCAGCACATTTGCAGCACGCTCACGCAAATGGCTTGTTTAATAACGGTTTGCATTTCGAGGAAGTGAAGTAAGTTTGACCAATTTGTAAATCTTAATCCGAATTAATAACAAAAGGCGTACAACTTAAATCTTAATGATTTTGGTTGTACGCTTTTTTATGTTTAAGTGATGTGATGTTCTGTCAAACTATTCTCTATATATCCTTCCTGGTCGTAGCAGCGGTGATATTTGTGGAGCATATCTATCAGTTGCTGTAGTGGCGGGATATTGGAGGTGAGGTGGCAGAATTTTGGATATTGGTCGTTGTATCTCTCTGCCGAACCATGCTTTATGAGCTGTTCTATGTCTTGCGGAATGAGGAAAGAGGCACGTGTGCCGAGGTGTTTTTGAAATTCTGTAAGGAAGATATGGATGCCGGCGAGGTCGAAATCGCCGAAGTGGACGTACTGGTTAGGGATGGTCTGCAACCATGTCCGTAGGTCGGACGACTGCGGATAGCGCGACACGAACAGCAGTCGTTTGCCTGCCAATGCAGAGGCAAACAAGGATTGCTGACGCCGTATAAGGCGGACGGTCTCCGTGTGCTCGAGGGTGACGACGGTCACATCGGCAGGTATGGCAAATGAATGCCAATCGGCAATGAATAGGAATGTGCCTTCCTGTGGATTGACCACCAGCTCCTTACCGTTCAGACAGCATATGATTGGTTCGTATGAATTGACTGGAAAACCTGGGCATGAGCGTGCTGTCACAAGTTTGGAATTACCCGTTTCTGCCGCCTGTTCTGACCTTGTTGTTTCCGCGTCAAGAGTCTCTTTCATTTTGTCGAGATGGCCTAACCGTTCGTTGATATGCATCAGACTTTTTTCCAATGTATCTGGAGAAGCCGCAATTATGCAGCTTCTGCTTCCGTGTGAACGGCTGATAAGCACACCGTCGCTTAGGAGTTCTTCCACCCATTCACCACGTAGGGCACTGGACGGAAGCGACTCACCTGAGCGAAGTCTGATAAGCTTGTCTATAAGAGATGAAGTAATCTTCATATATGAATATAGTCAGCTGTTTCTGATGTGTTTTATTGTTGTGATATTAAAGGATGAACCACGGTCTGCGACTTGCTGTCCTTGCTAAGCAGATAGGTGTAGCGATAGTCCGAAACGTTGTATGTGGTGGGCGAAGAGTTGATGAGCAGTATGTTTCGGGCATTGGCAAAGTCGAGTATGCCTTTCACGTTCTGCGGGTGCAGCTTGCCGATTTCGTCCATCATGCAATGTATGCGGAAGTCGCCGAACTTACGGCTTACCTTTCCTTTGAATACATTTATCAGCATGATGTTTATCATTGCCTTAACCAATGTGTCCGTTCCCTCGCTTCCCACATGCGACAGCTTGTCCACCCATCCCGTGTCGTTGTCGTTCTCCACGATGCGGAACTGCAGCAGGAATAGGTCAGAGAGTGCAAGGTATCGTCGTTGCGGATTGTCAACAAGCGACTTCATCAGGTCGAGCAGGTGTCCTACAGCCTTCTGGTTCACGTCGTCGCGATTGGCTGAGGAGAATAGGTTTAGCTCACCCATGGTGTATTGGTTGTCGTCGTGAAAATCCTTTATACGCTTCATCAGCAGCACCATCTTGTCTGCTGAAGGAACGGGTTGAAGGGCAATGAGTTTTATGACGCCAGCAAAATTGCGTTCGCGGAAATCGTTATTGATATCATGAATGACCTTATCTACATCCGATTCGTGCCGCGTCAGATCGCCCATCTCCTTGGACACACGTCCCAATATGTCTACATATCGTTCGCTGGTGCGGCGTCGGAATTCTTCTATCTTGTTGTAGACAAGGAAGTCTTCCAGATTATTGGCGAAGTCGAGATAGTCTTCATCAAGAGCCAGCTCCATACGGAAGTTGAAAGTATTCTTAGCGGTAAAATTGCCCTTGAACACGTTCACTGCGCTTTTCAGCTTGTCTTGGCTTTTTTGGCGTGACACAATTATGCCCGTCAGTTCGTCCACTGCCAGTCCTGGCGTGCGCAGTGTCTGACGTTCTTGTGCCTCTGCCAGCATTGGCGGACACAGGTTTTCGTCATGTATGAAGCGTTCAGCCTTATGCAGGTCGTTGTCAATACGGGTCTTCTCCTCCCTGCGTTCATTCAGTTCTTTGCTCAGTAAGTTCAGCGTTTCGTTATGCTTCTGCTTGCGGAGATCGTATTTCTCGTTCAGTTGCTGGAACTGATCGGTGATGAGTTTCTTCCTTGTTTTGAATTCTTCCTCATGGTCGAACAGTTCTTCGCAGTCACGCTGATAGTCGAACACTATACGTCTGTGGTCGTCTATGTATTTAAGTTCGGTTTCTGTCGTCTTTATCGAAGCCTTGCATTCCTCCACCATACGTGTGTCAGCTCCACGTCCGTGCAGTTCTTCATGCTCTTGCTGTTGCAGCAGTTGCAGCTTCTTGTCAGTTTTCTGCTCTTGCAGTATGATGTCCGCACGTATTTCAGCCACTCGTTGTTCGTACTGCTTGATTATTTCCTCCTTAGCTTTCTGGTGTCGCTTGTCTTCAGAAGTCAGCTGTTTCTGTTTATCGTTCAGTATCTTTGCAAGTTCCATATCGGCAGCAGTTCGGCGTATCTGCACATCCTGCAGGCGTGTATTCAACAGATTGTTCCTTTCCTCCTTTTCATGTTGAGCCTTAGCCGCATAGTCTTCCATCTTCAGCTGTATGGTCTTGCGTTTCTGTGGAATGACGCGCAATTCGGTCTCATGGTATGATTTCTGTTCGCGCAATTCTCTCATCTTGGGAGCAAAGCGTCGTTTCAGTTCGTCCTGCAGTTTCTCCTGTAGTTCCGTCAAGCCAACATATTCAGCCTTCAACGAGCGAAGCGCCGCATCCAGTTCTGCTCGTTCCGCTTTCAGTTGGGCAGGTTTGCGCACAGCAAGTGGCAGGTCCATAAGGTCCAGTTTCACGCCGAACAGCGATGTTCCCTCGTCCTTCTGCGGATGCAATCCGGTCTGATAGAGCACGCTTTCTTCGTTTATTACCTTGCCTATGTTCTGTTCCCAATCGCGCTTGTTCGCCTCCAGCCATTCATAGAGCGATCCCTTGGTTCTTTCCAGCAAGCTGTCTATCTCGGTCAACTTCCCCTCAACTTCATCCATTTCGTGCTGCTTTGCATCCAACTTGGCTTTACTGTCCGCCATTATTTCAGCCTCGTTCTTTTCGTATTCGGTCTGCAGCTGATTGATTTTAGCCTCCGTGGCTGAAATCAGTCCGTTCAGTTCTTTCTCACGTAAAGCCAGTTCATTGGTTTCTTTGCTGAGAGCGTCAGTCTCTTCCTTGTAAGGTTGCCAGTATTTCAGTTTCAGCATCTCTTTCTCCAGCTCCGTCTTTTCGCCTTTAAGTTGTTCGATATAGTTGGTGGCGAGAGTGATTTTATCGGCGAAAGCCACCTCTATATCCTCTCGTTGCTTGGTATGTTCGGCGAGCATACGTTCGTCTGCTGCTTGCTTTTCCATTCCGAGAGAGATGATGCGGTTGGTCTGCGACTGACGATAATTCTCCAAAACGTTCTTCGCCCCTTGATAAAGAGCCTTATATTTAGCTGTTATGTCATTAAAGTGCGCCGTGAGTTCCGCCAGTCGGGCATTGTCTCCATCGAGTTTTACGCGCAGAATCTGTTCCTGCTCGTATCTCTTCAGTATCTCCTCTATCTTCTGGGCAGAATAATATTCCTTACGTTTCTTCAGACGTTTGAGGCGGTCGTTCACCACGCCCTGCTCTTGGTTGAGACTTGACTTCTCCATATCGAATTTCTGCTGTATTTCGCTTATCAGCCTTTTCAGTCGGTTTTGTTCCTCCATAAGCTCGTCTATCTTCTTCTCCACCAAAGGCAGACGTTCTCTTGATGTGCGTACAGCATATTTCAGTTCGCCGCACAGTTCGGTTATCTGCCGCTTCATGAATAGCAGTTCGCGGTAAGTCTTCACCACGTTTTCCGCTTGTGTGCGTACTATGGATTCGCCTTTCTGATTCAGCTTATACCAACATGAGATGTCCTTATATTCCTGTTCGAAGTCTGCCACCTGACGACGGTAATATCCGAGATCGATGTTGGCTTCCTCATCACTCATAGAGCGGATGATGATGTCCTTGATGAAATTGGCATCCAGTCGTGAGTTGAGAAAAACGTTCTGTATGCTTCGCGGGATGTTCTGATAACGGTTCGACTCCATCAGTTGGAAACGTGCAAACTCCTTGCCCACGGCTTGTCTGTTGCCATAGAGAATGTCGCGGTATTGCTCGTAGCGGTCAATAATCTTGCTCATCGACGCTCCTCCCAGACGCTCGCGTATCACCTTGCTGTCTGCCGTAACGTCTCCATTGTTGTCTATGAGCCATTCCTTACGGTATGCAGCGTCTATGAATCGGTAACAGGCACGGCCTGACGAACGGAACGTTAGCACGCAGAACGGTCCGTGTTCATGCTCCACCTCATACACGATGTATGAATTGGCATGTGGCAGATAAAATTCGTCGTATGATTTCATCTCCTTGGGAATGCCAAGGTGCAGTTTGTCGGCATTATAGAAAAACAGGATGGCGCGTAGCAGGGTGCTCTTGCCCACGCCTTGTGTGCCGATGAAGTGCACATTTCCGTCCAGTCGCACCTCTGCGTATCTTATGTGTGCGCTGTTCACAAATATTATCTTGCGTAATGCTCTCATGCTTGTTCGGTATCGGTTTCTATAATGGTGAGACAATCAATAAGTTCTTCTATGTAATGGAAGGCTGCTGTCACCTTGAAAGTGCCGTCAAGTTCATCCTGCAGTTCCACGAATCCCTGACGTTGTAGGTCGCCTATCAGCTTGTCCATTTTCTCATCGTTGGTTTTGAGGTCGGTATAAAGGTGACGTGCCTTTTCCTTGAGTTCTATGTCGCTTGAGAACTGCTCCAGGATATTCGATTTGCGGAATGTGAATCCTGACCCGAATGCAGTGTTAAAGGTTTTGAGGAAGTCAATCCTGTCTATCCATTCTGCCATTCGCTGTACCTTGTCCGCCAGTTCCACCTTGTTCTCCGATCGTGAGAAATAATAATATCCGTTGCCTCCTTCAAGCAAAAAGCCAATTCCGCTGAAGTAGTCTTGGTATTGCTGAAAGTCATCTTCTATGGCATCATAAAGGTTAGAGATTTGCTGTGAGACGGAGTTTTGCGATATAAATCCACCTCTGCTCAATATGTCGAATATGTCTTTGGTATAACGCATAAGTGTCAAGCTGTTTTAGGATAAATCAATGGAAATTCAATGTTGCCATGTCGGCTATGTTCTTCGCTTATGAAAAGCTCGTCAAGATATTGTGCGGCAATCTGGCAGAAC
>JALEVZ010000044.1 GCA_022788105.1 Prevotella sp. | reverse complement strand
ACTATTTAAATAGGTTTTTAAAAAAGTGTTTTATAGGTGTAGAGCCGCATGTATGACAAGTCTGTCTCTTTAAATACAGTCTCCAAGACAATATAACTTCGCAAAGTTAGCATTTTTTTGTGAGAATAGAGGCGGTTTTGTCTGAAAAAATTAGTAAAAAGCAATGTTCTTGTCTGTTTTACCCCCCCCCATGACTTTTTCGTCCTGTGTGGGGTGTCAAGACGTCTTTTCTTGTCAGCGAAGTTGTGTATTTTAGTCTGCTGCAAGAATGCAACTTGGTTGCAAGACATATTTCATACCTTTGCATCCGAATAAAACAGAACACGAAATAAAAACAAAATACAAGATTATGGCAAACTGTTGTCACGTCCACGGACATTGTTGTGGACACAGTCATGGTGAGGCTGGCGGACACCACCACCATCTTCATCATCACGGCGAAGGGTCGCTTCGTAACCAGATAGTGCTTGTCATTGCAACGGCGGTATTGCTTGCCGTGGCAGTGATGGTAGAAAAATGTTGCGCGCTTGCTACATGGCAGCTGCTGCTTGTCTACCTCGTGCCTTATCTGCTCATAGGACACGGTACGCTGAAAGAGGCGGCGGAAGGCATTGTCAGTGGTGACATGTTCAACGAACACCTGCTTATGTCTGTCGCCACGGTAGGTGCATTGTGCATCGGATTCCTGCCTGGTGCAGAAACAGAGTTCCCCGAGGCAGTGTTCGTGATGCTCTTTTTCCAGGTTGGCGAACTGTTTGAGGGCTTTGCTGAAGGCAAGAGTCGCGACAGCATAGCCCATCTTGTGAGCATACGTCCAGACGTTGCAAACGTAGAGCGCGACGGAGTGGTGACGGAGGTGTCGCCCGAAGACGTGAGAGTGGGAGAGATAATAGTTGTGAAACCTGGTGAGAAGGTGCCTATCGACGGCGAGGTTGTCAACGGAAGCAGCTCGCTCAATACCGTCGCTTTGACAGGTGAGAGCGTGCCGCGCGACGTGACTGTCGGCGACATGGTGATTTCGGGATGTGTCAATCTCAGCGGCGTAGTGCGTGTGCGCACTGTCAAGAGCTTCGGCGAAAGCACCGTGTCTAAAATCATAGCACTCGTCGAAAACGCCGATTCACACAAGTCTCGTAGCGAGACGTTCATCAAACGGTTTGCCAGGGTCTATACCCCCATCGTGGTGGTGTCGGCGTTGCTGTTAGCGTTTGTGCCACCATTGTTGTCGGCAGGAGGCTTCGCTCCGTCGTTCTCTACATGGCTCTACCGCGCGTTGGTGTTTTTAGTGGTGTCTTGTCCGTGTGCCCTCGTCATCAGTGTGCCGCTCACCTTCTTTGGCGGACTTGGCGGTGCGTCGCGTAACGGCATACTCGTCAAGGGCAGTAACTATATGGATGCGTTGGCAAATTTAGGCACAGTGGTGTTTGACAAAACAGGTACGCTCACCTATGGTGAGTTTGCTGTAGAGGCGGTTCATCCCGACGACTTCGACGAGCGCGAGCTGTTGCATCTCGCTGCCCATGTGGAGCATTTCTCCACTCACCCCATAGGCGCTGCCTTACGTGACGCTTTCCCAAATGAAGCGACCGACGGCTGTAGCGTGACAGATGTCGAAGAGTTGGCAGGACGTGGCGTGCGTGCAAAGGTGGGCGACCACACTGTGTGCGTAGGCAATGCTCTCTTTATGAAAGATATAGGCGCGGCGTGGCACGAATGTCACCTCGTGGGCACTGTCATACATGTGGCTGTCGATGGTAAATATGCTGGTCACATCGTGGTCAACGACCGCATAAAGACAGACAGTGGCGCGGCAGTGGCGTCGCTCCGACGTCTTGGCGTCAACCGCATGGTCATGCTTAGTGGCGACAGACAGGAGGTTGTGAGCGATGTGGCACACAATATAGGCATCGGCGACTACAGCGCTGGACTGCTGCCTGCTGACAAGGTGGAACATGTGGAACGCCTGTTGGTGGAGAAGGAGAGTGGCAAGACGCTTGCTTTCGTTGGCGACGGCATAAACGATGCGCCTGTGCTGAAACGTGCCGACATAGGTATAGCGATGGGAGGACTGGGCAGCGATGCTGCCCTTGAGGCTGCCGACGTGGTGTTGATGGATGACAGCCCCTCAAAAATAGCTTTGGCGGTGGGCATCGCACGTCGCACTATCGGCATCGCACGACAGAATGTGGCGTTTGCCATCGGCGTAAAGGTGGCAGTGCTCTTGCTTGCCGCCTTTGGCTTGGGTAACATGTGGATGGCGGTGTTTGCCGACGTCGGCGTGACGGTGCTTGCCGTGTTCAACGCCATGAGGGCGCTGAGTGTCAGCCGTGTGGCTGGTGTCGGCGTGGTAAAAGAGTAAGACACGTGTCTGATGGTATAGAAACGAAAATGTCCGCAACGCACATATTGGCGTTGCGGACATTATTGTTTTGTCGCGTATTGTTTGCGGTCATACAGGCGTATGACGCTGTACTCATTTCCTCAGTACCGGCTCGCAGGTGAGGTTTACACCGAGCTTCTTGAATATCTTTTGGTCTACATCGCTCAACATCACCGTGCAGTGAACCTGTGTGTCGCGCAGTTTGGGCAGCTGTTCAAGCGCTTGGCGACAGTTTTCGTCGTGTACCGACAGCACAGAGAGGGCTACCAGCACCTCGTCGGTGTGGAGGCGCGGGTTGTGTCCGCCAAGATAGTTTATCTTGGTGTGCTGTATAGGCTCTATCATGGACTGCGGTATGAGCTTCAGGTTGTGGTCGATGCCTGCCAGATGCTTCATGACGTTGAGCAGAAGTGCGGCACTACAGCCGAGCAGCTCGCCCGATTTGCCTGTGATGATGGTGCCGTCTTCAAGCTCGATGGCTGCTGATGTGTGGCCAGTCTCCTTCTTGAAGTTCTTTGCAGCAGTGGTAGTGCGTCGGAAGTCGGTTGTGATTTTTGCCTGGTTGAAGAGCATCTGTATCTTGCTGATTTCCGCTTCGTTACATGCTCCGCGTGCAAGTTTGTTTGTAGCGTCGTAGTATCGTCTTATGATTTCGTTTTTCGACGCCTCACAGCAGGCTTCGTCGTCGCTGATGCAGAATCCAACCATGTTCACTCCCATGTCGGTCGGCGACTTGTAGGGGTTGGAACCGTAGATGCCTTCGAACAGAGCGTTGAGTACGGGGAATATCTCGATATCGCGGTTGTAGTT
>JALEVZ010000064.1 GCA_022788105.1 Prevotella sp. | reverse complement strand
CTTGGCGATATCCTTAACCGTTGCCCATACCTCTTCAGACATGGGGTGGTTGTCGTTCTTATATTCCTCTGTTGTCCACCATACAGTGTCCTTAGAGTTCTCATCCATTACGATGTACTTGTCCTTAGGTGAACGACCGGTATAGATACCTGTCATTACGTCGACAGCACCGAGTTCAGTCTGCTTACCTACCTCGAAACCTTCGAGACCAGCCTTTGTTTCCTCTTCGAACAACTGCTCGTAAGAAGGGTTGTGTGCAATCACTGTTGCGCCAGTGATGCCGTACTTTGTCAAATCTAACTTTGCCATTTTTTTATTAAATTATTTAGAAGTGAATACAATATCAAATAATTAAAAAAGTGTCGTTATCTCTTAATCCGCCGCAAAGTTAGGAAAAAAGCGGCGAATGGCAAATAGTTTGTGTGCAATTTTGCGGTTAAGTAAATCTTTTTAGGTTAAAGAAATTAAAAAAGCGGCGCGCCTTGCAAAATTTGCAATTCACACATTACAAATACTTATAAGGTTTTTATACCTTTGCACAGATGTACGCGCCCTTGCGTCCGGAGAGATTGCTCCCCGTGTCGCCGTGTACGCACACGTGTCGCGACAGCTGTTTCGTGCTGCCGTCAGACTGTCGTCTGTGCGTCTTTGCTGCGCGCCCCCTGCATCGACTAATAAGTAAAAACTGGGTTTGAAACCAGCTTCGAATGGCTTTGAAATAAACACCGATTGTGTTTAAAATAAGTTTCGACCGTATAGAAAATAAATAAAAACCATACATTGTAGACATGAAAATCGTAAACTTTGCAGAGACTAACAGCATCATCAACAAGTACATGGCTGAGATGCGCGACAAAGACTATCAGAAGAATCGCCTGCTCTTCCGCAACAACATCATGCGTGTTGGCGAGCTTATAGCCTATGAGTTGAGCAAGACGTTCGACTACGAAGAGCGCGAGGTGCAGACTCCTCTCGGCACGTCACGCGTCAATGTGCCGACCGACAAGCTCGTGCTTGGCACCATCTTCCGTGCTGGTCTGCCGTTCCACCAGGGTTTCCTTAACATATTCGACCATGCCGGCAACGCCTTCGTAAGCGCCTTCCGCGAATACCAGGACGAGGCACACACGAAGGTGAGCATACATGTCGAATATCTCGCTACGCCCGACCTCAACGACGCCACGCTGCTCATCGTAGACCCGATGCTCGCCACTGGCGGCTCTATGGAGATGGGTTACAAGGCGTTGCTGACCAAAGGCACGCCTAAGAAGGTGCATGTGGTGTGTGTGATGGCTGCGCCCGAGGGCATCGACCACATACGCAAGACGTTCCCCGAAGACACCACCATCTGGTGTGCCGCTATCGATCCGGGTCTGAACGAGCACAAATACATCGTTCCGGGCTTCGGCGACGCTGGTGACCTGTGCTATGGTGGTAAGCTGTAGGGATGATAAAAAAAAGCCCCTCTCCAACTCTCCCCGCTGGGGAGAGGGCTTGCTTGCTTGAGGTAAGTGGATGAGTGGCAGCTAAAATAATAACAATACGCTTTATGTAAAAATAAGACAAAGGACTTGTCTTATACTTGGGCGGGCTGAAAGCTGGTTGGCTTTCAGCCCGCCTTTATTGGTGAAGAGAATCCTTAGCAGACCTCTATAATTTATAAATATCTAATAGATTGATTATAAATATCTAATAGATTGATTATAAATATCTAATAGATTGATTATAAATATCTAATAGATTGATTATAAATATGTCACATATTCCTTATAATTAATAAGGGCAAATTAGCCCTCTCCCCGGTGGGGAGAGATGGAGAGGGGCTTTTTGTAGGATATAATACAGGTGTGTGGTCTCGTCTTTCGGTCTCCGTTCACTCCACAGTCTTCACTATCAGTTCTTTCGCGCGTTTCAGTTCGGCGTCTTTTACAAACCATCCTTTCACGCGTTTTGTGCCGCAGGTGATAGACTTTATGGTGCGTCCGTCGCCCTCGTGGCGTATGGTGAGCTTATGACCGTCGGGCAGAGAGAGGTCTACGCGGCGGAACAGCGGCACCGACACGATGTATTCGGCATCGGCTGGGGAGAAGGTGTACAGTCCGATGGCGTTGTAGACAAACCACGACGACATCTCTCCTGCGTCGTCCATGCCTGCCAGTGCGAGGTGGTCGGCGCCCATGTCGTAGTAGTGGTTCATGATGGAATCGAGCACACACTGTGCCTTGTCCTGTCGTCCCACGAAGTAGTACATGTATGGCTGCGAGTGTCCTGGCTGGTTGCCGTGGCAGTAGTTGCCGATAAATCCGGTGAGGTTTTCCACCTCATAGCCGCGCCACGGCTCCGAGAACAGCGAGTCGAGCTTCTGCTCCACGGCTTTCTTCGACGGGTAGAGAGCCACTATGCCTTGCGGGTCGTGGGGCGCAAAGAACAGCGACTGCCATGCGTTAGCCTCGCGGAACTGGTATGCGAAGTAGGGGTAGTAGGGGTCGAACTGTCGCACGAAGGCTCCTCCGTTGACGCGTCCGCGGAAAAATCCGGTCGACGGGTCGAACACATGGCGGTAGTTTTTCGTGCGTTTCATCAGCATGGCATAGCTCTTCTTGTCGCCCACGGCACGTGCCACGAGAGCTGTGGCGTAGTCGTCGTAGGTGTATTCGAGCGTCTTTGTTACCGCCGCCTTGTACTCGTCGTAGTATGGCACGTTGTCGGTGTCTTTCTCTGCCACCCATCCTTGTTTCAGGTATTCGTCGAGATAGGGTCGTCCGCCGCGTCCTGGCACGGTGGCGTTCTTCAGCAACAGCCTGTAGGCGCGGTTCAGGTCGAAGTCGCGCAGCCCACGGTTCCAGCTGCCTGCAATGAATGTGGAGGCGTGGTCGCCGTGGAAGAATGTGGGCATGTAGCCTCCCTGCTTCTCACCTTTGTCTATGATAGATTTTATGATGTCTGTCGCCACGTCGGGGCGCAGTGTCTCGACGAGTGGCAGTTTGTTGCGATAGTCGTCCCAAAACGAGGGATTTGTGTAGTAGTTGAAGCCTCCGTTGCACACCTTACCCTGCACGTCGGTGTAGTCGCCGTTGACGTCGCTGCGCAGCGAGGGCCACAACATGGAACGGTAAAGACACGAGTAGAACAGACCCTTCTGGCGCTCTGTGCCGCCGTCTACGCGTATGGCGCTGAGTGCCTGCTCCCATGTGGCGTCGGCAGCGGCGCGCACCTTGTCGAAACTTCCGTCTTTGCCCACCTCACTCTCGAGGTTGCGACGTGCTCCTTCTACGCTGACGAACGAGAACCCGATGCGCAGTTCCACGCGGCTGCCGTCGCTGTCGTCGGCGAAACTGACGAGCGACACGGTGTGGTGGTTGCCCTGTATGTTTTCTATCGACGTGATGTCGGCGCTGCTCTCTGCCCAGAAATAGATTTTTCCTTCACCGTTTTGCGAGCCAGAGAAGGCGCGACGCCCCTCGCGTTGTATGCTCCAGTCTGCCACACGGTTGTTTGAACGTGTGAGGTCGGCGATGAGTTTGCGGCCGCTGCCCTTGTCGAAGGTGTAGCGGTGGAGTGCGCAGCGCAGCGTGGAGGTAAGCTCGGCATTGATGGCGTAGCGCTCAAGCCACACCTGATAGTAGCCGGGCTGCGCCGTCTCGCGGCTGTGTGAGAACGGCGAGGCGTAGTCGTCGGGGTTGACGCGTGTGCCGCTGAACGGCATGAGTGGCACGTGCAGCAGGTTCCAGTGGCCCTTGTTGGTGTGGCCAAATCCGCAGATGGTGGTGTCTTCGTACTGGTAGCCCGAACCGCTACGAAACATTGTGATGGGGCTTGCCTGCACCATGGCGAAGGGCAACGACGTGCCTGGGAACACCTCGGCGCCCCATGTGCGTGCTTTGCGGTGGCGGTCGTAGTGCAGGTCAGACTTCTCCCACAGCGTGGCGGTGCCGAGTAGTGGGTTCACTCGCTTTGTCAGGTCGCCGGCCTTTGCGCTTGTTGCCGTTAGTGCCATTGCGGCGAGACATGTGATGAATGTTGTTTTCATGTCGAAAATAGTGTGTTGATTTTTTTGTTTTATATAATAATATCGGTTTTGTGTGTAAGTCGCAGCGTGGCAATAGATGTGTGGTAGTGGTTTGTGTACTACTTCTTGTGTTGGTCGTTATAGCCGACAAAGCCGTGCCGTCCGTGTGTGTGGCGCGGGCGGCACGGTTTTTTATCGGTGCGCGATGCTCTTTAAAAGAGAGTTTAATCTTCCTTAAAGAAGAGTTTAATCTTCCTTAAAAGAGAGCGCGATGCTCTATAAAAGAGTCAGCGATGTATCTCTCTCCGCTGTTTGCTGACAATGTTATTTCACCTCCCAGGTGTCCTGTGTGTTGAGCAGTTCTTCGAAGTTGTGGTAGCGTTTTGCGGCTTTCACCTCTTCTATCTGTGCGTTCACGCAGTCGTCGTAGGTCGGTGCGTCTACGTCGCGAATCACGCCGAGTGCCACGGGGAATCCGTGTTCGTTGTCCATCATGGCGAGCTTCAGCTGCAGCGTGTTGTCTTCGGCGTGGGCATCGTGTACGAGTATGTCGTCGATGGTGACTCCGTTTTCGCCTATTTTCACCACTTTCAGTCCGAATCCCTCCTGCACGAGGCCGTATTCAGAGTTCTCTCCGAAGACAAGAGGCTTGCCGTGCTCCACGTAGATGGCGTTTTTGGAGCGTCCCTCGCGTGTGTAGATGGGGTCGTAGGCGCCGTTGTTGAATATCATGCAGTTTTGCAGAATCTCACACACGGCAGCGCCCTTGTGCTCGTATGCCGCTTTTAATATCTCCACGGTGTGTGGTGAGTCGTTTGCCACGGCACGTGCGAAGAAGTGACCACGTGCGCCGAAGCACAGCTCTGCGGGGCGGAACGGGTCTTCCACGGTGCCGTAGGGCGACGATTTGCTCACAAATCCGCGTGGCGATGTGGGCGAATACTGGCCTTTTGTCAGTCCATAGATGCGGTTGTTGAGCAGAATCATGTTTAGATCTATGTTTCTGCGCATGGCGTGTATGAAGTGGTTGCCTCCGATAGCGAGTCCATCGCCGTCGCCACTGATTTGCCAGATGGTGAGCTTCGGGTTCACCACCTTCACGCCGGTGGCTATTGCTGCCGCGCGGCCGTGTATGGTCTGCATGGCATAGGTGTTCACGTAGTATGGCAGTCGGCTGGAGCAGCCGATGCCCGATATCACTGCCGTCTCGTGTGGTGGCACTCCTATCTCTGCCATTGCCTTGTACAGCGATGCGAGGAAAGCGTGGTCGCCGCAGCCGGGACACCAGCGTGGCTGACCTTTCTTGTAGTCTTGTATGGTGTAGCTCATAGCTTTCTTGTTTGTTGTGTTTATAGGGGACAGGGCCTCCGGGTCCAGTCTTTATTTTAATAGGTCTTCGAAGTTCTCCACCAGTTCGCTCACTACGAACGGCTGTCCCTTCACTTGGTTGAAGGTGTAGGGCACGAATCCGTCGACTTTAGCGCGCAGATATGCTGCAAACTGTCCGAGGTTCTGCTCTGCCACCACCACTTTCGGGTAGCGTTTGAGCACCTCTGCCGTGTTCGCGGGCAGCGGATTGATGAACTCGAAGTGTGCGAGCGCCGTCTTATGACCGTGCTTGCGCATCTCCTCCATGGCGGTGTAGAGATGGCCGTAGGTGCCGCCGAAGCCCACGATGAGCAGTTCTGCGTCGTCTTTGTCGCCCTGCACCTCCACGTTGGGCACCTCTATGCGCTCCACTTTCTCGGCGCGCAGGTGGTCCATGAGGTTGTGGTTTTCAGGCTCGGTGCTTATGGCGCCGGTGTGTCCGTCCTTCTCCAGTCCGCCGAGTATGTGTGTGAACCCTTCCTGTCCTGGCACAGCCCAGTAGCGCACCTGTGTCTTCGGGTCGCGCTCGTAGGGTGTATAGTGTCCCTGCATCTCTGGTGTGACGTAGTGGGGATGTATCTCTGGCAGCTCCGCCATCTTCGGTAGCTTCCATGCTGCTGAGC
This sequence comes from Prevotella sp., assembly GCA_022788105.1. Lineage (GTDB taxonomy): Bacteria > Bacteroidota > Bacteroidia > Bacteroidales > Bacteroidaceae > Prevotella. The sequence goes on along the minus strand of JALEVZ010000064.1, from coordinate 3,394 downwards.
CGTTGGCTATGTAAGCGTCGGTTAACAGCACCACGGGTGTGAGGTGTTCGAGAGCTATCTTCGATGCCATGTATGCTGCGTGGAAGCAGTTTGTGGGGCTGGTGGCAGCGAGCACGGGCATCGGACTCTCTCCGTTGCGTCCGTAGAGCACCTGCAACAGGTCTGTCTGCTCGCTCTTAGTGGGCAGTCCGGTCGACGGTCCGCCGCGCTGAACGTCTATGATGACGAGCGGCAACTCGTCTATCACGGCGAGGTTTATAGCCTCAGACTTCAGGCAGATGCCCGGTCCGGAGGTGCTGGTAGCGGCGAGTGCTCCTGCGAAGGCGGCTCCCACGGCGCTGGCACAGCCCGATATCTCGTCTTCACACTGCACTGTTGTCACGCCCAGCGACTTGTGTTTTGCCAGCTCGTGCAGTATGTCTGTGGCGGGAGTGATGGGGTATGAGCCGAGGTATAGGCGCAGTCCTGCCTTCTCTGCTGCCGCTATGAGTCCGTAGGCAGTGGCTTTGTTGCCTGTTATGTCCATGTATCTGCCAGGCTCTTTGGTCTTTGACTCTATGCGGTAGACGGCAGGTACGGAGGCGTGTACGTTGTGGCCGTAGTCATATCCGGCGTGTACCACCTTTATATTGTTCTCTGCCACGACGGGCTTCTTGGCGAATTTCTCGCGCAGGAAGTTCTCCACGAGTGTCAGGTCGCGGTCGAAGAGCCAGCACACCAGTCCGAGTGCGAACATGTTGCGGCATTTCAGCACCGACTTGTTGTCCATGCCACTGTCGGCAAGACACTCCTTCACCATCTGCGTGACGGGGCATGCCACCACTCTGTCGCGGTCGATGCCGAGCTCGCCGAGGTAGTCGTCGGTCTTAAACTCTGCCTTCTGTAGGTCGCGTTCGCCGAAGCTGTCGGTGTCGATGATGATGGTTGCCTGTGGCTTGGCGTGTGATAGCTGCGTCTTGAGGGCTGCGGCGTTCATCGCCACGAGCACGTCGCAGAGGTCGCCGGGTGTGTAGACACGTCCTGCTCCGATGTGTACCTGAAATCCGGAGACGCCTGTCAGCGAGCCTTGCGGGGCGCGTATGTCTGCCGGATAGTCTGGGAATGTGGAGATGTCGTTGCCTACAGTTGCCGAAACGGTGGAGAATATGTTACCTGCCAGCTGCATGCCGTCGCCGGAGTCGCCGGAGAATCGTACCACCACTTGGTCGAGTTCCTTTACTTCTAACTGTTGTGCCATATTGTAAATAAATGTGTGTTAGTATGGATTTTTACTCTTATTCTCTGTCGCCTGGTATGCCATGTGCGCGCTGGTGGCGTAGACCGTGCGCGGCTATATAATATATAGGTATGCGCGCGCGGTCGCTGCTGTTGCCGCGACCGCTCATGTGGGTACCGATATTACAATTCGGTTGCAAATAAAGCAAATTAAATTGACACGACAAAATATTTCCCCCACAATGTGCTCTATTTTGTGCAAATCAGTCGGATTGTAAGTTTTGGGGGTGTAATGTGGTGCTCCAACTTACAGATTTTCGGTCGCGTCGGCGGGCGTTTCCTGTGTGTCGGCACCGTCGTCGTCGGGCGATGGAGAGTCTTGTGGGGCGTCTTGCTGGTCGGGCGAGAGGGTCTCGGCGTCGTCTTGAGGCTCGTCGCTGTCGTCGGTGGAGGGGTTGAGGAGTGGCGAGTGAAACTTGTCGGCGGCGTCGCTGCCTTTCTCTAATGCGCGCATCACATCGTCGGCGTCGAACGTGAAGACGTGTCCGAACATGCCAAACGACACGTGGCGCGTCTTACCGCGGAACGTGACAGAGCCTATGGAGCACACCACGTAGTTGTCTACGTCGAGCTTCTGGTCTATCACCACGCCCACTATGCGGCTGCTTATCATCTGTCCTATCATGCCCCAGGCGTCGTTGTCGGCGCCCGTAGCCTTGTCTATGGCGCGGTTTATCTCCTTCGTCACTGCCTCGCGGTGGTCGTCAGCCGACGGGCGTGTTGCCACGGCGCCGACGAAGACGGCTACTATGGCGACGAGCAGCAGCTTGGCTATGGTCAGCCCCACGCTGTGGTGGCTCTTGTGCGGCAGCTCTGTGGTGTCGTCGTCGGTGCCGTCGTGGGCGGTGGAGGGGGCGTCGTCGGTGCTGGCGGCATAGCCATTGCCGCTTGACGGCGCTGCTGTGTTGCTGGCGAGGGGTGCTGGTGGCGGCGTCTGCTCATCGCTGTCGGTGGCGAAAAGCGTCTGTAGCTCTTCCACTTGCCATGCCGGAGTCCACTGTTTCATGCCTTCCGCCCAAACCAGTGTGGCAGATGTGATGTTGCGGCTGCGCAGTTCGTTGATGGTGTAGGGGCCTTGTTGTCTGTTGTCTATCAGTATGAAATATTCCATAATGTTATAGTTTTTTGCAGCGCTTCGCACTCTCCGCTGTGTGTCGGCGGCGTGTGCTACGGCTGTGTTTCTTAGTCGGTTATATGCTGTTGCAAAGATACCTAATCTTGCAGTAACGCGCAATGCAAATGTCGTTTAATATGGTAAAAAAAGTAAAAAAGCGCCGCCTCCGAGTAAAAAACTGCCGCTTACTTGCGCCATATATAAAAAATGGCTATATTTGCAATAATATTTAATGTTGAATCTTGTGACTTTCCTTGTGAAGGGATGGCACAAAGACAAATAGTAATCATCATAAATTGATATGGCTACATGCCATCAGAGTAATAAGGTTAGTCCCCGGTGGATAATTTAGGAGCAGCGGCTTCGAATGATATATACTATTTTTTTGAATTGTTGATATTGTTTAATTATATAAAACTGTAAGATTGTGATTTAACTTGTCCGCCGGGGCTTCCTTCTTTCCCTCCATTTTTTGCTTGCATACTCGCTTCTGCGTGTAAGCGATTGACTATAAGGCGATTTTGAACGCCCACCCTTTGGGCTTGTCATTTTGTTCGTATGAGGAAAATGTTATGGCGCTGTACACACCTTTTTTTATATTGTTGTCCGCTAAAAAAGACGACAAAAAAAGATATCTCTTAAATAATCATCATGTTATGTATATAGTTAAAGAGAGGAGGCTTGTCTTATATGCGGGCGGGCTGAAAGCCCAATAAGCTCACAGCCCAGGGCAGCGCCCTGGGTATTGTGGTGTTATTATAAACAATGCGCCCTGTAAGGGCAAAATCTTAATAATAAATTGTCTTTGATGCTTTTGCCTTTACAGGGCGCTTCCGTATTTGGGAGTTTTCCGCGTTGAGGGTGTGTCATAATTGACTATGGTCATTTATGGTGCACCCTCCTTTTGTATATCGTTTAGCGAGAGCAAAACCAAAGTTTTTTATTTATTTTTGTTATATGGTGCCCCATTGTCTTAAAATTGCCATCCAGACACTCTACGAAACA
>JALEVZ010000026.1 GCA_022788105.1 Prevotella sp. | reverse complement strand
AGTGTCTGGATGGCAATTTTAAGACAATGGGGCACCATATAACAAAAATAAATAAAAAACTTTGGTTTTGCTCTCGCTAAACGATATACAAAAGGAGGGTGCACCATAAATGACCATAGTCAATTATGACACACCCTCTTTACATTTTGTTTTTTCTTAAAATCAGACTCATACCTATGGCTTCGCATTCGCGTCGCATCTTTAAATCAGGCTCATGCCTATGGCGTCGCATTCGCGTCGCATGTCGTCGGGCCAGATGCTCGCTTGTATCTCGCCGATGTGACCCTTATGGAGCATCACCATGCAGAGACGGCTCTGTCCGATGCCGCCACCGATCGATAGCGGCAGCTTGTCGGCGAGCAGCTGACGGTGGAAGTACAGCTGTTCGCGGTCTTCCTTACCCTCAATCTTGAGCTGGCGGAGCAGCGACTCCTTGTCTACACGTATGCCCATCGACGACAGCTCAAACGACCGTTCGAGCACAGGATACCATATCAGTATGTCGCCGTTGAGACCCGCGAGGCCGTTTTCTGCCACCGTAGACCAGTCGTCGTAGTCGGGTGCGCGTCCGTCGTGCTTCTTGCCGTCGCTCAGCTTCGCGCCGATGCCTATGATGAACACGGCGCCGTACTGCTTACAGATGGCGTCTTCGCGCTCCTTCGGTGTGAGGTCGGGGTACATCTGTAGCAGCTCTTCGCTGTGGATGAAGTGTATCTGTCGCGGCAGAAACGGCTTTATGTCTTTGTATGTCTCACAGGTCAGATACTCCGTGCGCAGTATGGCGGCGTAGATGCGGCGCACTACGTCTTTCAGATGCTCCACTGTGCGCTCCTCGCGTGTGATCACTGCCTCCCAGTCCCACTGGTCGACATATAGCGAGTGCAGGTTGTCCAGCTCTTCGTCGGCACGTATGGCGTTCATGTCGGTGTAGACACCGAAGCCTGGTTCTATGGCATACTCGGCGAGTGTCAGGCGCTTCCACTTCGCCAGCGAGTGTACCACCTCCGCTTTCGCGTCGCCGAGGTCTTTTATCGGGAATGTCACGGGGCGCTCCACGCCGTTGAGGTCGTCGTTTATGCCGAGGCCCTGCATCACAAACAGCGGTGCTGTGACGCGTCGTAGCCGCAGCTCTGTGGCGAGGTTTTGTTGGAAAAAGTCTTTGATGAGTTTTATACCTTGCTCTGTCTCGCATTTGTCGAGCAGCGCTTTGTAGTTTCGGGGTTTTATCAAGTTGCTCATATCTGTTCCTGTTTTATTGATAGTACGTAGAGACTTTATGTCTTATTCAATGGCTGCAAAGTTAATAATTTATTGTTAATATGCAATCTGTTTTATCGTAAAAATTTACAAATTGTCGCCATCTCTTTCGTTTTTCTTACTTTTTGTATGCTTACAGTCTACTTGTCTTTGCCTCTTGCCTAAGTAGCAGCTTGTCTACTTGTCTTTGCTTCTTGCCTAAGTAGCAGCTTGTCTACTCGTCAACTTGTCTACTCGTCTACTAACATTAATATAATGTTCAGCACAGTTGTGCAACGTGTGTGCAACGTGTGTGCAAACGTGCAAACGTTTGCATTAGAATAAGTTGCGTTTTAACAAAAATATAAGGTAACTAATTATTATATTGTGTTACCTTTGCATCAGAAATCCAACAAAAAATAAACCGAAATAAAAAACAACCAAACGTTATAAACGTTTGACAACCAATCGCTCTTTGGAGACACCTAAGCTCTGGAGAAAACACACGACACGGCGATGCCAATAAACTGAAGAGCCAAGACACTATAGCCATGTGCCCTAATATTGTAGCAGTATGCCTGTTCGTAAACTTGTTCAAGGGAATAAAAATAACCAAAAATATAACTAATAATCAAAGCAGAAAATGAAAAGGTTTTTAACTTTCTTAATGACCGTCATGGCGCTCTTCGCTTTTGCAACGAGTGTCAGGGCGCAGGACGTTTATCTTCTCACAAAGCAGGAGTTAAACGGTCAAGTTACCAATTCCCACCTAATGGAATATACAGGTGTTGGTCAAATTTACAAGTTAAGGGTTTATAGCATGCCGTCTGACCAGTTTAATTTCAAGATAGGAGTACAAAATTGGAAAAAAGACATGCAGGCACACACTGATAATTGTCAGCTCCATATCTATGAATCGACACCTGCCGATGGCGATAAGTATGAGATTACTAATGACTGTTGGGGAGATAAAAATTATTGGCTTGTAAAGGACTATTCCGCTTACGAAGAACTTTATATATATGTGGACATTAATACAAACTCGGGCGGAAAAAAGTATGTGTGGGTAGAAGGCAAGAAAAAAGGTTCTACACCTGTAACACCTTCTGCCAAGACCATATACATGTTCACAGCAGAGACTGTCAATGGAGAAAAGGGCAACTATAGCACAGATACTCCTATTGAAACACACAAGCTGTCGCTCGTAGAGGGCGAAACCACTCTTTACAAGTATGAGGTGAACACAAGTACAAGTGATGAAAACTTCTGCTTCCGATTCTATGAAAAGGACGAAACCAAACAGTTGCAGCCCCAGGCAAATGACGACCCGGTGACTGTGACAGCAGCAGGTGCGTCTACTTCAGAGTACACTAGTATCTATGAAGGCAGCTCTAACGCATGGAAGACTACATTCGATAAGAGCGCTTACGACAAGCTCACGATATATCTCGACATCGCTACTCCCCGCAGACTGTGGATTGTAGGAAGCAAGAACTCTGTAGTAACAGAAAAGAAATATGTTCTTGTAGACAACAATGGCGCAGAGGTTTCAGAAAACACTACTGGTTCTTTTGTTTACAACCTCACAAACGCTACTGCCGATGCTGTAGTGTCGTTTAAGATTGACGGCGCAGCATACGGTTTGGAAACTGCTGCCAACATCACAGCAGCAGGCACAACCTTTTACACCGCTACAGCAGGCGCTACAGGCACTCTCACCCTCGCAAAGGGCTTGAAATATGACATCACCATTGCTGATGATGGCAAGGTGACGGTTGTCGCAACAGAGAATGCTCCCATTGTAACAACAGCACCTGCTGGATTCTATCTCGTGGGCAACTTCATGTCTCCCGCAAACGTTGGTGGCGACATCAACCCTGGTGGCGACGCTGTGGATAAGATAAACTATGACCGTCTCTATTTCCGCTTCACACAGCAGAGCGATAAGAAATATTCTTTTGACATCCCCGCATGTCTTACTGCAAAGATGCAGATATTGGCAGTAGACGATGATGGTACAAAGACTGTTTATGGTCCTAATTCTGTTTATGACTTGCATGGTGGATTCCCCGGTACAGACACAACTGTATCTGGTACATTGACTCCAAATGCAGACGTCAATGAGAGCAGCAACTACTGGTCTCTTAAGACCCGTAACGACGGAACACATGACGACGACGGAATGTACACCGTAAGCTTTGAGGTTGACGAGAGCGGCACCCCCACAAACTGGAGCATCTCTCACAACTCTCTGAAGATGGTAGCTTATTTGCTTAGCACGTCATATGGTGCATCAGCGTTGCCAATATATGACAAGCGCACAGATATCAGCAGTCTGTACGGACAAAACATCAAAGCTAACATCCATTTCGACGGAAAGAACAGCTATTATGTGTTGGGCTACTCTGTTTATGGATTGGGTGACGACCAGATTCGTAACAAGGCTGACGAGGCTTATAAAAAGTCTGGGGCTTCTGAGGGCATTCATACAAATATCAAGATTGGTAACAACTACGGAACACAGAATAAACTGTTCTTCTTCGGAAACGGTGGCTATAAGTATGGTAATTCAGATAAACACGACAAGCTGGTCGTTAACCAGAAGCCGTTCACTCTTAACATCAGCGGTACAAAGACTGTAGAGTATAACCCCAATAAAGGAGACAATGATTTGTCTAAACAGGCCAACGCATGTGGTATGTCTGCAAGTTTCTTTATTCCAAATGAAGGTACTGTTGACTACCCCAACGTCATCTCGCTTGTAGGTTCTGCCATCCCTGGCACCACAAACGCTGACGGCTCATGGAACTGGGCTTCTAATGTTGCTGACATGACATTCGATGCTACCGAGAACTGCTATTATGTCACTATCGAGACAACAAAAGATTGTCACGAAGGACATTTCCGCTTCGTGGGCGACCATGACAAGGCTAAGAACTGGCATGAGGATGATGCTACTGTAGGTGTAAAGACTGCTGGATGTGACCACGTGAACACTAAAGGACACAAATGTACGGTTGATGATCCCAACACCATTAGCTGCACTTTCAATGGCACTACAGAGAACACAGACGATGGGTATAACATCATGTGGAACCGTCCTGCTGGTCTCTACACCGTGAAACTGTACATGACAACCGACGAAAACAACGGATATGCAACAGTGTTTAAGTACACCATCACTGGTGAGTCGAACTCTAAGTTCCCGTTCACACTGCTCAAAGACAAGTTCATACGTACGTTCAGCAGCCACAAGGCAATGGACATCGTGAGCCCCGACGTTAAGGCTTATGTAGCATACAAGTACGAAAAACCTGGGGTAGGTGAGATAAACCAGGCGCATTCTTGTGGTAAGCTCTATCTGCGTCAGCTTAATTACATACCCGCCGACATGGGTGTTGTGCTGATTGGCGCTACTCCTGGTGACGGCACATTTGACGATGGCGACAAGTTGAGCTACAGTCTGCGTCTGCGCACAGACGCATCGGCAACAACTCCTGCCGAGTTTGTGAAAATCTGGACAAAGGCTTCTGAATATACAGGACAGGAATGGAACAACTACCTCGTGCCTACTGTTGAGGCTGATGATAATCTTCGTAATGCAGACAAGGTAGATGGTGTTGTCACATATCGCAACTTCGGTCTGTCAACATTCTTCAGAACCAAATATCATAAGGAAAACCCAGATGCTGGCATACCTAACTATCTCGGCTTCTTCCGTCTCATGGACAATACCAAAAGTGGTGGCAACAAGGCTTACCTGAAGCTTCCTGCTAACGCTACCGTAGGCGGTGGCGTAGGTGCGAAGTTTGGCTATTGCGACTACAACGGCCAGTTCATTGGTGGAACAACCGACGACGACAGCTCTGCTTTTGCCAAGATGATGATTCTGTTTGACGATGAGCTTGGTGGAGTTACTGAGATTAACAAGGTCGAGGTTACGAACAAGTGTCACGACAACGCATATTACACCCTGCAGGGAATCAAAGTTCTGAAACCCACAAAGGGCATTTACATCCATAACGGCAAGAAGATTGTCATCAAGTAAAACAACGAATTAAAAGAAATAGACAATGAAAAAATATATTAAGCCTGCACTCGAAGTACAGAAGGTTGTGATGGAGCAACCGCTGTTGAGCGCGTCTGGTCAGATTCAAGAGATATTCTCAAAGGGCAACGACGACTTCGATGAAGACGCGATGTCAAGCGACTTGAGCATCAACGACGTTTGGAATTAACGTCTTTTCCCGTCGCGCATGGCGCGGAGCGTTAGGCACGCGCCATGCGAACGGGAGCCGATGACATGATGAACATACAATGATTGGTTTATAATTGATAAAATGATTGGTTTATAAAAGATGAAGGTAATGTAAGGTTTGGGTGTAGCGGTTGGCAGCCGCTTGCCTGCTATGCCGAACCCAAACGTTACGCATTGATGAGAAAGGGTGTCACGAGACCATGCGGCTCGGACACCCTTTTCTTTTGTATTCCTATATTCTTGTGCAACTTGTAGACGATTGTGCAACTTTTTTCGTAACTTTGCCTACAGCTAACAATAAACACGCAACAACAATGGAAAACTACATAGTGTCGGCACGTAAGTACCGCCCGATGACATTCGACACTGTGGTGGGACAGCAGGCGCTCACCACCACGCTGAAGAATGCTGTCAAGAGCGGCAAGCTTGCGCATGCCTATCTGTTTTGTGGCCCGCGTGGTGTGGGCAAGACCACGTGTGCCCGCATCTTTGCTAAGGCTATAAACTGCATGCAGCCAACAGCCGATGGCGAGGCGTGCAACGTGTGTGAGAGTTGTCAGGCGTTTAATGAGCAGCGCTCGCTCAACATCTTTGAGCTTGACGCCGCAAGCAACAACTCTGTCGAAAACATAAAGGCGCTGATGGAACAGACGCGCATCCCGCCGCAGGTCGGACGCTACAAGGTGTTCATCATCGACGAGGTGCACATGCTTTCGACTGCCGCCTTCAACGCGTTTCTGAAGACATTGGAGGAGCCGCCAGCTCATGTGGTGTTTATTCTCGCCACTACGGAGAAGCACAAGATATTGCCTACCATCCTGTCGCGTTGTCAAATCTACGACTTCGAACGCATGACTGTGGAGAACACGGTGGCGCATCTCAAGACCGTGGCATCAAAGGAGGGCATCAGCTACGAAGAGCCTGCCCTCACGCTCATTGCAGAGAAGGCCGATGGCGGCATGCGCGACGCGTTGTCTATATTTGACCAGGCGGCGAGCTTCTGTCAGGGAAACATCACCTACGACAAGGTGTTGGAAGACCTTAACGAGCTCGATGCCGACAACTACTTCCGCATGGTGGACCTCGCCATGGACAATAAGGTGACGGACCTGATGTTGTTGCTCAACACCATCATAGAGAAAGGGTTTGACGGAGGAAATGTGGTGACGGGGCTTGCGTCGCACATCCGCAATGTGCTCATGGCGAAAGATTCTGCCACACTGCCGCTACTCGAGACCAGTAAGCAGCAGGCGGAGAAGTTCAGACAGCAGGCGGCAAAGTGTTCTGCGCGCTTCTTATACCAGGCTCTGAAGGTGCTCAACCAGTGTGACGTGACCTACAAGCAGAGCAGCAACAAGCGTCTGCTCGTGGAACTGACGCTCATCGAGGTGGCGCAACTCACTCAACCCGACGATGGTGTCAGCGCGGGGCGTGGCCCCAAGCGTCTGAAAATCCTGTTCAAGAGACTCATCGACTCCCAAGACAAGGCGGCTGTGCAGGTGGCTGCCGGGGAGAAACCTCTGGTGCGCAACGTGAAGGCTGCCGCGCCACAGGCAGATAGTGTGCAGCCTTCTGCCGCCGCTCCTGCCGCTATTGGGGCGTCTGCTGCCTCGGCAGCTCTGGCTTCTTCCGCCGCTATGGGGGCGTCTGTGGGTGCTGCCTCGGCTTCTTCTTCGACCGCTTCATCGGCTTCTGCCGCTACGGTTTCTGCCGGTAGTGCTGCTGCGAAGGGCATGCCGCGCTTGAAGCTCGGCTCGCTGGGCATGACGTTTGCCGGCCTTAAACAGGGCGACCGCGAGGAGGCTCGCAAGGAGGAAGAGGAGAACACAAAGGGCGGCGAGACAATGGAGTTTACCGAAGAGGACCTGTCTCTGGAGTGGCTTAGAATGTGCAACCGCATGCCGCCGAGCATGGTGGGACTGGCGTCGCGTATGAAGAACATGACGCCGCACATCACATCGTGGCCCGAAGTGGAGGTGCTTGCCGACAATCAGCTGCTGCTCGACCAGATAGAGGCTATAAAAGGGCGCATTCGTGCCACGCTTGCTGCCGCGCTTCACAATAGTGACATTAAGCTCAAGCTGCGCCTGGCAAAGCAGGAAGAGAAAAAGCCGGTGCTCACAAAGCTGCAAATCTTTGATAAAATGAAGGCAGACTTTGAACCTTTCGCACGCCTCGTGGAGACTTTGGGGCTGCAACTCAACTGACGCATGTGCCTCGTCTTGCTGGCAAGAGGGTAAATAAAAACGGACTGAAAGCATGTTGTGCTTTCAGCCCGTTTTGCTTGTTATGCTGTCATACGGACAGCAACTCTTGCAGCGCTTCTTCTTCGCCTACAATCCATATAATGTCGCCTTTAGCGAAAGGTCGTGATGGCTCGATGGGGGAGAGGTTCTCTTTGCCCTCTTCAAGGCCCACTACCATGCAGTTGTACTTGTCGCGTATGCCGCTCTCGCCGAGGGTCTTGCCCACGAATGTGCTCTTGCCGTCGATCACCATCTGCCGTAGTTTCATTTCCCGCTTCTCTATATCGACGTCGATGTCAAACACTTCGCCCTCTACGGCATGGCCGAATGCAGCGAGCTGCTCGTCGTTGCCGATGGCTTGTATGCGGTCGCCGGGGAACAGTTCGTCGTCACCGTTGGGTATGTTTATGCGGTGGTGGCCGCGCAATATGCTGCTCACCATCACGCCGTACTTGTTGCGTAGCTTCAGCTCTTTCAGCTTACAGCCTCCCCACTGTGTGTCTTCGGGCAGGCTGAATTCGCCAATGTGTATGTTGCGGTCGAGCAGATGGCCAGCGTAGAGCGGTCGTTTGCGCCCCATGACCTGGTCTTCGATGTCTCTCGACCGTAGGTTTAGGATGAACATGCGCTCCATCATGATGCTGCTGCGCTTTAGTCGTCGCGACAATATCATGAGCAACACTACTGCCACGGCGATGCTTATCATCAGCGCGTTGGTGAAGCGTGTGAGGAAGTTGCAGACGTAGAACACAAACAGCGACGCCACTGCCACACGCACAAGTATGGTGACGATGAGCGGTAGGCGGTTGAGACGGCTTTCGCTCCACAGCGCCTTGAACTCTTCGCTGTGGTTTTTCTTCATCACCATGGCTCTGAGGAAGGGCGATATGAGCAGCACGGTGGCAAGGCCACAGATACCGTTTGCCCACCAGTGCATGCCTGGCATAACGCTGCGTATGAACGGAAGGAAGAACGTGAACATCAGTGCTATCGTCGCAGCAGACAGTATGGAGTAGACCACTGTTATGCGCACGAGTTGGCTGATGAGTCTCTTCCAGTTGTTATGACCGCGTTGTGCGGGGTGGCTCAGCGCCACATTGTTCATAGCGCGAATCCAGGGCTTCGGCAATCGCCGCTCCAACATGTTGTAGCATGGCACCGACAGCTTTATCATGTATGGCGTGAGGAAGGTCGTGATGACCGACACCGCCACAACGACGGGGTAGAGAAACTGTCCTATCACGCCGAGCGACAGACCTAACGAGGCAATGATGAACGAGAACTCGCCTATCTGTGCCATAGAGAATCCGCAGCGCATCGCCGACTTCAGCGACTGGCCTGCCAGCATGAAGCCTAATGTTCCGAACACCGCTTGGCCCGCGAGTATGGTCAGCACGAGTGCCGCTATGGGGAGGGCGTAGTCTATGATGACCTTCGGGTCTACCAGCATACCCACCGACACGAAGAAGATGGCGCCGAAGAGGTTCTTTACCGGCTCCACCAGCTTTATGATGCGCTCTGCCTCGATGGTCTCTGCCAGGATGGAACCCATAACGAATGCGCCGAACGCGCTGCTGAATCCCACCTTCGTAGAGAGCACCGACATGAGGCAACACAGGCCGAGTGCCACGATGAGCAGTGTCTCGCTGTTGATGAGTTTGCGCATGGAGCGCAGAAACATCGGCACGAGGAAGATGCCCACCACAAACCACAGCACAAGGAAAAAACCTATCTTGAGTACCGACTCCAGCATCTGTCCGCCGTCAGGGTTGTTGCCGCTGGCGAGGGCAGAGAGCATGACCATCATCACGATGGCTAATATGTCTTCGAGTATTAGCACACTCATCACCATGCTTGCAAACTTCTGTTGTCGCAGCCCCATGTCGTCGAGGGCTTTGTAGATGATGGTGGTGGAACTCATGGCGAGCATTCCTCCGAGGAAGATGCAGTCCATACGTTTCCACCCGAAGCTGTGTCCCACGACTGCTCCGAGTGTCGTCATGAAGAAGATAATGGTGCATGCCGCCACCATCGGCGCTACGCCTTTTTTCAAAATCTTCTTAAACGAGAAGTCGAGGCCGAGCGAGAACAGCAGGAACATCACTCCGATGTCTGCCCATGTCTTTATGTCGACGTTGTCCATGACCGACATGGTGTATGGCATGTGGGGCGACACGAGGAAGCCTGCCATGACATAGCCGAGCACGAGCGGCTGACGCAGTTTCTTGAAAACAAGCGTCACCACTCCTGCCACGATGAGAATGAGTGCGAGATCGTTGATGAGTGTTGGAAGTTCTGACATGTGTTTTTAGTACTTCACCTTCTCGAAGCTCTTACGGTTGTTGTGATAATAGTAGTCGGTGAGGAACTGGAGGTTGTCCTGTGCCAGCTGCTTGCCCTCTTCGGGGGTGTCGCAGCCCGAGTACATGGCGTCGGTAAACATGCCTTCGTCCTGCATGCGGCACATCACATCGTAGGCTATAGCGTTGGCGCGTGCTATCACCGACAGTGCGTTCTTCTCTGCCTCCTCTTTGCGATAGTAGGGGTTGCGCGGCGTGTTCAGACACGACAGGAAGCCTGGCTGTATGGTCAAGCCCGTCTGTGGCGACACCATGAGCATGATGTTGCGGTCGGTCTTAAACTCTGGCAGTTTCACGCCCTGTGCGAAGGTGTAGCCTATGTTGTCGGTCAGGAACTTCTCACACTCTGCCTTGTTCTCAAAGAACATGACGTAGTTGCCGTCGGCAGCCTTCGTAAACTCCTTGTATGTGGCTTTCTGGTTCTTGTCGCTGCGTGCGGCTTTCTCCTGTTCCACGTAGTTGGTCACGCTCTCGCCCATGTCGTTTATGGCAATGGTGCCGATGCGATGGAGCTGCTTGTTGTAGTTTATGAACTCGCAGATGAGCGTGGTGGTGCCTGGTACGAAGTCTTTGGTGGGGAAGTCGAGGTTGTCGGCAGACACCGTTATTTTGCCGCCCTCGACGAGGTCGGCGAGGGTTAGCACACCGTCGGCGATGGCTTCTACCATGTAGCAGCTCGCCTTGCGCACCTTCACGTCGGTCCATGCCTTGAGGGTGTCGTGACCCTTTGCCAAACGTGCCAGCCACTCGGGGGTGGTGAGCGCCATCAGCGAGCGGCGACCCTTGAGCATGATGGTGACGTACATGCCCCACGACACTGCCTCTATCTGCTCTGGTGTGTCGTTGGCGTTGTCGAGGAAGTTGCCGTTTATTGCCAAGAACTCGTCGTAGTTTTCGATGTTGAAGAAGCTCTTGTAGTGAAACCACGACGCTACTGACACGTAGTGTTGGCACGACTCTTCTTCCGACACAGCGCCGTAGATGAACTCATGCAGACGCTCGTTTTCGGGCGCTGTCTCGTACTCGTCTTCGAGCATGTGGTAGATGAACTCGGCGGTGAGTGCCAGCACGGGGCTCTTGGGGTTGATAAGGCGCTGTGTGCGTGTCACCGATTGCAGATTGTGCCATAGCAGGAACTTCACGTCCTCTATGTTTATCTCGTCCGGATAGTAGCTGTTGCCAGTGTCGTAGAACGGCAAGCGTCTGCCATAGGTCTTCTCACACTCGTTCGTGAAGGTCTGCCATATTCCGTTTTGTGATATGACGTCTTCAAACCAACCTGCTATGCTCATGGTCACAATGCGCAGGTTGTCGGGCTCGGCGAACACGCTGTCGAGCTTGGTCTCTTTCAGTATGTCGTAAATGCGGTTGGCTATACCTGTGTAGTAGATGTCTACGTTGTCTACAGTGGTGTAGGGTTTGTTCTTAACCCATTCCGCAGGATATAGAAAATTCTTCTTTGCCATAATGTCGTTTAGTCGTTAAATTCGGCGGTGAGCTCACATATCTTGGTCACCACCTGCATGGCTTTCTCCATGACTTGTACGCTTACAAACTCATAGGGGCCGTGGAAGTTTACGCCGCCAGCGAAGATGTTGGGGCAGGGCAGACCCTTGAACGAGAGCTGTGCGCCGTCGGTGCCGCCACGGATGGGCTCCACCTTTGGCGGCACGCCACACTCCTGCATGGCTTTCACCACGATGTCGATGACGTGCATGTTGGGGTCTATCTTCTCCTTCATGTTGTAGTACTGGTCTTTGACGTCTGCCGTCACGGTGCCTTCGCCGTATTTCTCGTTCATCTTGGCAACGCAGTCTTCGATGAAGTCTTTACGGTCTTCGAAGCGGTCGCGGTCGTGGTCGCGTATGATGTACGACAGCGTTGCGCTCTCGATGTTTGACTGTATGCCCAAGAGATGATAGAATCCCTCGTAGCCCTCGGTCTCTTCTGGCGTCTCGCTGGCGGGCAGCATAGTTGCAAACTCTGTCGCGAGGCGGTTGGCGTTGACCATCTTGCCTTTAGCGTAGCCTGGATGTACGCTCACACCCTTGATGTGTATCTTCGCCGATGCAGCGTTGAAGTTCTCATATTCGAGGTCGCCGATGTCGCCGCCGTCCATGGTGTATGCCCATTCGCAGCCGAACTTCTTCACGTCGAAGTGGTGGGCGCCCATGCCAATCTCTTCGTCGGGGTTGAACGCCACGCGTATGTCGCCGTGCTTCACCTCGTCGTGGTCGCGCAGCCAGCACATGGCCTGCACTATCTCTGCAATGCCTGCCTTGTCGTCGGCGCCCAGCAGCGTGTGTCCGTCGGTCACGATGAGGTCTTCACCCACGTGTGCCTTCAGCTCCGGGAACTTAGTGGGTGACGACACGATGCCCTCTGAGAGCACGATGTCGCCGCCGTCGTAGTTCTTCACGATGCGCGGATGGATGTTTGCTCCGCTGCAATCGGGTGATGTATCGTAGTGTGAAATGAATCCGATGGTAGGTATCTTCTTCTTGGTGTTGGCCTTCAGTGTGGCGTAGATGTAACCGTTTTCGTCCATCTCTACGTCGCTCAAGCCTTCGTCTTCGAGTTCTTTTTTCAGGTATTCGGCGAACACCAGCTGTTTCGGTGTGCTTGGCACGGTCTGCGAGTCTTCGCTCGACTGTGTGTCAAACTGTGTGTAGTTTAAAAATCGTTGGGTAATATCCATATTCTAATTTTAGTTACTGTGCTTTCCTTTTTTATACACTGCGTGTTTCTTTTCTATACGCTGCGCTTCCCTTTTTTTATACACTGCGCCTGTCTTATTACACAGTGAATGTAATGCAAAGTTAGCGCTTTTCTTTTAATACGCAAATTTTTAGTGGGCGGCAATATAAAATAATATGTGAATTGTGGTGCTGAAGGCATGATTTTTTTATCCACATGTTTCAATAAAACGGGGCTTTTGTCGTTATCTCTAATATAACAAAATCTTTTAATAATTATAATAAAACCTTTTAATAAGTAAGTGATCTAAATTATTTTTATATATAAGTA
>JALEVZ010000024.1 GCA_022788105.1 Prevotella sp. | reverse complement strand
AGTGTCTGGATGGCAATTTTAAGACAATGGGGCACCATATAACAAAAATAAATAAAAAACTTTGGTTTTGCTCTCGCTAAACGATATACAAAAGGAGGGTGCACCATAAATGACCATAGTCAATTATGACACACCCTCTTTTTTTCTTTATAACACAACAGCTTATTATAAATTGTTGTATCTTTGCATAAGATAGGCTGCCCTGCAGATGCAACATGGAGAACCGACTCATGACATTTCAAAACACGCCCGGTAGTCCCGACTGTGCCGTTGCGCCCGATTGACAAAATGATAGTACCCATTTGGGCTTGCCACTACGGCCTAATGACGTCGCCACTACGGCCTAATGACATCGTCACTACGGCCTAATGGGAACATCGCGGAACTTTTAACACACGTTAAGAATTGATGTAAGAAATTCTGGACAAAACATAGCAAAATGTCAGCAAAACAACGAAAGAAGTGTCATCGTGCAAAACGAGTCAGAGAAGTCTATAACAGTCAATTTACAGTTTAGAAAAGATGATAGAAATAAAAGATGCCATACTCTCAATATGCGGACACGATGTTCTTAACAAGGTGTCGCTCACAGCACGTGACGGACAGCTGACGGCGGTCTGTGGAGGCAACGGCAGCGGCAAGACCACACTGCTGAAGGCAATGGCAGGGTTGCTGCCGCTTGACAGCGGATACGTCACAATAGACACCGAACTGCTCGAACCCGCCACCGCCAACTACTTCCGCTCGCAGATGGCGTATATCCCCCAACACATCGACGTGCCGGAACGGATGAGCGTGGACGAACTCTTCAAGCTACTGTCCGTAACCCGTGCGCCTAAGACCGCAAAGCAACAAAAACAGCAAGCTGCCGACCTGTGGGCGAAACTACAGCTTGACGACCAGTTGTGGACAAAGACTTTCGCCTCTCTGACCATCAGCGAGAAACGACGCATCATGCTGTCTTTTGTCCTGACTGCGCCATGCCACATCGTCATTGCAGACGAGCCGACAGAGGGTTTGACACCCGACGAGGCAGAGACGGTGCGCACCTTGCTTCGTGACAGCGCCACAAACGGCAGCGCGGTGCTTGTCGCCACCAAAGACGCGGCGCTGGAGTCGCAAGCCGACGCAAAGTACATGCTTTAGTCACTACCGTCTATCGAGTTTTGAAATCACAGCACATGATATAAACACACCATAGAAAAATATAACACAAATGGAAACAACAGTTTTGGGCGTAATGCTTGGCTTACTGCTCTTTATCGCCCCACTCTATCTATTTCAAGCCTACGCCCTGCGCTTCTCAGGCAAGATGGTGAAAGCCGTCGTTACGATGCTGGTCAAATATGGCGTCTTAGGCGGCATGCTCTACGCACTGTTTCTCTGCGACAGCCTCATCCTGAGCGTCGTGTTCTGCATTGCCATGATAGCGACAACAGCCATCGTCACGGTGGCGAAAGCCCATATATCGCTGCGTAGCGGACTCATGCCGGTGTTGGCAGGTGCGGCGGTGGCTGTTGTGATAGTAGGCTCATGGCTATTGTTTGCCGTAATGCAGCTCGGCACAGAAGTGTCGGTGGCACAGCTTGTACCCGTCGCAGGACTCATCTGCGGCGCCATACTCGAAATAGAGTCCAAAGCCCTGTCGTTCTACTACATGGGCTTGCGCAACCACAACGAGATGTACAGCTACTTCCTTGCCAACGGAGCGACAAGCTACGAGGCACTGTTCTATTTCCGCAAGCGTGCTCTTGAGCGCGTCGCCACACACTGGTTGGCGTTCATGTCGGCATCTGTCCTGTCCTCCACACCGTTTATACTGTGGGCCATGCTGCTTGCCGGCGCAAGTGTGCTGACCGCCGTCACCATGCAGATAGTGCTTGTCGGAGCAGCGTTTTGCGCCTCCATGTGCTCTGTGGCAGTAGCCCTTGCCGTGGCATCGCGCTACTCCATGGACGGCTACGGACGGCTTATACAAGACGCAGCAGCCAAGACCAGCGTCAGCACACAACCCGACACCGCTGCCTCTCCATACGCAGAACAGGAAAACCAAGACGCAGAATAGACCTCCGTCGAGACACGAAATAGACATATACAGACGTTGAACCGACCCCAACAGCCACACAAGCAAACCATGGGAAACACCTTTCTCTACGGACTGGCCATATTGGTCATGTCATGTGCCTCACTCTCTTGTGACAGCACCACACAAAAGCGCATACACGCAGTCGTAAAAACGGCGCAAGAGATAGAGCGCATTGCCTCTTCGAACAGCACCGACAACAAGACGTCCAAAACCGTCAAGACGGAAAAGGCGACCCATTCTGTTGTCAGCGACGGGCTCGAATTGCCTGCCCCTATCGTCAATGGTACGGAACAGATACTAAAGCGTGTGGGCTACACCGTGTCATACAACGCGCAGACCAGACAGCCCAACTGGGTGGCATGGCGACTCACCGACAGCCGCACGACGGGCGACGCAAACCGCAAAGACTATAAGTTCACTGCCGACGAAGAGGTGGCTACGCCACGCGCCGAAGACAGCGACTACCGCTCGTCGGGCTACGACCGTGGCCACATGTGTCCAGCTGGCGACAACAAGTTTGACGCCGAGGCCATGCGCCAGTCGTTTCTTTTCACCAACATCTGTCCGCAGGCGCCGACCCTCAACCGCGGCGACTGGAACGAGATGGAGCTTGCCTGCCGCCGCTGGGCGAAACAGCATGGCAGCCTATACGTTGTCTGCGGTCCAGTATTCTATAAAAAGTCGCGCCGCAAGACTATCGGTAGCAACAAGGTGGCAGTGCCCGACGCTTTCTTTAAGGTGGTGCTATGCAACGACGGCACACCCAAAGCCATCGGCTTCATATACAAAAACACTGACGGCAACCGCCCGATGGGCGACTATGTAAACACTGTCGACGAGGTGGAACGCATCACAGGCTTCGACTTCTTCCCTTCTCTTCCCGACGAAGTAGAGAAGAAGGTGGAAGCGAAATGCGACTTGAACGAGTGGAACTAAAACCCCGATTTTGCTTTGCACAAGATTATCATAGCGTGTGACTCCTACAAGGGATGTCTCACAAGTAGAGAGGTTAACGAGGCGATAGCCTCGGGACTGAGAGACGACGACGCTGACAACGGTTGTCCGTCAGACCTCGACACCGTCGCCATAGAGATGAGTGACGGCGGAGAAGGCATGCTCGACGCCTTCCTCGCAGCGACAGGTGGCGAGCGCGTCACGCTACGCACCCACGACAGTCTGATGCGGTGGATAGACGCCTGCTACGGAGTGGTAGACACAAACCGCGCGGGTGCCGCTGCCGACAGCTCCACTGGTACGAACGAAGGCAAGACCGCTATAATAGAGATAGCGCAGACCGCTGGCCTGGCTCTGATAGAACCCGAGCAGCGCAACCCTCTGCGCACCACGTCGTGGGGCGTGGGCGAAATGGTGATGGACGCCTACCACCGCGGCATAAGACACTTCATCGTGGGGCTTGGAGGCAGCGCCACGTCCGACTGCGGCATCGGCATGCTCAAAGCTATGGGCGACGACTGGCAGAAAGTGCGCCGCGACAGCACCTTTGTGCTGGCGTCAGACGTCACCAATCCTCTCTGTGGGCAGCATGGTGCGGCACGCGTCTTCGCACCGCAAAAGGGTGCTGACAGCGCTATGGTAGACACATTGGAGGCGAGAGCCATACGCTTTGCCGAGGCGTGCAGCCGACATTTCTCCTACGACAGGAGCGACTGTCCTGGAGCTGGAGCAGCTGGCGGACTGGGCTACGCCTTTCTACAGTTTTTCAACGCACAGTTTCGCCCTGGCGCCGAACTGCTGTTTGAGGCGACAGACTTTGACGCTCTGCTGTCAGATGCCGACATTGTGGTGACGGGAGAGGGCCACAGCGACGCTCAAACCCTCATGGGCAAGCTGCCATACAGAGTCTTGCAACACGTCATGGGCAAGCGGACGGCAAGCCGACCGCAGACATGGCTCGTGAGTGGAGGCGTCAGCGACCGCCAAGCCCTGTGTGACGCAGGATTTGACCGCATAGTGGCGGTCAGCCCGACAACCATACCTATACATGAAGCCATGCTGCCAAAGACGGCAAAAGCCAACATCGTGGCGGCAACGCGCCTGCTGCGAGACGTCATAAAAGTGCAAAACGTTAAATAAGAGTAAAAAGCTCTGCTGCGATAGTAAGAAAACAAAATTTATTTGTTACCTTTGCAGTCTGATAACATATAAAATGCTGAAAAGCGTGAAAATAAAGGAAGTGATTGCTGCCCTTGAACAGTTCGCGCCTCTGCCCTTGCAGGAAGGATGGGATAATGCCGGCCTGCAGGTTGGATTGACAGAGGCGGATCTATCAGGGGCATTATTGTGTCTGGACGTTACGCCACAGATTCTTGACGAGGCAATTGCCTCGCAGTGCAACCTCATTGTGTCACACCATCCGCTCATCTTCCACAAGCTCTCTTGCGTGTCAGACGGCGACGATGTGCAGCGTGTGGTGATGAAAGCCATACAACACGGCATAGTCATCGTGTCGATGCACACCAATATGGACAACGCTGTGGGCGGAGTGAACTTCAAGATGGCAGAGAAGATGGGGCTGCAAGACGCGCGGCTGATTGCCACCAAGGTGGTAGACGGCATAGAGTGTGGCTCTGGCGTTGTGGGAGAGTTTGCCGAACCGATGGCTGCCGACGACTTCATAGTGATGCTCAAGCGCGTGTTCGACGTGGAATGTGTGCAGGCCAACCAACTGTTGCGACGCCCCATACGTCGTGTGGCGATGTGCGGCGGCTCTGGGTCGTTTCTTCTGCCCGACGCCGTGAAGGCCGGTGCCGACGCTTTTGTGACTGGCGAGATGCACTACCACGAGTTCTTCGGTCACGAACAGCAGCTACAGATTGCTGTCATCGGGCACTATCAGAGCGAACAGTTTACAAACGAAATATTCAAGTCTATAATTGAGGAGAAGTGCGGTGGCGTGCGCTGTGTGCTGGCTGCCACTAACACCAATCCCATAATCTATTTTTAACAAGCATAAATTATGGCAAAGAAAGATCCTACAGATTTATCAGTAGAAGAGAAGCTGCAGACCCTTTATCAGCTTCAGACCACATTGTCGGCCATCGACGAGAAACGTGCGCTCCGTGGCGAGCTGCCCCTTGAAGTTCAGGACCTGGAAGACGAGATTGAAGGTCTGAACATCCGCATTGCTAAAATCGAGAATGAGATAGAGGAGTTTCAGAACGCCGTGGCACAGAAGAAGGGCGAGATTGAGCAGGCCCAGGAGAGCGTAGAGCGCTACAAGCGTCAGCTCGACGACGTGAAGAACAACCGCGAATACGACACCCTGACAAAGGAGATCGAGTTCCAGAGCCTTGAAATCGAGCTGTGTAACAAGAAGATACGCGAGGCACTGGCTAAGGTTGACGACAAGAAGCGTGAGCTTGCCCACACCCACGACATGATGGACGACCGCCAATCGGCACTCGAGGAGAAGAAGAACGAGCTCGACGAAATCATGCAGGAGACACGCGAAGAGGAAGAAAAGCTCAAACTCATCGCTAAGGATCTGGAGACCAAGATTGAGCCGCGCCTGCTTTCAAGCTTCAAGCGCATACGTAAGAACGCCCGCAACGGTCTGGGCATCGTTTACGTGCAGCGCGACGCATGCGGCGGTTGCTTCAACAAGATTCCGCCACAGCGCCAACTCGACATCAAGATGCACAAGAAGGTGATTGTCTGCGAATACTGCGGACGCATCATGATAGACCCTGAGCTTGCCGGTGTAAAGCCCGCTGTCGCAGAGACAGAGGACAAGCCCAAGCGTAAGCGCACCGTGCGCAAGACTAAGGCTGCCGAGGAGGAATAAACCTCTAAGCGCCCAAGCGCAAGACATAAACGACAGTCACGAAAAAGAGCTGTGCCCTGTTGCCATAATGGCAACGTGGCACAGCTCTTTTCTTTTAAGCCTTTATTGTATAGTCAACAAAACCTCATCACGAAGTCTACTCGTCGGCATGCTCCTCAAGTGTGTACTTGCTGCTACCGTCGAAGCAGTGGGTACATACCTTACACTTGGGCAGTCCGATGGCCTCGATGAGTTGTTCTATGGTGTTGAACTTCAACGTTGTGAGTCCCATCTCCTGGCGTATGGCCTCCACCATGCGCTTATATTCTGGCGTGTCGGTGGTGGCATATTTCTCCAAGTTCTTGTTGGCGTCACCCTCGAAACGCTCTATTATGCGGCGCGTGATAAGCTCCATGTCGCTCTTCGACGACGTGAAGTTGATGAACGGACAGCCATATACCAGTGGCGGACAGGCTATTCGCATGTGACACTCCTTCAGGCCCGCCTTGTCAAACAGCACCTTCACGTTGTCGCGAAGCTGTGTTCCGCGCACGATAGAGTCGTCGCAGAACAGCACTCTCTTGTCCTTGAGCATGGCTTTGTTGGGTATTAGCTTCATCTTAGCGACAAGCGAGCGCATGGACTGGTTGGAAGGGGTGAACGAACGCGGCCACGTGGGAGTATATTTGGCTATGCAACGCTGGTAAGGCACACCCTTTCCGGCAGCATAACCCATCGCCATGCCCGTGCCAGAGTCGGGAATTCCACTACAACAGTCTACCTCCACATCGTCGCTCTTGGCAAGGTTGTAGCCGTTTGCGAAACGCGCTTCCTCCACGTTCTTACCCTCGTAGGTTGACGTCGGGAAGCCATAGTAGACCCAAAGGAATGAGCACACCTGCATCTTCTCATTGGGTTTGCGGAGCTGTGTAATGCTGTCTGCTGTGAGACGGACAATCTCTCCCGGTCCCACATTGTAGCATTCTTCGAAATCGAGGTTAGGAAAGGAGGTCGATTCGCTTGAAGCGGCATAGGCGCCATCCTTCTTGCCAATCACTATAGGGGTGCGTCCCCACGAGTCGCGGGCACATATTATAGAGTTGTCAGTCAAAATCATCATCGTGCACGAGCCCTTAATGTGGCGATACACGTTCTCTATGCCATCGACAAAGGTTTTTCCTTGAATCAACAGTAGCGCCACAAGCTCGGTCTGGTTGGTAGAGCTCTGCGACAGTTCGGCGAAGTGCATGTTGCGCGAAAGCATCTCGTCCGTCAGCTCATCCATGTTCGCTATCTTGGCAACGGTGCATATAGCGAAGCGCCCGAGGTGTGAATTGATTATGAGCGGCTGCGCATCTGTGTCGCTTATCACGCCGATGCCTGCTGTGCTTCCCTCAAAACGGCCGAGGGTCGGCTCAAACTTGGTGCGGAAATAAGAGCTCTCCAGATTGTGGATGGAGCGCACGAAACCTTTTTCTTTGCTATATGTGGCCATACCGCCACGACGGGTTCCGAGATGCGAGTTGTAGTCAGTGCCGTAGAACAAGTCAGCTACACAGCTTTTCTTGGATATTGTTCCGAATATGCCTCCCATAATTTTACGCGATGATTCTTTCTATTTGAGTTACTGTATATTTTTGTCTGCGAAATTAAAAAAAAATATACAATGGGCAAAACGTTGCACGTCTTTTCTGTCATTACGTAACGCATTTCTTGACATATTCCTTTCTTCAGATTTGCTTGAATGGGCAAAAATAACTATATTCGCACCCGACAACAAAACAAACAAGACACAAGACGCATGCAAGACAAAGACACTACGACGGTGCGTAGCGCCGAAATAGAAGAGGTAACAGAAGCCACCGCAGCGCTGACGGCAGACATCGACGCGCTCATAGGGCAGCTGTCGTCTACGCCGCACAAGTTCACCATCGACACGCTGAGGTCTAT
The DNA here is from genome assembly GCA_022788105.1 of Prevotella sp. GTDB lineage: Bacteria > Bacteroidota > Bacteroidia > Bacteroidales > Bacteroidaceae > Prevotella. Next base: position 28,890 of record JALEVZ010000024.1, on the reverse strand, counting down.
CGTAGGCGAGGAGCACACCCATCTGTACGTCGCTACAGTAGACAACCAGACGGCAGGGATGGCAACCGTCGCTTTCTACACGTCGCCTACAGGTCGCAAGGCATGGATAGAAGACGTGGTGGTGGACAGCCGATTCCGCGGCATGAAGATTGGGAAGCAGCTCGTTGACTACGCCATTAGATGTGCTAAAAACTACGGTCCGTGCTCCATAGCACTCACGTCGCGCCCCTCACGCATCGCCGCCAACGCTCTTTACCGCAGCTCTGGTTTTCTGACAAAGGAAACCAATGTGTACAAAATGAATATTAAAGAAAGCGCAACACACAGCTGAAGAAGGCGCAACACATAATTGAAAACGACACAACACATACACTATGCAAATAGAACTAAAAGGACTCGTCAAGTCGTTTAAGGACAAAACGGCTGTAGACATAGACAGTCTGCACATTGCAGACGGCGAGATGGTCGGCCTCGTAGGTAATAACGGCGCTGGCAAGACCACTCTATTCCGCCTCATGCTCGACCTGCTGAAGGCGGACAACGGCTACGTGGAGCTGACATTCGCGACCGACAACGCCAATCCCAACGACACTTTGACCGTCAATCCGGCAATGCTGGAGGACTGGAAACAATATACTGGTGCCTACATAGACAGCGGTTTTCTCATCGAATTTCTCACACCGGAAGAGTATTTCGACTTCATTGCTAAAGTAAGTAACATAAGCAAAGAGCAGCTTGACACCAGACTCGACAAGTATGCGCAGTTTATGGGCGGCGAGATAATGGGACAAAAAAAGCTGATTCGAGACTTCTCGGCAGGCAACAAGCAGAAGATTGGCATCGTGGCAGCGCTGATAAACCAGCCGCAACTGCTCATCTTGGACGAGCCGTTCAACTTCCTCGACCCGAGCAGTCAGAACATTCTGAAGCAGCTACTCACCAACTACAACAGCCGTCACGGCGCCACCATACTGCTGTCAAGCCACAATCTGCAACACACGGTAGAGGTTTCGTCGCGCATTGTGCTGCTTGAGCACGGCAAAATAATAAAGGATTTGCCCAACACGGAGGGCAGCGCCGACGCTGAACTGGAAGATTACTTTAGCGTATAGATGTAATATGGGGCAGCGAAGCGAGCGTCTTCATCTATTCACTCTATAGTGCAGAAAGCAATATACCTTCCAGCAATAGCGCGAAACCATATACATGCAACCGATGAAAACATAGATTAGAAACAGTTGCAGACGCCCCACATACAACCCGTCAATGCTTGCTCCAGGCAGCGATGCCACCGCGCCAACCGACCAATCGAGCAACTTCACCGCCCATCCCAACACCAGCGCCACCGCCGTAGAGACGTAAGGCACGAACGAAGTGCACAAGAAAGCCAGCGCAAGATATATTACCACCGTGGCAAGAGGTATGGCGACAATGTTTGTTAACAGGAAGTAGCAAGAGAAACGACCGAAGTAATAGAGCACCAATGGCGCCACCCCAACCTGTGCCGCCACAGACACGGCGACGACAGTCCATACCCATCTGCCGAAGCGATGGGTGAAAGTCCACTCCTTCGGCACCACACGGTAGATGGGAAGGAAGAACACAAATATCGCCAACACTGCCGCAAACGACATCTGAAAGCCCACATCCCACAGACAATAAGGATTGAACAGCAGCATCAGCGTGGCGGCAATACCTATATTATTGCCCACCATGCCGTCGTTGCCAGCCGCTGCGGCAGAGGCATAAAGAGTAATCATCAGTGCGGCACGCACCACACTTGCAGGCATGCCGACAAGCAGTACATAACCCCATATCGCCGCCACGGCAGCGACTTGTCCCCACACATTCCACCTCCTACGCACCACAATAAGCGACAACACCACATATATGACACTGAGATGCAGTCCTGACAAGGCGAGCAGATGGGATGCGCCAGAGACAGAATAACGCTCCTTGAGTTCTTTATCGAGCGAAGACTTGTCGCCAAGCGCCATCGCCGACGCCACGGCGAGGGTCTCGTCGTCAAGTGTCGAACCAATATTCTTGAGCAAACGGTCGCGCAATCGCAGCGCCGCAAGCCTCAGACGTTGCACCTTTGAGACGGAGGTGAGACGCAAGACCTCTGTCTTCCAGTTGCCAGGCAGCACGAATGTCTGCGCCACGAAGTCGTGGGTGCGCAGCCACAAGCTGTAGTTAAACCGCCCGCGCTGGCTTCGCGTCACGTCAGCAGGGGACTTCAGTACCGACCACAGCACCAGTCCGTCGCCCAATCTCACACTGTCGGCACATGGAACGCCATCGTCGCGCAACAGCGTGACCTTCAACATGCGCCCGTTGCAAGCCCCACCAACTCCTAAAGCGTCAAATCTTACGACGCGACCCTTCACTACTGGCCGCGACATCACAGCCACACGGGTCTCCACATCATGCTTCGGCAGCACCGTTTCGTGCACTTTGACATAATGAGCAGTGTACCACGCCCCTACCACAGTCACCGCGACAAAAACGAGACAAGTCTGCAACACGGGCTTACGCCAACAGAACAGACTCGCCACGACAAGCGCAACAGCCACCGAGGCATACACGATCTGCGCCACGCTGCTGCTATATGCCTCGCCCACCACGACGCCGACGACAAGCATCAGCGCCACACGCAAGAAGGGATATAGCTGTACACGGCCGTTAGTTATCATTTAGGTCTGGGAGTTATATTATAGTTTGATGTTTCAAGACAGACTTTTTGTTTATCCGAAGCATGCTATCTGTTGTTTCAAGACAGGCCTTATGCTTCTACAATTTGCTGCCATCCATGATCTTGGGACACACCGCTGCCAATCCACACTCTGCACAATGAGGCGCGCGACTGGTACACACATAGCGTCCATGCAGCAGCAGCCAGTGGTGCGCATTAGGCACATCGGCTTCTGGAATGTGGCGCATGAGCGTCTGTTCCACCTTCAGTGGCGTGTTATCGGTTTTGGCTACAAGCCCCAACCGATGGCTCACACGATAGACATGCGTGTCTACCGCCATAGTGGCTTTGCCGAAAGCCACCGCCTGTACCACGTTCGCGGTCTTACGCCCCACCCCAGGAAGCGACACAAGGTCTGACGCAGAGGATGGCACCTCACCGTCGAAGCGCTCCATCAGAGCCTTTGACAACTCTACGAGATGGCGCGCCTTAGCGTTGGGATAGGACACACTGCGCACATATTCGTACACATCGTCTACATCGGCACTCGCCATCGACCGCGCGTCTGGATAGCGACGAAATAGCTCCGGAGTGACCATGTTCACACGTTTGTCCGTACATTGTGCGCTAAGCACCACCGCCACCAGCAGCTGATAGACGCTGCCAAACTCAAGTTCTGTCCCTACATTGCCGACATGTTCACGGAAATAGTCGAGCATAAAGACGTAACGTTCACTTCTTCTCATCTTTATAAACACGAAACGAGGATTTATAAAACACGAAACAGGGATTTATATAACACGAAACGGGGATTTATATAACACGAAATGAGGATTTATATAACACGAAATGGGCAACGCAAGCCATTCGCATTGCGTTACCCATTCCCCCGTAATATCATGTATTTACGTTATATGGAGCTTACTTTTTCTCCTTGCCTGCATCCTTGAGGGCGGGCGACGACTTGTAAGCCTTGTTCAGTCCAGCAATCACTTCGTTGGTGATGTCGTGAGCCTTGTCGGCATAGAGAATGTTGTCGCCAGCTTTGCTGAGTATGAGGCTGTACTTCTTGTCTTTGTTATAGCTTGTAAGGAAGTGCTTGATGCTGTCGCGAAGAGCATTGTTGTACTTCTCTGTCTCGTTCTGGAACTCACCGCTCAGACGCTGGTTGAGCGCCTGCAAGTCTGCGCTCTGGCGCTGGAGCTGAGCCTGTATGCCCTGAGCCTGCTCACGTGTGTAAGCGTTCTGCTGCACCTTCTGCTGGAAGTTTGCTGCTGCTGCCTCGAGCTGCTGCTGCTTCTGTGCCAGTGTGTTCTGTATGTTCTGACCCTTCTTCTGAAGTATGAGCGAATACTCTTTGCAGAACTTGTACTGTGTCATAATGCTATCCACCTCGACAAAAGCAATCTTTGTCTCTGTGGGAACCACCTTGCTACCGGCAGCCTGCTCGTCTACCTGCGACTTTGACTTGTCGCAAGAGGTCATTGCCACAACAGTCATAGCTGCCACAGCAAGAGAAGCGTAAACGTTTTTTTTGTTCATTTTATGTTGTTTTTGATTATTGTCTGTTAGTATGCGCCGTTCCTCTCACGTGCCTCACGGTCTTGGTCCATCACGCAGTGTATGCCCTGCTTGCGCAGCCCTGGGTTATCGTGGACATGCTGTGAGGAGAAGCGTCCGTTTTTCTTGAAAATGAGTTTCACGCAGAATAAAGCCATCGAGATAGCAATTATTAACACGCTAAGAATTAAAGTTTCTATCATTTTTATTAATTTTGTGGCTACAAAGGTAATGCAAATCAAGCAGAGCGCAAAATAAATCGGTCAAATTTATCTCACGTTTGTGCGTTGTTGGCATTTCTTTTGCAAACTTAACGATTATTTTATAGCATCAAACAAGAAAACACATATAATAACTACAAAGATGAATATAAACGAATTGAAACCTGCTCGCGTGTTCGAGCAGTTCGCAAAGATTAACGCCATTCCCCGTCCATCGAAGCACGAGGAGAAAATGATTGACTATCTAAAGCAGTTCGGCAAGACCCACGGACTGGAAACCGAGATTGACGAGACAGGCAACGTCATAATACGCAAGCCCGCAACAAAAGGCATGGAAAACAAGCCCACCGTCATATTGCAGAGCCACATGGACATGGTGTGCGACAAACTCGTAGACGTAGACATCGACTTTATGAACGATGCCATCCAGACCTACGTCGACGGCGAATGGCTCACAGCTAAAGGCACAACATTAGGCGCCGACGACGGCATCGGCTGCGCCATCGAGCTGGCAATCCTCGACAGCGACGACATAGAGCACGGACCTATCGAATGTGTGTTCACACGCGACGAAGAGACCAGCCTCACTGGCGCCATGGGCATGAAGTCTGGCTTCATGAAGGGCGACATGCTTATCAACCTCGACTCTGAGGACGAGGGTCAGATATTCGTGTCATGTGCTGGCGGCAAGACCTCTACCGCCCGCTTCAACTTCACACGCGAAGCAGCGCCCGAGGGCATGTTCTTCATGGAGATTTCAATCAAGGGTCTCTACGGCGGTCACTCTGGCGACGACATCGAGAAGAAGCGAGCCAACGCCATCAAGATTCTTGACCGTTTCCTCTACAAGGAGCAGGAGAAGATGGACCTCCGCCTTGTCTCTTTCAACTCAGGCAAGATGCACAACGCCATTCCGCGCGACGGAAAGGTAGTGTTTGCCGTTCCCACAGCAGAGAAGGAGACGGTACGCGCAGACTGGAACGTGTTCACCGCTGACGTGGAAGACGAGTTCCATGTTTCTGACACCGCCATGGAGTTCCATCTCGAGAGCGCTGACGAGGCACCCGTACTGCCCAAAACCGTGAGCCGCAACTTCATCCTTGCCATACAGGGAGTGGACAACGGCGTGTTCGCAATGTGTCAGGACGAGGCGCTGGCATGGCTCGTAGAGACATCGAGCAACGTAGCAAGCGTGGCAACAAGCGACAACGAAATCACAGTAGTGGCATCGCACCGCTCAAGCGTAATGAGCAACCTCGAGAATCAGGCCAACACCGTTAAGGCTGTGTTCCTGCTGGCTGGCGCAAAGGTAGAGGAGAGCGACGGCTACCCAGCATGGAAGATGAACCCCAACAGCAAGCTCGTTGAAGTGGCTGTTGCGTCGTATAAGAAGCTGTTCGGCAAAGCGCCCATCGTCAAAGGCATACACGCCGGACTGGAGTGTGGCCTCTTCTCAGAGCGCTACCCCAACCTCGACATGGTGTCGTTTGGTCCTACGCTCCGCGGCGTACACACCCCCGACGAGCGTCTGCTCATCCCCACCGTACAGATGGTGTGGGATCATCTGCTCGACATCTTGAAGAATGTAGAGAAATAAAAACGTCAGTTCACGCTGACGACATGTAACACAAAAAACATAAAGCGTAAAGGTCCGCCCGGCAACGTTAAATCTCGTTGTCGGGCGGATTGCTTTTCACTTTTGTCAACTAAGCTTAGAGGAGAAATAACACATAAACAAAAATCGGCCATTAGACATGAACAGGCAGTGCTGTTGACCGTCTAATGGCCGATTTCGATATATCTTTTTTATTCGCAGTCCTATCGCGTCACACTCTGGCAACGCTATGGTGCGGCATCAAATCTTCAGTTCTTTGAGAATCTCCGAAATGCGCTGCATTGTCTTCAGACGTGTAGGCACAAGTGGCAGACGCAACACATTGTCGATGAATCCCATCTCGTGCAACAGCGCCTTCACTCCAGCGGGGTTGCCGTCTACAAAGAGCAGCGAATAGAGTTCGTTGAAACGATGGTGTATCTTGCGCGCCGGCTCATACTCGCCGTTGAACTCCAGGCGAATCATGCGCGAGAACTCCTTCGGCAAGGCGTTGCCAATGACCGAAATGACACCTGCTGCACCGCTTGCCATCATCTGGAAAGTAAGGGCATCGTCGCCGCTTATCACGTCGAAACGGTGGGGCTTGTTCTTTATTATCTCGTCGACTTGCTCCAGACTGCCGCTTGCCTCCTTCACTGCAACAATGTTCTCGCAGTCGCGCGCAAGACGCACAGTGGTCTCTGCCTTGAGGTTCACTCCCGTGCGACCCGGCACATTATACAGCACCACGGGCAGCGGACTGGCCTCGGCTATGGCCTTGAAGTGGCGATACAGGCCCTCCTGCGACGGTTTGTTATAGTAGGGACACACGCTCAGCACGCCGTCTACGCCCGACCAGTCGGCGCTCTTCAGCTCTTCCACGACAGCACGTGTGTTGTTGCCACCGCAGCCCATGAGCACTGGTACGCGCCCATTGTTGACCTCTACGACGAGTTGTTTTATCTTGATTTTCTCTTCTGCCGAAAGACATGGGGTCTCACCTGTCGTGGCAAGAATACACAAGAAGTCTGCCCCATTGGATATTTGATATTCTACAAGACGCTTCAGGGATTTCCAATCCACGTCGCCATCTGACGTGAACGGAGTGATAAGGGCTATGCCTAATCCTTTAAAGATATTATGAGCCATAATTAGACTATTTTTCTTTTCTACTGTTTTAAACATCCGTAAGACGAGACATACTGGCGGACACAAATTCGCAGTCACACGCCAATAGGTCTGGCCTCTTCACCTTTATATTAATTATAACATGTGAAATCGTTGCCACGTCTCCTACTTTACCGCATCACGGTTTTCGCAGAAAACTATTTCCATTTGTGCAAAGATAATACTTTTTAATCAACAGAAAGCAGATGTTATTGCAAAAAAACTAAAAAAATGTCATTTACTACGTCTTATCATGTCTGTGGCACACACAAACGGCTGCCGCAGACACGGGCGTCATCAGCGGCTGCCGATGTAGAGGAACACCATGCCAAGCAGCACAAGCAGCAGATCCACCACCTTGCCACGAAGATTTTTCTCGCGAAACACCATAGCTCCGAACATGAAACTGACTATCACGCTGCCTCTTCTCACCATCGACACGATGGATATCATGGCGTCGGGCAGACTCAGCGCGTAGAAATATACGAAGTCGGCAGCACTCAAAAACAGGCTTATAAACACGATGGCCCAGTGCCAGTGCATGGGTGTTGTGGTCTTACGCTTCGGCCACCACGCCATCAGCAAGACCACACCCATCATCACACACTGGTAGATGTTGTACCAACTTTGCACCACCATGCGGCTAAGGCCGACGCCACCGTCCTGCTCCGACGCCATGAGAAACTTGTCATACAAACCGCTCACAGCACCGCACACGGCAGCTAACACGAGGAAATAGATCCACTTGTCGTGCTTGAAGTCAATGCCTTCCTTCTTGCCGCTCTTGCTGAGCAGGAACAGCGACACGATGGCAAGCACCACACCGGTCCACTGCCAGACGTTGAGTTGCTCGCCAAACACAAGCATTGCGCCCACCAACACCATTACGGGACGTGTCGCATTGACTGGTCCGACAATGGTTATAGGCAGGTGTTTCATGGCAAAGTAGCCAAACGTCCATGACGAAAGCACTATGCAGCTCTTCAGCAATATGTATTTATGGACGTCCCATCCGCACGAGGGGACATAGAAAAGCGAATCTTGCGAGAGTGTGCCTTGTGCGGAAAACGCGATGAAAGGCAAGAAGATGAGCGAACAAAACAGTGTGTTCAAAAACAGCACGGGAATCACGGCGTTGTCTTTTAACGCCATTTTCTTGAACACATCATAGAATCCCAGCAGCGCCGCTGAGAGAAATGCTAATATCAACCACATGTCAAATGGGGAACGAAGAGTTAAAAACGAATAATTTAAATGAGGGGTGTGGAAAAATCAACGAGGAGTAATGAGCCATTGCTCAATACTCCACGTTTTCAAGAAACAGCGCATTGCCAGGCATGCTCTCGCCAGCATCGGAGCGACTCTTGCCTGCCACGACGGCACGAAACTGCTCAAGCGTCATGCGGCCGCGCCCAACTTCTATCAGCGTGCCTACCACCGCGCGCACCATATTGCGCAGGAAGCGGTTTGCGGAGATGCGGAAATACCACTCATGGTCGCCACATGCTATCCACCGGGCTTCCATAACGTCGCACAATGTGGTCTTGACGTCGGTGTTAGCCTTGCAGAATGCGCCGAAATCGTCGACTTGAAGAAGCCACGCTGCAGCCTCATTCATCTTGTCAAAGTCCAGCTCGTAGTGCATCTCACACGAGTAAGCGCGTGCAAACGGGTTCTTGCGAGTGTGTATATAATAGTGGTATGTGCGCTTGGTAGCACTGAATCGTGCGTGCATATCGCTGTCGACAGGCTTCACATCATACACGGAGATGTCGCGAGGAAGTAGGCGGTTGAGCTTGTAAGCTAACTGCTGGCAGTCCACCTCGCGCTCGGTCTCGAAATGAGCAACCATGCGTCGCGCATGCACTCCGGCGTCGGTACGTCCTGCGCCGACCACTCCTGTCTCGCCACGGAGCAGCGTTGACAACGCCTTCTGCAACACTTCCTGCACAGAGATGCCGTTGGGCTGTATCTGCCAGCCGTGGTAGTGCGTGCCGTCATAGGCAAATGTAATGAAATATCGCTGCATCATACCTCCCCGTCACGCTTTGCGGCACGTTTGAATATCTTCCTGTGGAACTTCTCTTCCGCCCTTATCACACGGAAAGTCTTTGATGGTGACAACACCTTCATAAACTTATTGTGGTACTGCTGCTGCAACTTCTTCAAGTCAAGGTCGCGTTGGTCTGCCTCACGTATTATGCGTTCACAAGCCTTGTCGTCAGCATAGTCGGCGAAACGGTCACGCCGCATCTTGTTGAAATACACCATCTGCTTCTTGCGCATCTCACGATAGAGCGGGAAAAACACGCTGGCCTCTTTCGGCGTCAGGCACGCCTCTTCAACGATAAACTGCTCAAGCTCGGCCTCAAAGCGTGCCGGGTCAAACGACGGCGGCATGTGCCCACGCGGTCCACGCTGGTGCTGCTGCGCTCCGACGGCGCCAATACACATCACCATTGCTATAAATAACAGTAAGCGTTTCATCTTGTTCATAATAAAAAAATCACTGATTTTCCGACACCATCGCATAGATGTAGTCGTTGTCTATCATAGTATAGTCGGCTGCCATGTCAAGCGTTCCGTAACTGTCGCCATTTGTTTGAGACGCACTTGAGACATGAGGCACGGCATGATGCTTGTCTGACGGTGCATGAAGGAATAGCTGTATGCTGAACACTGCAGCACACACACATGCCGCCGCCACTGCCACCGGACGCAATCTACGCCACCACGACAGAGGCACAGTAGCCACTGGCTTCTGCTCTGGAATATTGGCCATCACATCGGCAGCAAGCCTATCAAAGTAGCCTTCTGGCACCTTGAACGGCTGATTCTTGTCAAATCTGCGCTCTATTTCCAATTGTTCGTTGTTCATAATAAAATCCCCTTTCACCTTATTAATATATTGTTCGCCTGACTATTTGACGCATATTGTTTCATAAGGTTTAATCCCTGGCATTAAAAAATTCGGTTATTTTTTTCACCGCTATATGGTAACTTGCCTTCAAAGCCCCTTCCGAGGTGTTGAGAATGGCACTCATCTCCGAGTACTTCATCTCGTCGTAATACCTCAAATTGAACACCGCGCGCTGGACTTCAGGTAGTTGTGAGATTGCCTCCTGAAGCATTGCTTCCGTCTGGTCGCCATCGAAGTATTCGTCTGCAAGCAGTTTATTCGCCACCGTCAGGTCTTCGTCGGCACTTACTCCCTGCCGTTTCTTCTGATGACGCACGAAGTCAAGCGCCTCGTTTATGGCTATGCGATAGAGCCATGTCGACACCTTCGACCGGCTTTGGAAGTCGCCCAGGCTGTTCCATGCCTTCAAAAAGACATTCTGCATGATGTCGTTGGCATCGTCATGATTGAGCACTATACGACGCACCTTCCAATATAGCGGTTCACTATACTGGGCCACGACTTCGGCAAATGCCGTCCTACATTCCCTCGGGTCTGCCAGACGTCGCTGTAAGTCATTGTCGTTGTGTGTCGTCACATATATCTTTTTAATGCCTGTGCCAGCACTTTGTCATATCCGTAAATGTCTGGATATGACCGCATGCTGCCGTCGGCGGTTTTAAACAAAGTAAAATAGGTTATGAAAAGCGGCACCTTTGCCTTCACTGGCACCGACCTTACAAGTTTCGATTTGTCCACAGAGGCAGCGCCGTTGCGCCCTCCCTCGGCGCCGTCAGCGGCACTTTCGGCTTCAAGGTCTACAGTAAACGAGTAGCGCACCTTCTCCTTCAGCCGTTCGTCTGCGTCGCCAAGCAAGAACATGGCGAGGTCGAGCGGACGCTGAACTCTAACACATCCGTGCGACGCCATGCGGTCTGTAGATGTGAAAAGTTTAGGGTTGGAGGTGTCATGCAGATAGACCGAAAACTTGTTGTCGAACCTAAATATCATTCGTCCGAGCGAATTGCCCTTTCCACCCTTCTGTATGACGAGGTAGTCGTGGCTCATCAGCATCTGTGGGGTAGTCAGCGCCGCATCTACCGTCTTACCAGTTTTACGCTCAAGCACAAAGTAGCGACGACTGTCAAAGTAAGCCGTGCTGCCAGCATGAGGCACTACACTCTTCTTCACAATGCTCTTCGGGATGATCCATTGCGGATTGATGTCGATGCGTTCGATGCGGCTATACAGGAGCGGCGTCTTCGTTTTCGTCGCCCCACACACCACACGCATAGACAACCGCTTGTCGCCGTCGACGGCGTCAAGCTCCTGCGACGCCACGTTCAGAAGCACATATTTGTCTTCTTTGACAGGATAGCGGCCGGCAGCCCAGCGGCAACGCTCCATGTTACACATCACACGCATGCGCCCCGCCTCTGTGGTCTCGCTGTGCAGCCGTGCCAGCAGTTCTCTGTAGAAGGGGTCGGCAGGCTCTGACTCGCGCAGGAACACACCAACACTGTCGTGCCTAATCTTCCCGAACGCCATCTTACAGAAGTTCTTGTCTGGGTTCTTCACCGGTATGTCGAACAGCGTCTGGTAGGTCACATGCACCGAGTCGCTGTCATGAACGTCAAGTCTGTTGAAGAGTTTACGTGGGTTTACGAAGCCATAACGCTGCCCCACGCAATAGCGCAGAAAGGCTTTCGTGAGGTTATATTCAAGCCTTGCGAACACGAGGTCTATGCCGTCGTCGCCAAACTCAAGCCTCCTCACACGTTGTATGTCGTCCCTTATGTCGTCCACACGGAAGCGGTCGGCAGAAAAGCCCATCTCCGTTACCCGCGCAACATATTTCACCACGCTGTCGGCATCGGCTCTAACCCCTCCTCTACCTATCCAGAGGAAGTCGCCATGGGCTTGATAATAACGTTTCAGTTGAATGTCGGCAGCCTGCATGTCCTTATCTTCGAACATCAGGTCAGCGACATGTTTACGTATTTTCTTTTCACTGAGATGCAACCTGCTGTCACACATATCAGCAAAAGAATCTCTTGTCAGAGGCACCTTATGGCTGCGCTCTCGACAAGAGACAACAAGCAATGCCCCCAATAGGAGGCATAAAAAAGATTGTTTCAGAGTCACTTCAACGACACCTTACGTACCGTCTTGCCTACCTTCAGTATGTAGCAGCCTTTTTTCAAGTTAAGATCCAGATGCTTGTCCGAACCTTCCACCTTGACGCTCTGTATGCGAACGCCTGCAACATTGTACACATACAGCACCTGGCCATTGGCACCTGTCACGCGCACCGCTGTCCCCTCGATAGAGATAGACACGTTGTCGCCGTTAGGCTGTATGTCGTTTTCAATAATCTCAATGGCCGTACTGGCCATCGTCTTGGCAGGCATGCTGAAAGAGAAGAGTGCTGCCAATGAAATTGCAAGTATATATTTCGCCATATAAAAAATTCCTTTACGTTATCTTTTTAGTCCTATCAATATGCAAATATATGATATTTTGCCCACACCTATTATAATGCGAATAAAAAATCTCCTGTTTTTTAAAACAATTTAACTATGAAAGGACAATAACATGCCATCACACCCACACACCACGAGCGCCGACACTACACGTCAAACGCCACGCCCTCTGCCGCCAGCACCGTGTCGGGGAATACCTCTTTCGCCTCGCGAAGCAGTCCGTCTTCCTCCTCGTAGCGCGCACTGAAATGGCCTATTATCAAGCGTTTCGCCCCTGCGTCGCGCGCCACCGTTGCCGCTTGCTGCGCCGTGCTGTGGTTGTAGAGCTTGGCACGGGCTATGTTTTTGGAGTCGTATGTAGCCTCATGATAGATGGTATCTACGCCACGCACCTCATCGGCAAGCTCCTCAAAATATTTCGTGTCACTGCAATAGGCGTAGCTACGCGGTGCGTCTGCTGGCACTGTGAGTTTGCTGTTCGGCACCACCACGCCGTCTTCCGTCGTCCAGTCAGCCCCATTCTTGATGTTGTTGACCTGTGAGAGCGGAATCTCGTAGCAGTCTATCATGTCGCGACGGATATGCGGCAGCGTGGGTTTCTCGCGAAATATGAATCCGCAACACGGCATGCGATGGCGCAACGGCACCGTCTCCACCTCTATGCTACGGTCTTCATATATCACCTTCTGCTGCGTAGGGTCGATGGAATGGAACACGATGTCATACTCCAGTCCGTTGCAGAAATAGTCAATCTGCGGCTTCAGCATGGTCTCCAAGTCCTTATGGGCATAGATATGCAGGGCGGCGGTGCGACCGAGCATGCCGAAAGTCGAAATCATGCCTATCAGTCCGAAGCAATGGTCGCCATGAAGATGTGAGATAAACACGGCGCTCACCTTCGTAAATCGCACCTTCACGCGGCGCAACTGCAACTGCGTGCCTTCGCCGCAATCTACCATAAACATCTTACCCCGCACCTCCACGACCTGCGACGAGGGGTTATGGCGAAGCGTGGGAAGGGCACTGCCACATCCCAGGATATGCACTTTAAATGGTTCCAAATCAGTCTTTTATTTAATTCCAGCCCTGCTTACTGCCGGCGTTTGTACACGAATATGCCCTTATTATTCTCCAATGACAGCGAGTCTGCACCTATCATCACCACGTCAAACGTGTCTTTGTTGAGGAGCAGATGACCGTTGAAAATCTTCCAGTTGGTCCACGACTCCGTCTCTGCTTTCACGCTCGACGACACCGTGCCACCCTCTTCGATCACGAAGTTCTTGTCTATACTGGTCCAGCGGCCGAGCAGTGACGTGAGGTTTATCACCTTGTCTGCCACACGCCCGTCAGCAGTGTCGTGGCCTGTCACTGCCACTCTGTCGCCAGCCATCAGTCCGCCAGCCACACTACTCTCGCTGTCGTCGGCCTTGATAAGCGCATATTCCAGCGTGTCACCCAAGTCGGTGATAAGTTGCAGGGTGTGCATAGCCGTGCCGTCGCCACACACGCCATAGGCAGTAGTGTCGGCACCACATTCTTCTACTGGTGCGCCGACCATCGTGTTGTTGGGCTTTTTGCCGTTGCAGGCGGCACACAGCACCATCGCCGACGCCAGTACGAAAACAATTGTCTTTCTCATAGTTCTTATTCTTTTGTCCACATAGCTGCCAAACTCCGAAGGAATCTGACAGCCAACAGATAGTTGTTTCTACACAGAGGCAGCGGAGCCACTATTTCTTCTCCTGCGCCTTAGCCTCGTTCCACAGTGCGTCCATCTCGCCGAGTGTCATGTCTTTGAGCGGCTTGCCAAGCTTTATGCTGTGCGCCTCAATATAGTTGAAGCGGCTGATAAACTTTTTGTTGGTCTTCTCAAGACACGTGTCGGGATTGAGTTTGTAGAGACGACCAGCGTTGATAAGGCTGAACAGGAAGTCGCCAAACTCCTCTTCAGAGTGCTCTTTGTCCTCCTTGCGCAACTCCACCTCCAGTTCGGCAAGCTCTTCGCGCACCTTCGCCCACACGTCGCCCTTGTCTTCCCAGTCAAAGCCCACGTTGCGCGCCTTGTCCTGTATGCGATACGCCTTGATGAGAGCAGGCAAAGCCGCTGGCACACCAGACAGCACGCTTTTGTTACCGTCCTTCTCCTTGAGTTTGATCTGTTCCCAGTTTTCTATCACCTGCTGTGCGGTCTTCACGTCTTCTTCTGCCTCTCCTGGCTGTTCGCCATAGGGTAGCGGCTTCGGGTCGGGCGCACCCACCTGCGAGGGGTGGTAGACGTGGGGATGACGGAAGATGAGTTTGTCCACCAACATGTTGCACACGTCGGCAACATCAAACTGGTCTTTCTCCTGACCGATACGCGCATAGAAGCAGACGTGCAGCAACACGTCGCCCAACTCCTTGCAGATGTTGGCATCGTCGTTGTTGATAAGCGCGTCGCACAGCTCGTATGTTTCCTCTATAGTGTTGG
Organism: Prevotella sp.; assembly: GCA_022788105.1. Lineage (GTDB taxonomy): Bacteria > Bacteroidota > Bacteroidia > Bacteroidales > Bacteroidaceae > Prevotella. The sequence continues at coordinate 13,798 of JALEVZ010000024.1, read as the reverse complement.
GGCGCAGGCTCTCATTGGTCTGTTTTCGGTCCCACGGACACTTCTCACGCAGTGTGTCCAACACGTCGAGGAGACGTCCGAAAGCCTTCAGCTTTTCTTCTCTTGTATGCATATAATCTGTCTGTTTAACGAAAATCGTCACGGCATGGCAGCCACATCTGTAGCCGCCCATCACCGTACGCGAACATAATTATGGGCAAAGGTAGTCATTATTTTTGACAATGAGGACGCTCTTTTCATGTTTATATCAAAGTCTTTCACTTATTTTCACAGCGCCACCCCTGTGTCTGCCGACCACAATCATGTCGCCAGCACCTCCCGACGGACGCAACCTCGCCTTGCTACACCCATCCACACGACATCCCCACTCCGCCTTTAGGCTCTGTAACAAGGCACTACAAATAGTCTCACATAGCCCAACAGATATGCTCGTATCGACCGTAACGCATGCTCGTATCGACCGTAACGCATGCTCATACCGACCGTAACGCATGCTCATACCGACCGATACGAGACAGCAAACGCAACCGTTTTGAGCCAGATCCCCACTCCTCCACTCCATCACGCCCAACCGCACAGACAACAAACATTCATCAATAATTAATATAAAACTGCTATTTATTAATGTAAAGTTGGTGTTTTCCACACTTTTTTACTAATTTTGCATGGTAATATAAAACTTTATCGCCAAAAGCAATATAGAAGAAAGGAATAATGGATGAAACTGAACGATTATCACAAGAAGATAAATGCAATAAAGAAAGAGTCGGTGGAGTCCTGGAGCAAGCTGAACTTATCGCGCGAAGAGTGCTCGAATCAATTCAAGCGCTTGCGGGCACAACGACTTGCAAGGGAGTCCAAATCGCTCAATTAACGAAGTGGGCGAAAGCCAATGGATATTGGATTTTATCAGACGACCTCGGCACATTTGAGGATCGTGGTTCTGAGAACGAGGTTTATTTGTCAAGAAGCGAGAATCTCGTTTATAAGCTGAATGACTTCCGTTATTCAGATGACAATCTCACACCATTTTTTGAACGCATCGAAGCCCATAACTTCTACTTTCCCGACTGTGCATACACACTTGTCGGTTTTTCAGAAAACAAAGAGGGAAATGTATGTGCCGTTCTACGCCAACCATACATTTTGTCAAGCCGCGAAGCGACGGACCGAGAGATAACAGACGAGTTGGTAAAGTTAGGATTTATGTCACAAACTGACGGAGAATATTTCACGAACGGTACACACGACATATTTGATGCGTCACCCAACAACGTTTTGGTCGGCATTGACGGCAATCTGTATTTTATAGATACTATCATATACAAGACGTCAGCAGATAATGTCTGCATTTTCCAAAACCAATCTCCACGCTATTCAGGTCGGCCATAAAGCAAATAAATGATGTATGCCTCACGATTTTCCACACTTTTTTACTAATTTTGCAGCGATTTACGCCCAACTCACAATGTGACAGGCGATAAAGACAACAACAACACGACAATAAATTAAATAAATAAAATACACACAAACAGTATGGAATTAGCAAGCAAATACGATCCACAAGCAGTGGAGTCGAAATGGTATAAATACTGGCTTGACAACAAGCTGTTCAGCAGCAAGCCCGACGGACGTAAACCTTACACCATCGTCATACCGCCACCAAACGTAACTGGTGTGCTGCACATGGGCCACATGCTCAACAACACCATACAAGACATTCTCGTGCGCCGCGCACGCATGGAAGGCAAGAACGCCTGTTGGGTGCCTGGCACCGACCACGCCTCCATCGCAACCGAGGCAAAGGTTGTGAACCGCCTTGCCGAACAGGGCATCAAGAAGCGTGACCTCACACGTGAGCAGTTCCTCGAGCACGCCTGGGACTGGACCAACGAGCACGGAGGCATCATCCTCAAGCAACTGCGCCGACTCGGTGCGAGCTGCGACTGGGACCGCACCGCGTTCACAATGGACGAGAAGCGCTCGGAGAGCGTGCTCAAGGTATTCGTTGACCTCTACAAGAAGGGCCTCATCTACCGCGGTCTGCGTATGGTGAACTGGGACCCGAAAGCACAGACTGTGCTCTCTACAGAGGAGGTTATCTACCGCGACGAGAAGAGCCACCTGTTCAACCTGCGCTACTATGTGGCTGACGCCGACACCAACCCCGTTGTGCCGACAGGCTGCGAGGGTGAGGTGCTGCACCAGGACGAGAACGGCCGTTACTACGCCGTGGTTGCCACCACCCGTCCCGAAACCATCATGGGCGACACCGCCATGTGCATCAACCCCAAAGACCCGAAGAACCAGTGGCTGCGCGGACACAAGGTAATAGTTCCTCTGGTAAACCGCGTCATACCCGTCATCGAAGACCGCTACGTAGACATAGAGTTTGGTACAGGCTGTCTGAAGGTGACACCCGCACACGACGTGAACGACTACGCCCTCGGAAAGACCCACAACCTCGAGACCATCGACATCTTCAACCCCGACGGCACCATCTCTGAGGCTGCCGGCATGTATGTAGGCATGGACCGCATGGACGTGCGCAAGCAGATTGTAGAAGACTTGAAAGCTGCTGGACTGATGGAGAAAATCGAGGACTACGACAACAAGGTGGGCTACTCTGAGCGTAACCAGGACACCGCTGTGGAGCCGCGTCTCTGCAAGCAGTGGTTCCTCTCGATGAAGCACTTCGCCGACATCGCGCTGCCACCCGTGCTCGAAGGTAAGATAAAATTCCACCCGACAAAATATGTAACCACATACCGCAACTGGTTGGAGAACATACAGGACTGGTGCATCTCGCGTCAGCTCTGGTGGGGACACCGCATACCCGCCTACTTCCTGCCCACCGCAGAGGGCGAAGAGGAGAAGTTTGTTGTGGCGCTGACACTCGACGAAGCAGTCGAGGAGGCTCGCAAGATTGAAGGCTACGCCGACATCACCGCCGACCAGCTCACCCACGACGAAGACGCCCTTGACACATGGTTCTCTTCTTGGCTGTGGCCTATCTCTCTGTTTGACGGCATCAACAACCCTGGCAACGAAGAGATAAAGTACTACTACCCCACCTCCGACCTCGTGACAGGTCCAGACATCATCTTCTTCTGGGTGGCACGTATGATTATGGCAGGCGAAGAGTATATGAAGGATGTGCCTTTCCGCAACGTCTACTTCACCGGCATCGTGCGCGACAAGCTCGGACGTAAGATGTCGAAGAGTCTCGGCAACTCACCCGACCCGATTGGTCTGATTGAGAAGTACGGCGCCGACGGTGTGCGTATGGGCATGATGCTCTCTGCCCCGGCAGGCAACGACATCTTGTTTGACGAGAGTCTGTGCGAGCAGGGACGTAACTTCAACAACAAGATATGGAATGCCTTCCGTCTTATCAAGGGCTGGCAGGTGGCTGACGGCAAGCAGCCAGAGGCATGCACCATTGCAGCCCGCTGGTTTGAGGCCAAGCTGAAGCAGACCAATGCCGAAGTCAACGACCTGTTCACAAAATACCGTCTATCTGAGGCTCTGATGGCTGTCTACAAGCTGTTCTGGGACGAGTTCTCAAGCTGGTACCTCGAGATGGTGAAGCCGGCATATGGCTCACCTATCGACAGCAAGACCTACGAGCAGACACTCGGCTTCTTCGAGACGCTGCTCAAGATGCTGCACCCGTTCATGCCGTTCATCACTGAGGAGCTGTGGCAGCACATCTTCGACCGCAAGGACGGCGAGTCTATCATGCGTGCAGAGCTGAAGCTCGACGCCCCCACTGACGAAGACAACACCATTGCCAACGCCATCGAAAGCGTGAAGCAGATTGTGGGCGGCGTACGCACCGTGCGCAACCAGAAGAATATACCCAACAAGGACGCCCTTGTGCTGCAGGTGGTAGGTCAGAACAACTTCGAGGCTTACTCTTCGGTCATCACCAAGATGGCAAACCTGTCTGCCATCGACGTCGTGGCAGAGAAAGACGCTACCGCATCTGCTTTCATGGTGGGCACCGACGAGTTCGCCGTACCACTCGGCAACCTCATCGACGTGGCTGCAGAGATAGAGAAGCAGGAGGCACAGCTCAAACATCTTGAGGGCTTCCTTGCTGGTGTAAAGAAGAAACTCGCCAACGAGAAGTTCGTGGCACACGCTCCCGAGGCTGTCGTAGCTATGGAGCGCAAGAAGCAGAGCGACTCTGAGGAGAAGATTGCTGCACTGAAGGAGAGCATCGCCGCTCTCAAGCAGAACGCATAACAACAACCATCCTGTCTGCATGCCGCAAACGCACAGTTTGCCACCATGCAGACACGATTACACTCTTTCTGACTATACCAGACTGAACACAATAAAGCGAGGGTGTGCCGACTCAATAACATGAGTTTGGCACGCCCTCGCTGCTTTTCCATGACACCGCTATCGTGTCGCACAAAATACAACTTTTATCTTTTATAAAAGAAATTTCCCATAAAAATGCCACTTTTATCTTTTATAACGAACAAAAGCACTATCTTTGCAAAACCTACAAATAACTATTATTAAAAATACTCACATTATATTGAAAACCTAAGATGTCTGAAAACAGAATAAACAGAAGAGAATTTCTGAAAGGGCTCGGAGTGTTAGGACTTGGAACCCTTGCAGCGTCAAGTCCGTGGCTATCAGCCTTTTCCGAAGTGAAAGAGACGACACACGAGCGCGCACGACTTGGCATCATCGGTCCGGGCTCACGCGGACGATTTCTCATGTCATTCATCGCACAAAATCCCAAAGCCGAGATTGTGGCGCTTGCCGATGTGTACCAGCCATCACTCGACGAGGCGCTCAAGATTGTACCCACGGCAAAGGCATACAAGGACTACCGACGGCTGCTCGAAGACAAGACCATAGACGCAGTGGTGGTTGCCACACCGCTCCACACACACTGCCAGATAGTGCTCGACGCCTTCGAGGCAGGCAAGCACGTCTACTGCGAAAAGACCATCGGCTACGACCTACAGCAGTGTTTTGACATGTACTGCAAGCACATCGACACAGGACGCATATTCTTCACTGGCCAGCAACGGCTCTTCGACCCACGCTACATCAAAGCGATGGACCTCATCCACCGTGGCACCTTCGGCAAGATAACGTGCGTACACACATTCTGGAACCGCAACGGCGACTGGCGACGACCTGTCCCAAGCCCCAACCTCGAGCGCTTCATCAACTGGCGCCTATACAAAGACACATCACACGGCCTGATGACAGAGCTTGCCTGCCACCAGCTACAGGTCGGCACATGGGCAATGGGCTGTCTGCCGGTGAAGGTGATGGGCTCCGGCGCCATAACCTACTGGAAAGACGGACGTGAGGTGTACGACAACATAAACTGCATCTACACCTTTGCCGACGGGCGCATGATGACGTTTGCCAGCGACATCGCCAACAAGTTCTATGGTCTGGAAGAGCAGATTATGGGCGACCTCGGCACCGTTGAACCAGAGCGCGGCAAATATTTCTTTGAAGACATAGACCCCGCCCCGGCTTTCATGCAGATGATAAACGACTGGGAAAACAACCTGTTCGGCAACATTCCGTTTGCAGGAACGAGCTGGGCCCCGGAGACGGCGAACGAAAACCACGGCGAGTACATACTCGGACGGCGCCCCGACAGCGACGGCACATCGCTGCTCACCGAGGCGTTTGTTGAGGCGGTAATACGCGGTAAGCAGCCGCCACGCATCGCCGAGGAGGGCTACTACGCCTCTCTGCTCACCCTGTGGGGACACAACGCCATAGAGCGCGGCGAGATATTGCCGTTCCCGACAGAATATCAGATTGACTACAACGTGTACAACACCAAACTCACAAAAGCATGAAAGACATCGACATTCACATCACGGCAAGACGCCTGCGCATAGAGTTGTGGCTGTTTGCTGCCTGCGTGGCGATAGGCATGGGACTGAACATCTACGCCATAACAGAGTATAACGCGCCGTGGTCAGAACTGCTGACCAGCATGTTCTACGTGTTGGCATTTGCCCTCGCCCTCTACGCGACGACTGCTGTTGTAAGACTCGTCGTGCATCTCTTGTTCAGACGGAGAAAGAACAGCAAATCATAGACACTAACATAAACAAACCATACAATTATGCAACGAAGAGATTTCATCAAAAGTCTTGGCCTGACGGCGGCTGCCTTCGGACTTGACAGCGGCAGAAGCATGGCAAACGCCATGTCGTCTAAAGAATGGACTGCCGCCAAGACAGACAAGGTAAAAGTAGCATTTATAGGCATCGGCAACCGCGGTGAACAGGACATCGAAGAGTTTGAACGCACCGGACTAATCGACGTGGTGGCACTATGCGACGTCGACCTCGACGGCAAGCAGTGTCAGAAGGTGCTCAACAAATATCCGAAGGCAAAGCGGTTTCGTAACTTCCGCGAGATGTTCGAAACCTACAGCGACCACTTCGACGCCGTCGTGGCAGCAGTGCCCGACCACATTCACTTCCCCATAGCCATGGACGCGCTGCGCCACGGCAAACACATCTATCTCGAGAAACCCATGTCGCGCACATTCATAGAGGCAGAACTCATGATGGAAGCAGCACGCAAACACCCAGAGGTGGTGACACAGGTGGGCAACCAGGGACACTCCGAGGGTAACTACTTCCAGTTTAAGGAGTGGAAAGAGAGGGGGATAATAAAAGATGTGACAGCCATCAACGCACACATGAACAACCCACGCCGCTGGCACGGCTACAACGCAGGCATGCACAAGATGCCGGACGGACAGCCCATACCTGCCAACATGGACTGGGACACATGGCTCGGCGCATGTCCGTGGCACGACTTCTCCGACAAATATCACCAGGGCAACTGGCGCTGCTGGTACGACTTCGGCATGGGTGCGCTCGGCGACTGGGGCGCCCACTTGCTCGACACGGCACACGAGTTCCTTGACCTCGGGCTGCCATATGAGATTTCGCTCATCGACCAGAAAGGACACAACGACTTCTTCTTCCCATTCTCGTCAACCATACTGTTCCGCTTCGGCGCGCGCGGCAGCATGCCGCCATGTGACGTGACATGGTATGACGGCATAGGAAACTATCCTCCGCTGCCCAAAGGCTACGGCAAGTCTGAATACAACCCCGACGTACCGTCTACCAACCAGGGCGACACGCCTGTACAAAGCCTCAACCCCGGCAAGGAGATATACACTCCCGACATCATATTCAAGGGCGGAAGCCACGGTTCTACGCTCACACCGATATTCCGCGACGGCAAGGAAGTGAAGCTCCCAGGATGGCAGGAGAGTCCCAGCAACCACTACAAAAACTTCTTGCTCGCCTGTCAGGGCAAGGAGAAGGCGCGCTCGCCGTTCGAGATAAATGGCGTGTTGAGCCAGGTGTTCTGCCTCGGAGTGATCGCACAGCGGCTCGGCACTCAACTCTATTTCGACCCACGCACCAAGCGGTTTACCAACAACGAGTTTGCAAACGCGCTCCTCGCTGGAGGCATGCCGCCCAGAAGCGAGTGGCTGGAGTTTTACAAGGTATAAAGGTATAACACGCACACATCATTCACCACACAAACAATAAAGACAAGACTTATGAAAAAGACCATTTTACTGTTGGCTGCCGTCATAATGCAGGCTGCCACACCCACAATAGCACAGACAAAGCAGGCTGCAAAATGCGGCAACAAGACCACTACGACATGCTGTAAAACTGCCGCAGCAAAGACTTGCACAAACAACGCTACACCATGTTGCAAGACCGACGGAGCGAAAATCATGACCATGCTGCACGCATCTGGCAAAGACAACTACATATCAAAGGCTGAAGCCGCTGACGGATGGCGTCTGCTGTGGGACGGCAAGACCACCGACGGATGGCGCGGCGCCAAGCTTGACAAGTTTCCACAAAAAGGCTGGACAATAGAAAACGGCGTATTGAAAGTGATGGCAGGCAACGGTGGCGAGGCTGCCAACGGCGGCGACATCGTGACAACACGCACATACAAATGCTTCATACTGAGTGTCGACTTCAAGATAACGGAGGGTGCTAACAGCGGAATAAAGTATTTTGTAGACCCTGCAGAAAACAAAGGTGCAGGCTCTGCCATAGGCTGTGAGTTCCAAATACTCGACGACCTGCGCCATCCCGACGCCAAGCTCGGCGTGAAAGGCAATCGCAAGCTTGCTTCTCTCTACGACCTCATACCTGCTCCAGAAAATAAACCTTTCGACATAAAGCAGTGGAACAACGCCATCATCGTGGTGAAGGGTAACCACGTTGAGCACTGGCTCAACGGCACCAAGATGTTGGAATATGAGCGTAACAACCAGATGTGGAACGCACTTGTGGCTTACAGCAAATACAAGAACTGGAACAACTTCGGCAACCACACAGAAGGCAACATCCTGCTACAGGACCATGGCGACGAAGTATGGTTCAAAAACGTGAAGATAAAAGAACTGCCGTGACAACAGTCCATCACATCATAACGCCTCCGTCAGCCCAAAGCCCGGCGGGGGCGTCGCTTTATTACGCGTGGTTTGCTGCCATGCACACACGCATAGACATCGCCGTGGTGAGCACTACGCACAGCGAGCTGCAACTCAACGCCATCATGGACGAGGTGGCAGCGAACGCGTGGGCAATAGAACGGGAAGCAAACCGTTTCGACCCCACATCGGCATTGTCGGTACTTAACAGCGCACCGGCAAACACAGCCGTGTCCCTACCCGAGAGACTGTGCCACATGCTGGAGATGTGTCGCGACTACCACAGGCAGACCTTAGGACTGTTTGACATCACCATTGGGAGTGTCGGTCACAGTCCGCGCTCCATCGACACATTATATATAAACAACCAATCAGCTACGCGCCTTGACGACAGGCTAAGCCTCGACCTCTCAGGCTTTGTTAAAGGCTACGCCGCAGAACAGACTCGCACACTGCTATCCTCACACGGCATAAGCCACGCGCTCATCAATTTTGGCAACAGTTCGATAGTGGCAATGGGCAGCATTGACACACAAACAGCAGGATGGTCGGTCTGCACAAATACCTCTAAGTGTCAATCGGTCACTCTACACGACAACTGCCTAACCACATCGGGAAACGACGCCCCGACCCGACGACACATCATAAACCCACTCACGGGCAACACCATAGACGGGATGCGCACTCTATCTGTGATAACCGACAACGCCATAGACGGCGAAGTGCTATCAACAGCGCTTTTCATAGCCTCTGAACAACAACGCGAGACCATTTTGCACAACATCTCCGCTACCGTATTGGAAACGTCACAACCACATTAATTTTATTTAACACGAAACAAACGCCACATTATTAGGCAGTTACAGTTTTTTTCATTACCTTTGCAAGGTTTTAGGGCATGATTTTGACAATATTTTGAAAATCAAAGCGTTATAACCATATACAAGATACAAGCAGATAGAATTTAGGTATAAAGATGAGACAATTAAAGATTCAGAAAAGTATTACAAACCGTTCGAGTGAGGCATTAGACAAATATCTTGTCGAGATCGGACGCGCTCCACTTATCTCTATTGACGAAGAAATCGAGTTGGCGCAGAAAATAAAGAAGGGTGGTCCTGAAGGCGAACGTGCCAAGGACAAGCTCGTCACTGCCAACCTTCGATTTGTTGTGTCTGTTGCAAAACAGTACCAGCACCAGGGTCTCACCTTGACTGACCTTATCGACGAAGGCAACATTGGCCTTATAAAAGCCGCACAGAAGTTTGATGAGACACGTGGCTTCAAATTCATTTCATACGCCGTATGGTGGATTCGTCAGAGCATTCTGCAGGCTATCGCCGAGCAGAGCCGCATCGTGCGTCTGCCCCTAAACCAGGTTGGCTCGCTCAACAAGATTAATCACGAGATTAACAAGTTTGAGCAGGAGAACCAGCGCCACCCGTCAGTGTCGGAGCTTGCTGACGCGACAAAGATTGACGAGGAGAAGATTGGACAGAGCCTCATGGCTGACGGCCACCACGTGAGCATCGACGCCCCGTTCCAGGACGGCGAAGACAACTGTATGCTCGACGTAATGCCCAGCGGCGACGACACACGAACCGACAAGCATGTAGACCACGAGTCAATGGCTCAAGAGCTCAACTCTGTGCTCAACAAGGTGCTGAAAGACCGTGAGATAACCATCATTCGCGAGTGCTTTGGCATCGGCTGCCACGAGAAGGGACTCGAAGAGATTGGTGACCAGCTGGGACTGACCCGTGAGCGTGTGCGCCAGATTAGAGAGAAGAGCATCGCCAAACTGCGCGACAGCGGCAATGCCAAGATTCTGATGAAATATCTCGGATAAATCAGGCTGTCAAGACCTACAAATCGATAAACGACATAAGCAGGAACCACACGTTTGTTTTACGTGTGGTTTCTGCTTTTTTATTACCTATAAACTTAAAATTATGAACTATTATGAACTTGTTTCGCTCACATTCTTTTCGTATTTTTGCAAAAAGATTGCAGCATTACTGCACAAAAACATAAATCGTTTAACCAAAGTTCCGCCACTTACATAAGTGTAGCAAAAAACAGTTATGAAAACTATCAAACCCATCATGGCAGTAATGCTCCTCGCATGTCTGCTTCATTTGCCTTATGGCTATTATTCATTGCTACGGTTTGTCGCAATGGTTGTGTTTACCGTACTGGCATACCAGTATAATAAGGAGAAGAATGGCGCGCTTACGGTGACATTCGGAGCTTTCGCCTTACTGTTTCAACCATTCATAAAAATAGCGTTAGGTCGCAGTTTGTGGAATATCATAGACGTAGCAGTAGCGGTCTTTCTTCTCATACTGTGGAGCAAAGAGTGCTTTAGCAAAAAACACCCAAACAAAGACAAGTGAGAGTAAATATCTTTTCTAAACAACACACAACCATCATTATGAAAAACCTATTAATGGCCGCTGCCGTGGGCGACATTGCAGGCAGCGCATACGAGGGACGTGCGCATCGCACAAAAGACTATAACGCCGTGAAGATGTTTTCATCACGAGCCCATTTCACCGACGACACAGTGCTCACCTTTGCCTGTGCCGAAGCATTCTTAAAAGGCAAGAACATGGCAGACAACCTATGGATGTGCGCCAACCAGCACCCTCACGCTGGCTACGGCCACCGATTCAAACAGTGGATAAAAGACCACGACCATGAACCATACGGGAGCATGGGCAACGGCTCGGCTATGCGCTGCAGTTCGGCAGGATGGTTGGCACGCACAGAAGAGGAGTGCATAGACCTCGCCACACAAACAGCGGCTCCCACACACAACCACCCTGAAGGAATAAACGGTGCTGTGGCAACAGCCCTCGCCATCTTCTACCTTAAAAACGGCAAAGACAAGGAGTTTGTGCGCCAGCATGTGCTCGACAAATACTGCCCGTTCTGGAGCGGAAAGACCTACGACGACATTCACGACTCCTACTCTTTCTTCTCCAATAGCCCAGGCACCGTTGGTCCTGCCATCCTATGCCTCATCGCCTCTACCGATTACATCGACTGCCTGCGTCTTGCCATCTCCCTCGGCGGCGACTCCGACACGCTGGCTGCCATCGCCGGTCCCATGGCCTATGCTCTTTACCGCGAGATGCCTGCCCCCTTGGTCTATCAAGCACTGAAGTCGCTCCCCGACTGGATGCAGCGCGTAAACGCCGCCTTTGACCAGCGGTGCGAACAACTTGGAACAGTGGAGTAACGCTTCATCGCCACCGATACATCGCGACTATCCTGGAGCGTTCTCATAAAAACGAATTCACGAAGTGAACCATTATGAACTTGTTTCGTATCTATAATTTTCGTACTTGTGCATCATGAATTACTTGGCTTCTCTTTGCTCGCCTATCCCCACATTCTATTTTACTGAACATTGGAGTGTCTATTTCTAAGTATGCAGCTACTTGACGCTGCAATAATTTATCCGTTGCCATGCCTTCTTGTGGGCAAGTACAGGACGACGAGACAAGTGCTTTGGAATATGAATTATCCATACTTGCCGTTACCCTCTTGGAAACGTCGCAAAATTTGCGGTATTTTTCTGGTTTATTTGGCGATTCGACATTATTTTATTATTTTTGTCGCAGAATATGCGGCGTTGAATGCCGTTCTTTAAATAAAATAGGCTGCACTCGGGAAAACAATCAAGTAAATTTGATGTTTTCCACTCCTTTGCACTTTCTTTGTCGCACATAGAACAAATATATTATGTATATACACGAAAGAGATAATTGGACAAACTTCCGTTGGGATGCTTCTGAGGTATCAATACTTCAGGAAATAGTATGTCGTAAGCAAGGTTTGCTTTACGGCAGATTGAGCTCGCTCGGTTTTGACAGCAAACTCCGAGCCATGACAGAGAACTTGACACATGATGTAGTATATTCTTCAGAAATTGAAGGCATACGTCTGAATGAGGAACAGGTGCGTTCTTCAATCGCTAGAAAACTGGGAATTGAAAACGTGAAATATACAGCTCCTTCTCATTATGTTGACTCTGTTGTTAGTGTTATGCTCGAAGCCGTGCAGAACTATGACCAACCTCTCTGTAAAGAGAAACTCTGTGCATGGCAAGCGGCTTTTTTTCCGACTGGTTTTAGCGAAGGTAGCCATATAGAGACTGGACAATACCGTACAAACGAGGAACATATTGTCAGCGGTATGTTCGGCCGTGAGAAGGTGCATTATGTAGCCCCTTCTCCTAATCTTGTAGAAAGCGAGATGCAAAAGTTTATAGCATGGTTTGATGGCGAAGACACAGCGGGTAGCGTTGTCCGTTCAGCCATAGCCCACTTCTGGTTTGTCAGCATACATCCTTTCGAAGATGGCAACGGCCGACTGGCTCGCATTATCTCCGACATGCTTTTGGCTCGCGGTGAGAAGAGCGAGTTGCGTTTCTACAATATTTCGTCTCAAATCAATAAAGACAAGAACCACTATTACGACATTCTGGAACGTATGCAACGTGGCGATGGCGACATCACAGAATGGTTGGTATGGTATATGAAGAAACTGATTGATGCGCTCGATGAAGCAGAAACCATTGTTACCACCATCTTGAACAAAAGTTTCTTTTGGCAGAAGGCTGCATCCATACCTATGACGGAGCGACAGACACAAATGCTCAATCTCTTCCTTGATGGCTATGAGGCAAAGATAACGTCTAAGACTTGGGCATCCTTGGCTAAGTGTTCCAAAGACACAGCCATACGTGACATACAAGACCTCGTCAGCAAGAACATATTGGTAGAAGACATTCCAGGAGCCAAACGACCAAGCTATTCCATTGTCTTTGATGCAGAGGACCTCACACAATTCTTTACCGATATGCGTATTACCCAGGAGAATGGCATACCATATCTCAGTGTCCTATTCAAAGGTCATAGAAAGGTTTGTGAAAGAATATTGCCACTCGATGCAGAGCGTTACCAAAAGGGAGATTTACCACTGACTAATCTGCTCAATAAGTACTGCTCGTATTTGATGGTCAACGATTAGGCAATACTCTGTTAATAAAAAATCATATTAAGTGTAATGACTACCCCAATTCGGGATAAAATAGCGATTAGTTGCATGTGAAGACATATACGCGAGTTCTCTTCCCATGCCATCAGACATGGGCTGTATATAAAGAATCGAAAGAGATTATTCTGTCTTTAGAACAATGAAAGTTGCTTCGTGTCTTCGATGCAGTATCCTTGCAATGCCATTGGCTTGTTGTCAAAGAAACAATATGCTCCCAATGCTGAGATGAGGTTCATGACA
>JALEVZ010000006.1 GCA_022788105.1 Prevotella sp. | reverse complement strand
ACCTTCTTCTCGTCAAGATAAATGTCAAAGCGGCTATCGGTCTTATCAAAACTTACAACATCGAAGTTGTCTATAAGCACATCCGGAAGAATGGCACGTAGTAGCTTGGTCTGTTCCATATGGCAAAGGTACGACTTTATTCCTAACATATGGTGTTACCAACCGGAAAAATCCGCTGACCCGCTTTTGGGTGGCTTGTGACGGCTTGCATGAAACGAAAAAAGCCTGACGCGAAACCGGCTGTGCGGCTTCGTGTCAGGCTTTGTATGTGTTTGTGCCTTTCGGCTACTGCCTGTTTAGAAGTAGTAGGCGAGGGCTATCTGCCATGCGTTGGCGCGTGTGCGTACCTCCTTGTCGGTGAGGGTTTCGCCTACATTCTTCAGTGTGGCGTCGGCAGTCTTGCCACATGCGATGTTGTAGTTGGCGGTGAGCTGCAGGTGTGAGAGCAGGGTGACACCAGCACCAACGTTTACGCTGAAGTTGGAGTTCTTCACGTTCCATGTCGAACTGTCTGTGATCTTCTGCTCCTTATCGCCGACATTGAAGCCAAACTGCGGTCCAGCAAACAGGAATATGTTTGCCAAGCTGCTCAGACCCCATCCGTAACGCAGGTTGATGGGGATGTTGATTGCCTTGCTGCGCAGGGTCTGGTCGGTGGTGTAGGTGTTGCCTGTGAAGCTGTCTGCAACTCTTACCTTTGCCTCGCGCTGGTCGTAGAGTGCTGAAGCGTCGATGCCCAAGCCTACGAGCGGCAGTTGAATCTTCACGGTGGGGCCTACGAAGAAGCCTGTGCGGTTGCTGGTGTCGAACACGCTGTTGTTGAATGACATGCTTGTTACGTTGACACCGCCTTTCAGACCGAACTTAATCTGTGCCTCGGCAGTGGTGGCTGTTGTGAGCGCTACGGCGAACAGCAGCATTGTGAAAATCCTTTTCATCGTCTTCTTACCTTTCTTTATCTTTTTGTTCTTTTGTTTTATTGTTCTTGTTTATTGCTGGGTTGTTGTCAGGGGGACAGCACCATTGAAGGGCGGTTGGGGCTTGGCAGCGTAGTCATGGGGCTTGCCAGCGTAGCCGCGGGGCTTGGACGGCTGCTTTAGTGACGCTCGCGGCGCACGGTGACACGTGCTGATGAGCCGCCAGAACCACTGCCCGAACTGCTCGGACGGCGTTGCTTCTTGACGGTGGCAGGCTTTGATGCCGTTGTCGTCCCACCCACGCGACGGTTCTTTCTCTTCGTCGCCTTCAGCTCTTTCTTGTCGAGTTTGGCGATGGAGTCGAGCGAGTCTTTGCGTGCCTGGTCGCCCCAGATGTTCTTCTCAAAGGCTTGTAGCTCACCCTCTATGCGCTTCTGCTCGCGCTTCATGGCAGAGTCGTTGGGACAATACTGCGCGAGTGTCTTGCCAAGCATGTTGTTGGTTTTGTATATTTTGCCCTTGTACATGTTCTTGGTGAAGAAGTCGTCCATGCTCATCGTGGCAGCATTGTTGAGATTGCTGGTCATGATGGTCTGCTTTGTGAGGAACGGGGCGAGGTCGTCGTATCTTATCCAGAACAGCGGGTATGACGTCGCACCATCTCCGAAGTCGTCTTCGCGACGCAGAATGGGGCATAACGCCAGCACTTTGGTGTGGAATGTGGCGGAGTTCTGGTCGAAGTAGGTGCTCTCCTTAATGTAGTAGGCGGTCACTTCCTTTGACGGTATGTCGCTGTCGTCGATGTGTATGCCGCGGTCGGTGCGCTCATAGAAGATGTGATAGTTGTCGAGCAACGATTTCAGGTTTACCTGTGCTGTCTTGTCAAACACCTCGTTGCCGTCGAGACGGTACTCGTAGGCGGGCACAGAACGGCGCATCACCAGCTTGAAAATGTAGGTGAAGAGGTTCATCTGCGAACCGATCGGCTCTGTCGGGTAGTAGAGTCCGGCATTGGCGTCCTGCGTGATGTCAATCTCACGGTATATGTCGCGTCGCCACACCACGTCTTCGTCCATCGCTGCCTGGGTGGGGAACGAAATCTGTGCGCGTGTGCTCAGCTGTCCTGCTTGCTGCTGTGCCGCCTGTTGCTGCTGCTGACGGCGTGCCGCTGGCTGTGCCGACATAACGCCTGGCAGTGCGCAGGCTGCGAGCAATATGATAAATAGTCGTTTCATTATGTTGTTATTTTTAATATCGATGTGGAGTGGTGGCTTCGCTCTTATATCTGCTTTGCTCTCGCTTTATATAGCTTTGAGTTCGCTCTTATATCTGCTTTGCTCTTGATTTATATAGCTTTGAGCTCGCCTTATATATGCTTTGAGATCGCCTTCCCACTCGGCGTCAGCCCTTCTTTTACCTTTTTACCTTTTTACTTTTTTACCTTTAACCCCTACTTTACTATCACCTGCATAGACCCAGTCAATTTGCGTGAGATGCCATCGGGTCCGACGGCGGTGATGTTGGCAATGTAGAAGCGCTTGTTGCGTGACAGTTTGCGGAACGTGTCGCGCTGTCGTTCGGAGAACTGTGCGCCGTTGGATGCCATCGGCACGGCGTTGCCCATGTTGTCGAAGAACACAGTCTCGAAGCCCGTCACGCGGAACTGGATGTCGAGTATTCCGTCGTCGATGGCGGCGTTGAGGCCGTTGACGCCCATGAGTGCAGCCTTAGACAATCCGCCTTCGCGGAAGCGGGTGGTGCCAATCTGTATGTATGCTGTCGGGTCGGGGAGCTTACGCACGTGGAAAGTGAACTTTCCCATCTGGCGGGAGCGTCCGCCTTCGTTGCTCGCCACGTTGATGGTGACGTCGCTACCCACTGCCGAGGGGCGCGCAATGTAGCGTCCCATGCCGATGGAACGGAACGCGCCGCCTGTCATCGACGCCGATACGCTACTGAGAGGCACGCCTGGGATGGAGATGCTTATGGGGTTGTCGTAGCCAGCATACAGCACATTCATGAGGTCGGCAGACACTGTTGCGCTCGGCGCTACTACCGTGTATTTCTGTGTAAAGTCGCGTCGCACGGTGTTGCCGCTTCCGTCGCGCATGGTGATGTAGCCTCCGAAGGAGTGCTCGCCTACGCTTCCAGCGGTAAACTGGTACTGGCTGCCAGCGATACGCTGCCCTCCGACGTATATTTCGGGCTGCTGTGTGGTGTCGACGGCAGCCATTACAATCTGGGCTTTGAACAAGTCGCCGCTGATAACGGTGCGCGATTCGGGTATGACGAAGGCGCTAAGCTTGTTCACGCGTATGTCTTTCATGTCGATATTCGCCACGAGTGTGTGTAGTACTTCGCCTTCTGCGTAGCGCACATCGCTCTGTAGCTTTGATAACAACGTCACTGCGGCAGCCACAGGCATGTCTTCAAACATGTACTCCTGCCAGTTTTTGCCGAGCGTATTGGCGTTGTGCGGCACTTTGGTGGTAAGGTTGCTCGCGATGATAGCCTTCTGTTGCGCGTCGGGTACCATGCGTAGTATGCGCTCGCGGAACGAGTTGATGGCGTGGAAGAGCTTTCCGCCCTGTCCGGTACCTGGTGCAAGCATCACCTGGCTTGCCGCTTCAAGGTCGTCTTTGCCCTTGATGTTGCGCACATCAGCGTCTTTTCCGTCAGCCTCTCTTACGATAGCTTCTTTCAGATATTGTGCGTAGTTGTATAGCGAGTCGCTCATGCGCTTCACCTCCGTGGCCTTGTCGAACCATTCCTTCACCTTCTGCGGGTTGGCTTTCATCTGTTCGGCAAAGTTGCCGTAGAGGCTCTCGTTCTCTTTTGAGGAGTTGGCGGTGGTGCGATTGAGGCTTTCTTCCACAATCGAGAAACCGTCCAGCACCTCGGTAGAGATGTTGAGGGCCAGCATTGCCATAAGGACGACGTACATAAGGTTAATCATCTTCTGGCGCGGCGATACGGGTCTTTTCTTTATTGCCATTTTAATTGTTGTTAGTGGAGTGTGTTTCCAAACTCTCAAACATATTCTTTTGAATCCTCAAACATGCTTTATTGAATCTTCAAACATGCTTTATTGAATCCTCAAACATGTGTTTCTGAACTCTCAAGTCTTATGCTCCAGGATTTACTCCTTTCATGTTGACGGTCATAGCCTCAATCATTCGGGCGTAGATAGAGTTGAGTTGTTCAATCTGTTGTGCCATGCGGCGGCTCTGATCGTTTATCTGGTCGATGGTGCCTATTTGCTGGCTGGCGCTCTTAAGCTGCATCTCGTACACCTTGCAGATGCCAGTAAGAGTGCGGTTTAGGTTCTCCATCTCTTCGCTGTCGCGTGTAAGGCGTGCGCTTTGCTCCGACACTTTCTGCAACATCTCGGTCAGTTTCTTCAGTTCCTCCACGTAGTTGCCCTGAGCTTCTGCCAGCTCTGGCGACACCTGTTGCTGTGCTTCCACCCATGAGGGCACGTTAGAGACGAGCGTTGCACCGCCGCCTGTGCCTGCCTGTGCAGCTGCGTTGGCTGATGAATCGGCGCCATTGACAGACGAATCGGCGTCATTTGCTGTTGCATTGCCAGCTGTTGCTCCACCTCCAATGATGATGGTGCCGCCCACTGGTGTTCCGACTACTGTCGCGCCACCTGCCGTTGCTGCCGTGCAGGCATTGCTGTCGTGCTGTCCTTCAGCTTCTTCGTCATTCTCCTCCTCTTCGTAGAGATGCGTTGGCAAGTCCATTCCAATGGCTGTCTTATCGAACGGACGGTCGAATGCGGAGAGGAAGAACACGAACACTTCCGTGCCCATTCCCGCAAACAACATGATGTTTGCACCTGGGAGGTGGGTCAGTTTGAAGAGGGTTCCGAGAATAACGACAGATGCGCCCCAGCTATATGCGTAGTTGAGGAAGGTCTGTCCAGGCACACTGTCCATCCACTTTTGCAGACGGTACACGATGTTCAGTTTGCTATAGTTGCTCATCTTTTCTTGTTTTTTTTCTGTTTAACACTTGAAGTACTTGCCAGGCTGCGTACACAACGGAATCCGATGTACGACCGTGGCTGGTTCTGGTACTCCCATGTTCGCCATGCCGAGCGTATGAACGACTCCGGGTCTTTCCACGAACCGCCGCGCACGCTCTTCTTCTTCAGCTTGTACGGGTCTTCCTTTGCAGCCTTGTATTCGAGCTGCGGGTTAAGGTCGTTCATGGCATCGACGCCTGCATCGGTGTAGACCGTGCTCGTCCATTCTGCCACGTTGCCTGCCATGTCAAACAGACCGTTGCTGTTTGCGTTGTAGATGCCTACCTTAGACGTTATAAGATTGCCGTCCTGCGTGTAGTTGCCGCGGTCGGGTTTGAAGTTGGCATAGAAGCATCCGTCTCCGCTTTTCACGTCGGCGTTGTCCCACGGAAACTCTGTTCCCTCCTTGCCTCGTGCCGCATATTCCCACTCTGCCTCTGTCGGCAGGCGGTAACGCTGCACATATCGTGCCTCCGGCCCAAGCCCTTTGAGCAGATAGTCGGTGCGCCATGCGCAGAAAGCGTTGGCCTGTTCCCATGTCACTCCTACCACGGGGTAGTCGTTGTATGTAGGGTTGGAGAAATAGTTGCGCAGATAAGTCTCGTTCTCCGAGTTGCGGAAGTCGTTCACCCACACCGTTGTGTCGGGATAGACATTCACGATGTATGTGTTGAGGAAGTCCCACGGTCCTGAGAGCGGACGGTTGATAGTCTCTCTCACGATGCGTCCCTCGTCGTCGACATAGGCTGTGTCCTTTGAAATCATCACCACCTCGTTGGGGTCGATGGTGATGTCGGTGTTGAGATTACGCTCGTTCGGGTTTATGCGGTTGCGTCGCAGCGCCGCTGTAGTGTAGTCGTAGACCTCATATTTATAGTTGAGCTGTCTGTAGTCGAGCATCTTCTCGCCAGTCACGGGGTTGGTGGTGTAGAGGCTCTCGAACGCGCGCATCTCGTCTTCGTTGGGTTTGCGCGGCAGCTGCTTCTTCCAGTTAAGGTGCGGAGTGACAGGGTCGCCATTCTTGTCTTCGGTTATCATGTATGTCTCGTCGCCTCCGTAGCTTGGGTCGGCGAGTCTTGTGCGCAGTATGCTGTCGCGCACCCAGAACACAAACTGCTTGTACTTAGAGTTTGTGACCTCAGTTTCGTCCATCCAAAATCCGTCCACCGAGATGTCCTTCTTCGGCGTTTTCATGCCCCACAGACTGTCTTCTTTTTGCAGACCCATGTGTAGGAATCCGCGGTTCACCTTCGTCATGCCGTAAGGTGTTGGCTCGGCGAAGCCGCGTCCGCCACCTACTCCCACCAGCTCGCCGCCACGTCCTGTCGATGTGGTGGACTTGCCGCCGAAGCATGCGGTGAGGCTTAGGGCAAGCACTGTTGCCGCGAGCACAGATATAAGATTTGTTCTTTTCATCGTTGTTGTAGAAAACTTCGTTGTTATGAATCTTCGTTATGGTAATGTCTGCTGTTTGTGACGTGCGCTTCATGGTGTGTGCGCGTCGCCGCCGTTACAGTATTCTTACACTCTTATGTTTGTTTTTACCTTTCTTTGTCATGTTGAGGTCTACCTGATAGCCTATGAACAGCTCGTGTCCGCCGTTGGCAAAGCTGATGGCAGAGGTGTAGTACTCGTAGCTGTAGCCGAGCATCACACCGTGGACACTGCCTCCTATGAGCAGCGTGACCGACGTTGTGGGGCTGTAGGTCAGTCCAGCGTACATCACTTTCTTATCGTTGGTGTAGACCAGTCGTCCCGTCACGTCAGCCCTCCACGCCACGCCATCAGTGCGTCCGAGTGCCGATGTCTTCACGGTGAGGAACGGGTTGCGCAGCTTTATGTCATATCCTGCCGTGAAGTAATAGGTGGGGTCAATCTTCAGCTCGTTACGTTCGCCAAGCTCGATGAGTGGCGAGTTGAGGTGTGTGGCAGACAGTCCGACATACCAGTTGCGGTGGCTGTAGTACAGTCCGGCGCCGAGGTCCAATCCGTTGCCGTCAACCTTCGACGTCGCTAGTGCCGGGTCGCCCGTCTCGCCAGGCTCTGCCTTCGAGCCGTCGAAGCTCTCGCTGAGCAGTCCCGCGTTTATGCCGGCGCTTATCGTGCCGCCGAACAGGTCGTGCTTGTAGGCGTATTGCAGCGTGATGCGCTGGTGTGAGAACAGACCAATCTTGTCGTTTACGAACTGCATACCCACGCCGTGCAGCGCCCCGAGAAACCTCACGGGCATGTCTGCCGATGCAAACATGGTGTTGGGATTGTGTTCAAATCCCGCCAACTCAATGGCATACGCCGCCGCAATGTTCAGCTTTGACTGTTTGCCCACTGCCGCCGCGTTGAACGATGGCTCAAGGTCGAAGTAGTGGCTGAACGACACGTCGTACTGTGCATGGGCCGTTGTGACGGCAGATGCAATTAGTGCTGATATAATGAAACTGCGTTTAAACACGCTATAATAACGGAGTTGTACCTTTATTATTATACCAAAAAGGTGAAAATTTTGTATTCTTACCTTCAGAAAGTACGAATGTGTACGCGCTCCGTCGCTTTTTGTTTTCGTTTGCCAACATGTGGTTGGTCTTGTTTTAGTAGGTGGTGAGAAACTGAAAGAGCCGAAGTGACAAAATGATAGTGCCCATTTGGCGTCCTCACTACGGCCTAATGAGGCTGTCACTACGCCCCTTTGACCTCGCCAAAGGGGCGTAGTGGGAAAGTCGTGCGGCTTTTAACACACGTTAAGAATTGGCGTAAGCAAAAGCCGTGAAAATGTAGCAATGTGTCAGCAGAATCGCACAAATGACGTCTTTGTGATGTGTGCGTTTGTGTGCCGTTTTGTACTCGTTTATGCGCTGTCCTATACTCGCTTGTGCACCGTTCTTTTTTCGCTGTGCTCCTGCTGATTGGCGGATGCATAACCCCTACAACCTTGACGCTATGTGTTTGCGGTATAGCTTCATGTGTGTGTCGCTTAGCACCTTGCTTATGCGGCTGAGGCGCTGCTGGGGTGTGGCTGTCGGGTCGTCGGTGGCGTTGTCTTCGGTCAGATGCAGAGAGCCTTGTCCTGTTACGGGCAGATATTCGTCCCAGTAGACGGGCACGTTGTGCCAGTTGCCGTCGCCTCCATATTTTGATATGTACGTGAGGCGCTGTTCGGTATAGTAGCCGTGGGCATAGACGGTTATCAGCTTTGTGCCGTCGGCGGCAGGCATTTCTGCGGTTTTCAGTATGCAGTCGGTGACGCACGACGGGGCTTTGAAGCGTTCTTGTCCCCAGTGGTTGGCTATTGCTTCGTGGTCCCAGAAGGTGCTCTCTTGCTTCATGTCGCGACCGTACATGTCGCCAATGGGCCTTATCTGTTGGTACATGGGCACACAGAGTAGGGGCGCCAACGTGAAGTAGATGGCACGGAAGTAGTCGGCGTTCATGCGGTAGAAGTCTTTCTCTGCCCTCACATAGTCGTAGTCGTCAAAGCGCCGCGGGTCCATGTCGAGCTCCATCGACTGCATGTGTTCGGGAATGATGACGTTTATCATCCGGTCTTTTATGAAGTCGAAGTCGTCGCCATAAGCTGCGCTCTTGTCTTTTAGCAGCTTGAGCATGTTTTCTTGTGCCAGGGGCGTGAAGAGCAGTGCAAACTGTTGATTGTTGTTGCGGTCGCTGGTGTTGAACGCCACTTCAAACTCTTCGTTCGTCATCATGGCATAGTCGCTGTTGTCGAGGTCGCGCGCCTTCCTCTTCAGTTTGTGCTTCTGCCATTTGTACGATAGCGACCCTTCGCGGCTTGCCAGCCCGCTGCTCTCGCGCGTAAACGTGAGGTCGGGGGCGGCGGTGTTGCCGTAGAACAGCCTGGTGCGCTCGTAATATTCTGGGAATGGGGCTGTGACGCTGGCTGTGAGCGTCTCGGAGTGATGCACGGTGTGTTGCTTGCCGTCGCTGCCTGTCTCTTCCGTGGTCCAGTGTATGGTCTTTGAACCGTAGTAGGTCTTTGTACCCATCTCCATCTTGCGTGTGCGGCATAGCACGAAGGGGTTGCCGTTGATGAGTCCTGAGTGGGCGTAGATGACCGACCGCTCTGTGTTGAAACTGTCGTTCCAACCGTATATGCGCCTTAGGTCGGCGAGGCGTTGTGTGGTGAAGTAGGGGTCGAACTCTATCTTTGGCACCGTGGCGGTAATCATGCGCGCCAGCATGTCCCAGTCGTACAGACGGTTCAAGGGCGCCATCTGCTGCCATGCCTCTCTCTCTAAGTCGTTGGCAGACAGCTCAAGGTCGTCGCGCTCGTCGCTCAGACGGTTCATCCTGGGGTGAATCTCGATAATAAGACACAGCACCGCTCCCACCATCAGCAAGACGGTGAGGTAGAAAGTTGTGGTGTCGAGCACGTTTTGTCCCTTATATAGATAGAAACCGCCCAGCACCACGCAACCCCACAGAAGGAAGCAGAGTATGCGTGTCCACTTATATTTTTGGTTCACATCCTCCAGTTCTTCTTGGGTGTCGTAGAGTCTGCTGCACGTCTCTTGGTTGGCCTTTATGTCTACCTGTGCCTCTTTTGCCAGTTGTGCGAAGGTGTCGCGGGCTACCTGTTCAAACTTCGGGCGAAACGTTTTGACATATTCTTCCAGTGGATCGTATATATCGTTTGCCATTGATAAGATTACTAAAGTTTCGCAAGTCTTCCGCTCGGCTTTGCCGCTTGCGTAAGCAAGAACTATCAGCATGCTTTAAGCATGCGAAACTTGAATAAGATTAGATTTTGGGGTGCTGTTAATAGGTTTTTCCTTTGAAAGGATGTGGCTTGGCGGTTTTAGAAGAATGTGCCACGTGCCCGCTCGCGTATTTCTGCCGATGCCGTGAACGGTATGCGGGTGGTGTAGCCTTGACGTGCTGCCACAATCATCTTGGTGGGCCATGAGAACAGATCGGTGTTCCACTGTGTCACGCGGCTGTTGTAAACGGTGCGTGCTGCAGTGATTTCGCGTTGCAGATAGCTGTTTTGCTGCATGGCATCCATGATGGTCTGATGGGCTTTCAGCTCGGGATAGGCTTCTACCTGTGGGAACAGGCGACCGCAAGCCATGTTGAGTTGGCTGTTTACCTCGCTGCGGGTGCCTTCGTTTATGGCGCCGCCACGCAGGGCTGCCACGGCTTTCATCACGTCTTTGTCGAGGTCGATGGAGCGGTTTACCAGTCCTACCACGTTTTGCAGTATCTGCACTCGCTGCTCAAGATAGTTGTCTATGTTTGAGGCTTCGGCCTGTATGCGCTGCTCGAGTTTCATGAAATAGTTGCGCGCCGAGATTTTCATAAACACAAAGATGAGGCCAGGCAGCAGTCCGCCCACGCAGCCACAAATAGCCACTAAGCCTGGGTCTTGCAGTTGGCTGCCCATCGCCAGCACAAAAAGCAGTGTGAGCACCGGAATGGTTACCCATAGTGCAATCTCGAAGAGCGTTGACTTAAAAGTTATTTCTACCGGCAGTTGGCGGTCAATAACATGCACATCACGACCATTGTCGTTGATAGGGCCTTGAGTTTCGTCTAATAAGTTAGCCATAATAATTAGGTGTTTAATTGTTTGTTACTTATGCAAAGATAGCTTGTTTTGTTTGATTGTAGGCACAAAGATAGCTTCTTTTATTTGATTATAAGCTTTTTAGCCTCTTTTTTTGCTCTCCTGCTCTTGTCGGGACGGCGGTGTGCGTGGTGTTTTATAAGAACTGAAAAAGCGGTATAGACATTTCTTTGTGAAATCTCTATACCGCTTGTCTTCAATGTCGTGAGCCGATAGTGTCGGCATCGGGGCGATTAGTATTCGTCCTCGTTGAAGAGGAAGTCCTCTTTGGTTGGGTAGTCGGGCCAGATGTCTTCGATGCTGTCGTACACATCGCCTTCGTCCTCAATCTCCTGCAAATTCTCTAATACCTCTAACGGAGCGCCCGAACGCATCGCATAATCGATGAGCTCATCTTTTGTTGCAGGCCACGGCGCATCTTCCAGTTTGGAGGCAAGTTCAAGTGTCCAATACATATTTTCTCTGTTTTTAATGTTGTTTCTATTCTACTTGTTTAGGCATTTAAAGGGGTGTACAGCCTTTAGTGTTTGCAAAAATAGTAATTTTATCCTTATCTGCAAGTTTTATTCCATGTTTTTTCCGTATGATGTGAAATAAAGTTTAAATTGCGGGCTAAAACAAACAGATAGTCGGACAGACGGTTCATAAACGGCAGTATTTGCGGGTTTATGGCTTTTTGTCTTGCTACTTCTGCCACGGCGCGTTCGGCACGGCGGCACACGGTGCGGCAGACGTGGCACTGGGCTTCTGCCATAGTGTTGCCTGGCACGACAAAGGTGTGGAGTGGCGGCAGTGTGGCGTCAATGGTGTCGATGCGCCGTTCCATCTCTGTGGTGAGCGCTGCGAAGTCGATGTCTGACGGATGTGTGCTCATAAGGCACCACCCTACGGCAAGCAGATGGCGCTGTAGATGTTCTATGTATTGGTTTTCTTGGCCTATGGTGTCGCGGTCTGTGGCGTTGTCGGCGCTTTTCTGTAGCTCCGTTGTCATTGCGCGCATCAGTCCGAGGTGGGCTGTTAGTTCGTCTATGTCGCCGTAGGCAGCAATTGTCGGTGATGTCTTCTCGGTTCGTTCGCCGTCAAATGTGGTAGTGAACGCCTTGTCGCCGTGTCTGGTGTAGATCGTCATAGTGTCGGTTGTAGAATGTGGACGCTTGGTCAGAAGTTTACGATGTAGTCTTGTTTGTAGCGGCTGTCGAAGAAGGCGATGCCGCAATAGTACAGGTCAAAGGTTACGCTCACCCTGTTGTCGGCGGTCAACTGTCGCCAGATGTCAGCGGCGGGGGCGTCGTGTCCAATGCCCTCTACTACGAGCATGGTCTTGCTGTGTGACGTCTCGGACAGGCGTCGCGCCTCGTCTGCCGTTTCGACGAAGCGCAGTGCAAGTGTGCGGCGCGTGGCGTCGGGGGCGGAGAGTGGTATGACTGCTATCGTGGGTTGTGCTGCGTCGGGTGTCGGGAGTGCGCTGTCAGTGTCGGCAACAGACTGTCTGGTGTGGCTGCATCCGCTGTTTACATAACTGCGTTCGGCGTCGCCTGGCTCGCCGCACCACAGCCATTGCGCTGCCTGTGCGTAGTTGGCAAGGCGCAGATAAAGCCTACACAACTTCAGCCGCACACCGCTCACGTCG
Source organism: Prevotella sp. (assembly GCA_022788105.1). Classification (GTDB taxonomy): domain Bacteria; phylum Bacteroidota; class Bacteroidia; order Bacteroidales; family Bacteroidaceae; genus Prevotella. The sequence continues at coordinate 3,927 of JALEVZ010000006.1, read as the reverse complement.
GCATGCTGCTTCCGTAGGTCTTCGTAGGCGTAGTAGGGGTAGTGCTCGTTCACCACATAGCGTATGAAAGCGTATGCCGATGGCGACTGCACCCCAAACCCACGGCAGTGGTTTATGCGGCTCAGCCACACTGCCACCATCTTCAGTCTTGACATGTCAGCTGTGCTATGGTGTTGCGCACACGTTCTGCCGATGTTATGTCGACAGACTCTTCGTCGGCACCTTTGGCACCCATGTACACGTCGGGGTTGCTGAATGTCATGGCACTCTTTACCGCCACACGTGCCGAGAAGTGGAACTCGTCGATGCCAGTCTCGCGTGCTATGGTCGCAATGTTGCCCTCGTTTACGCCACATCCAGCAAGCAGCGTGATGCGTCCGGCAGCCTGAGCGTGGAGTTGGCGCAGCAATGGTGTGCCCTGCAGTGCTGTTGGCTGCTGGCCCGAGGTCAGTATGCGGTCAAACCCCTGTGCTATAAGTTCTTCCAGCGCCTCCTGCGGGTTGGCGCAACGGTCGAAGGCGCGGTGGAAAGTGACCGACATGCCTTTGGCGTGTGACATGAGCAGAGTGTTGGCTTCGGTGTCGAGGGTGCCGTCGGCGCGCAGACATCCGAACACCACACCGTCGGCTCCAAGCTCGCGTGCGATGTCTATGTCGGCTGTCATGCGCTCCAACTCTAACGGCGTGTATAGGAAATCGCCGCCTCGCGGACGTATGATGACGTGGAGACGTGTGCGTGTCAGCACGCGCCTCGCGGTCTTTATCTCTCCATACGATGGTGTGGTGCCGCCCTCGGGGATGCCCGCACACAGCTCCACGCGGTCTGCACCGCCCTCTTGTGCGGCTATGCAGCTCTCCACGCCGTTGGCACAAATCTCAAATCTATAGGTCTTTTCCATTCTTTTCTATCTGCTTGTAGAAAGTCTCCATGCGCTTCAGAATCTCCATCAGACGGGCTCGCGGACAGGCTATGTTAATGCGTATGTAGTCTTTGCCAGTGGCCTGTCCGTACATCATGCCGCTGTTCACTCTCACCTTGCTGACGTTGAGCAGCTGCTCGGTGAACTCGTCGGCTGTCAGCCCTGTGCTGCTAATGTCTACCCACGGCAGGTAGGTGCCTTCGAGACGCAGCACCTTCCACTCGGGCATGTGTGTGGTGAAGAAGTCGCGGAGGGTGCAGTAGTTGTCGTGGAGATATGTGATGAGCTCGTCAAGCCAGTCTTCTCCCTCGTTGTATGCTGCCTGCAGGGCTGTCACACCGAAGGCGTTGACGTCGCAAACCTCGTTGATGTTTATCGCGCGGTTTATGCGTTGGCGTGTTTCGGGGTCTTTGCAGATGATGTTTGCAATCTGCAAACCAGCTATGTTAAACGCCTTTGACGGCGAATTGAGCGTTATGCTGTTGTTCTGACAGTCGTCGCTGAGCGAGGCGAATGGCAGGAATGTGTGGCCCGGCATGACGAGTTCGCAGTGAATCTCGTCGCTGATGACACGCACACCGTGGCGCATGCAGATGTCGTTCATACGTGTAAGCTCTTCGCGTGTCCACACTCTGCCTGCCGGATTGTGGGGATTGCAGAGCACAAACACCTTCAGTGCGGGGTCTGACACCTTGCGTTCCATGTCGTCGAAGTCTATGGCGTAGCTGTCGGCGGTGCGCACGAGCGGACTCTCCACTATCTCGCAGTCGTTGTTGCGTATAGAGGAGAAGAAGCAGTCGTAGACGGGAGTCTGGATGAGCACCTTGTCGCCAGGTTGCGTAAGGGCCTTTATCGACACTGAGAGGGCTGGCACCACGCCGGAAGTGTATGTTATCCAGTCGCGACAGATGTCCCAGTCGTGTTTGCGGCTGAACCAGTCGGTGATGGCTTTGTAGTAGCTGTCTGGCACGAAGGTGTAGCCGAAGATGCGGTGGTCAACTCTCTTCTGCAGCGCTTCCATGATGCACGGCGCAGCCTCAAAGTCCATGTCTGCCACCCATGCGGGTATGGTTTCTGGGTCGTTACACTCGTCCCACTTCACCGAGTTGGAGCCTCGGCGCTCTGTCAGTTTGTCAAAGTTGTAATTCATATGCTGTTGTTGTTAGCGTGTCTCTATTTTGCAGTCGGCGGGCTGCAGCACATTCTCGTTGATGGTGACCGATCCTATGCTGTCGGCAACGATGTGTCCGCTCGTCGGGTTCTTTATGTTCTCGATATGTCCGCGTATGGTTGCCTCCACCGTGCTGTATTCGAAGGCGCGGTCGCAGGCTGGGTCGAAGGTACAGTCTTCAAGCACCAGGTTCTCAGCGTAGCACAACGGCTGCTCGCCAGCAATGTGGCAGCGCACAAGACGTAGGTTCTTGGAGTGCCAACCAAGATATTCGCCGTCGAGCACCGAGTCGTAGACGGTGATGTCTTCCGTCTCCCAGAACGAGTCTTTGGTCGTGATTTTCGCGTTGCGTATAACGGCGCGCTTAACATACTGGAACACATACTTGGAGTCGCTCACCAGTCCGTCGACCTCCACGTTGCGGCAGCCCATGAAGGGGTAGGTGCCGTCGTGAAGCGTGACGTTCTTCAGACGCAGGTTCTCCACGTTCCAGAAGGTCTCGTCGGCATCGTTAATCTTTACGTTTTCAAGCTCCACGTTCTTCATCTCGCGGAAGAATTTGGGCCCGTCAATCACGCAGTCGCGCATCTTCATGTTGTACGAATACCAGATGGCGGAGCGCGACTCAGGAGCGAAATAGCAATTGGATATCACGCTACCGTCAACGTGCCACCACGGGTATTTGCCGAAAAAGCGGCAGTTGTCGGCCTCTAAGTTAGTACATTCCTTGATGGCTGACTCGCCGTCGGTGATGGTTATGTTCTCCATGCGCAGGTCGTGCGACTCGAAGAGCGGGCGTTCGCCGCCGAATGTCATGTCCTTGATAGTTTTCATGCTTTTGTTGCTCTGCTTTCCTATTGTAGTGATTTGTCTGCAAAAATACAAAAAAACATTCAATAACCGAGTGTCTTTATTTCGGATAATTATACCTTTATTTCTTATAATGTGTGCTCACTATTACTGCAAGGGTGCTCTTTCTGTGTCGCGACAGACTCATAAAAAGGCTGTGGCGCATGTGTCTTTGCGGGTAGAACACAAAAAAAGGATGAGACCCGCAGTTGGGCTTCATCCTTTAAATATATCTTTAACAAATAGATGTTTGCGAAAGATAGGTCTCTAAAACAAATTAGAGGTTGGGGTTCATTTCCTTCCACTCAGCTACGGGGGGAACGATGCCGAGCTCTACGATCTCGTCGCGCATCTTGCACAGGTGCTCGTAAGACTTAGCGAGGCTTGCCATCTCCTCCTCAGTGCCAGCAGGCTCTGTGAAGTGAACGCCAGTAGCGTCGATAGTGGTAGGCATAGCCATCATCACGTTCTTGAAGCCGCACTTGTCGCAGTTTACATAGCAACCTGCCGGCAATGTGAACTTCTCGCCACCCATAGCAGCCTCAATCATCTTAACAGCGTTGTAAGCGGGGCTCTGGAATGAAGAGCGGCCGCGAAGCTTGATGATGTTAGAGCCACCCTGTACGGTGTGGTGCTTGATCTCCTCCCAACGCTCGTCAGACAGGCCCATCTCTGAGAGAGGCTTGCCGTCGATCTTAACCTGAGAAGCAAATACAGCCATCTGCTCGCCGTGGCCACCGTAGGTGTGAGCGCCAGTCACCTTGTCCTGCTGTACGCCGAACTCAAGGGCGAGAGCCTGCTGCAGACGAGTAGAGTCGAGAGCGGCGAGTGATGTGAGCTGGTTTGGCTTCAAACCTGAGTGGATGAGAGCTGTGAGAGCTGTAACGTCGGCGGGGTTGAAGATAACAACCACGTGCTTAACGTCGGGACAGTACTTCTTGATGTTGTCACCGAAGTCGGCTGCAATCTGGCAGTTGCCCTTCAGCAG